>JAEYAO010000077.1 GCA_023456105.1 Pseudomonadota bacterium | reverse complement strand
TTGGGAAAGTGCGGCCGGAGCCGCTCCATCTGCTCGTCCGTCAGCCAATATAGGTCACTCATATCCAGACTCCTCGGGAGCCTGAATCAGATCCAGCGCCTCACATCAATGGGTCCTGAGCCTAGCTCGCGACTTGATTCGGAACGTATCCGCACTGATCCTTTCAGCAGCGACTCCGCCCCCAAAACCCATCTCTCCGTAGGTAGTGGCGCACCCCGCTAACGAGAGGGCGGAAAGCAACAAGGCGATTTTACGCATCGAATCTCCCCGACGTTGGTCTGCAACCATGTGAGACAGAAGCCTTGAAGATACTGATAAGCTGCACAGTTAACTGGATGCCCATGGAAATCGACGGCGTTCAAGCTTCAGCGCGAGCTACTCGTCAGATTGATCACGGCCATAGCAGGCGAGGCGCCAGCCATCTCGCCGGCGCAGAGATGAGATCGCGCTGGCCTTCGACTGAAGGCAGTTCGTTCGATCGGGCAGCGCGGCAAAGCTCGCGCCGCGCGCCCGCGCCGGGGGCGCGGCTGGGGGTGACCCCCCCAGCCCCAGCCGCGCCCCACAATGCGCTATTTACCTCAGTTTGCGTCTTTAGCGCAGCTATTTGAGTCACCCTTCGTATGTAACGTGACTAAGGGCTTGGCATCCGCTCAAAAACCCTGCCTTTTCAACCGTTTGACCCCTGTCACGTTTTCCGATCGCCCTTCAAAAACACCCCGAGGCGATGTTTCACAGCGCACCCCGCCTCGCACCCGGTCAAACGCCCCTGAAAATCCTCAACAAATACAGCGAAATCGCCCCGGCAATCGTGACTGGGACGGTCATCGACCGAGTCACGAAACCGGAACAGCCTGCCCAAAAATCATCCCGGCAGTCACGAAAAACGCAGAAATCGGCCAAAATCGCACCGCTCAGCCCGCCTCCGCGCCGCCCCCGCCGACACCCCGTCATTTCCGCCTATCGTGACAGGGCTGAGTCACAGATCGGACGTATCGTGACAGCGGAAATCAACACTGGCGGGGGTTTGAGCCTCGCGGATGAATTTCGTGACTCGATCAGGCCCTTCGGGGAGACCTCTAAGGGCGCGGCTGGAGGTGAACCCCCCAGCCCCAGCCGCGCCCCTGCCCAGCTCGGCAAAGTTCTGCGGGCGATGGGCGCCGGTGGCGCCGGCGCGCATGGACTTCAGCGACGGCTTGGCCCGTCAACGTCGGTGCAACGTGACCGTCGAGATCAACGCCTGAACCGCTTCCGGCTCAGGCTGACGGGCCTTGGCTCGACATTCGCCGCGTCAGCCTCTGGGGAACCGACGCATGCGCGTCTTGCTCCGGTAACAGCGGACCCGATGGACATCGCACCGGCGCTGGCTGGCTCGCATCATCCTGGGAGAGATTAACCTTTGTGTTGCCAGGGTTAATGCTCAAATCACGATCAACTTCCGCCGCCGCGCTTTTGTCTCTGGATCTCTGCAGCGGCCCGAAAGGAAGGTGGAATGGCGGACGGTTTGCTTACCGTCTCCGGAGCAAGACCTGCGAGGCTGGCTGAAAGGAACGACGAACACCTGATCGAGCATCGCCGAGCAGATGCGGCCCGGAGGAGGCGGCTCCTTTCGCAGACATCTCTGCCGAAGGAGGAGAAGCGCTGCGCGCAATCGAGCCAAGCTCAAGCCGAAGGACGAGGCGAGGATTGCATGCTAAGGAATCCGTTCCGTCATTGGGCGACGGCGCCGCACCCACGATCCCTTGAACTCGATCAACACCAACCGGTCCGCATTGCTGGCGCTGCAGGCGCTGAATACTGCTCGGGCGGATCTGGCGCTGCGGGAACGCAGGGCCGCGACCGGCCTTGCGGTGACAAGCGCTGCAGACAACGGCGCGCTGTACGTCATCAGCCAGGCGATGCAGGTTCAGACAGGCGCATGGAAGGTGGTGGGGCAGGCGCTTGATCGTGGTCAATCGATCCTCGATACAGCCACATCCGCTACCAACCTGATCAACACGGTGCTGAGGGATGTTCAAGGCGCGCTGATCGCCTTCGCCGATCCTGCGTTGAGCGATGCTGACAAGGATGCGTTGCGTCGTGACGTTGAGGCCGGCCTCAGCGCCATCGACCGGATGGCGGCCAACAGCCATTTCAATGGCGTCAATCTGTTGACGCCTGGCGTGCCCGGTGTGGTCGAGCGACGCCCGACGACGACTTATCGCTTTCCTGTGCCGCCCCTGACGCCGCAGTCTTTTCAGACGGTGATGAACGCCGGCTCGGCGGACGTGTCGGTCCAGCAGGCCTTCACAAGCGTTGATCGCTACACCCTGCCTTATTCGCCGCTTACGCCGGATGGGTTCGCCAGCGCCTTGCCGCAGATGCAAGCCGTTGCGGCCGGAACTCAGGTCAGTCGCGGACAGACCCTCTATGCAGGCGGCCAAACCGTGCGCTTTGTATTGGGAGACTCGCCGCGGTATGTGGATTTCCCGTTGGATCTTTTCTCGGAAGCTGATGTTGTCGAGGTCTGGCAGGGCGACGTGCGCGTAGCCGCCACAGGTCAGGCGACCGCAGCATCGGGGGCTGTCTCTCCAGGAACGCCAGCGACGGGTCGCCAGACGCTTGGCTTCAACTACGATCCTACGGCCGGCAGCACCGTGGAACTCCGCATCGCGGGCGGCGGCGCCAACAGCAAGGTGGCCTTGTTGAACTCGGCCGACACTGTGGTGAGCTCGCGCTCAGAGCACGCCCATCCGCCCGCCACGCCGCTGACGCTGGAGAGCTCGGGAGCGCCCGCCGCCAATGGCGTAAACACGGTCCCGGTCCAAGCCGGCGCGCTCAGCGGGCGTGTCGATCTGCTGTTCGACGCCGCACTGACGCCTGACGTCGTGGAAGTTTGGCAAAATGGCGCGCGCGTTGCAGCGTCGGGTCAGCCCTATGCGCCAGGCGGCGCCGCAGTGCCGCCGGGCGCCGCAATGAGCGGCGTGCAGGTGATCAGCTTCGATTATGATCCGGCGCGTGGAGATGTGCTGGAGTTTCGCTTCAACGAGACCAATCCACACCCCGGCGCCGCCTGGGTGGTTGGCGGCCTGGTTCTTCAGGACCCCGCAACGCCACAGCCGTCGCCGACCAAGAAGTCCACCGTAACCGGTGAGGTGCGCGTCACCGCTTGGGACGATGCCGATTTCGTAGGTTCGGCGCCGCCCCTCACGCCGGAAACCAATGCCGAGACAAGCGCGTCCAGAACCTACGTGGTCGCCGCCGGCGACTATGCGGGACGGGTGAACCTGACGGTGGAGCCCTACGCCGACGCCGATGTGGTCGAGGTCTGGCAGAATGGCGTCCGGGTGGCGGCAAGCGGCCAGCCGTATGCTCGCAACGGAGCGGCGGTTGGGGATGGGGCGCCGGTTGCAGAGCCAAGCACGCTCTCCTTTGACTACGATCCGGCACGCGGTTCGCAGCTCGAGTTTCGCTTCAATCCAAACAGCCAGACGCCAGGCGGCTGGACGGTGACTTCCCTGACCCTTGATGCTCCGGACGCGCCGGATCCGACGCCTCCGACCCAGCTTGGCGGCGCCAGCACAGGCGTTGTGCTCGGAACGGTGCAAAGGACGACAGCCTTTTTGAAGGACCCGAACGGCGGTTCACTGGACGTGCAGCATCGCGATCTCAGCGCTTCGGGTTTAGGACTTCGCCCTCTCGACTGGGGCGACCCTCAAGCCATGCTGAGCGCCATCTCAGCAGCCGTTGCCCAGGGAATAGAAGCGGGGACCCACTTTGGCGCCCTGCAGGCGCATCTCAGCGGACTGCAGCAACAGGCCGCCAAGCAGGAGGCGGCGCTCACCGCCGGGGTCGGCAATCTGATCGACGCCGATCTGTCCAAAGAAGCGGCGCGCCTCGAGGCCGCTCAGGTGAGAACCCAATTGGCGCTTCAGACCCTGTCCATCGCCAACCGCGCGCCAGAGTGGCTAACAACCCTCTTCCAGCGTTGAGGCATGCCCCAGGCGCTGCACTGCAGCGCCTGGGGCGGCATTCTCACAAAGCGCCAGGTCCTGCAGGTGGAGCTGTGCACCCCGGGCAGGTGATACCGCTCCCGCATCTCTCATAACGCAAGCTGAGCCCTCCAAGGGCTGCAGGGCCTGGTGCAGCAGGAAGTGGGTCAGCGGCTCCGCGGTGGGGCGCGGCTGGGGGTGAACCCCCAGCCCCAGCCGCGCCCCCAACCTGGCCCAGCCAGGCGAAATGACGGGCATTGAGTCACTTCTGGTGGAAAACGTGACTGCGGCCTTAACAACAGCTTAGGCGCACCCAACGATCGGTTAAGGAGTCACAGATGAGGTGTAACGTGACCACGTTTCATGACTGAACCCCGCCGTTTCGTGACAACATTCGAGTCACGCCCGGTGGAAAGCGTGTGACTAGGTCGCCAAACCCTTCGAAAATAGCCGTTTTCGGCTTATGACGCCACCAACGATCGACTCCAGCCCTCCAAAGATCCCGGCGGCTCAAGGATTTCCCAGAGCCGTTTCCTACACCCGCTTCGAGGCCATGTCGGCTGACCCTGAGCCATGAAGCGCTCAAATGGATCAAGCCCCTGCTCAGGCGCGGGCCTGCATCTGCCGCCTTGATCAAAGTTCCGATTGGCCGGATGCGCCGCCCCCGTCGCCAGTCCAGTCACATCTGGACAGGCGATCCGCATGACGCCCATACGCCTACCTTCACTAAGCCATACTTTTAGATTGGTGGAGCCATGCGCGGAACAGCCTGTTCCTGCACGCGCTGATCGGGTGGTCCCAGCGTCTGTTCGGCGCCCTGCTGGGCACGATGATGGCAGGATATACGGCCTGGGCGCTGGCGGTGCTGATCAACCTGTATGTCCCCGTCGCGAGCGGAAGAACGAGCACGGCGCTACGGGTTACTCATGAGCTATGTATTGGCCGTTTTATACCAGCGATCCGTGAAGGTCAGGGACCACAAGAAGTTCAAAGTCTGAGCAGGGAGCTTATCTCCTGACCTGACGGCGGACAACATAGACTGCACATGGGGTCGAATTAGCAGTTCAGAAAGCGGCCCCTCAATAGCTTCATGTAGGTAATTCGAAAACTCGGGCGTATCGAACACCTTTGGGCGACTCTCTGCGAAGCCCACTTTCTTGCGATAAACCATCTCTGCGGGAACATGCCGAGCCAAAGCTGCTTTCAAAGGCGCTTTTGGTTCTGTCGTCGGCCAGTGCGGCGCTTCGTAGATCAAGCTTTCAACGAGCATCTCGTCGAGAAACGGTAATGCAACTACATGGCCGGCGCTTTCATAGAGTGAGATATCTTTCTGCGCGAAGACGTTGGAGCAGGTGAGTGCAAGGTCAGCGAGCACTATAGCTGCATCAGCGTCGATGCCGGCATCTGAACCGATCCAACTCGAGAACGCCGAGCGCACGCGAGGAGACGCGGCATAAGCTACGCCCGAAAAGGGATTTTGAGCAATGATGGCAGCGGCCATGGGGAGATCCGCAGATCGCTTCAGGATCTTAGCAATCGGTTCCAAGCGACCGCCCGCAAGGTTTCCTTGGAGTAGAAATGCTGCCGCTTTTCTTAGAGGCGGGGGTAGCTGGTAAACCCGTCGCCAACTAGCGATTTTTTGACGGAGGCCGAATAACCCGTCGGCTCCGATCCCCTCGATGATCACCTGACCAGGATCGATCCGAGACATGACTTGGCGCGCCAGATCTGACGTTGGGACTACAGAATGATCACCAAATGGCTGAGGATAAAGTCTGCCAGGTGCCTCGAGGGCTAAAGTGGGCTGACCATCGGGAAGTATGCGCTCTATCTCGAGTCCGAGATGCTTCGCCATCGCTTCCGCTAAGATGGATTCTGGGTCGTCTTGCCCAAAGGCGTAGTTGAACAAACGTGGGTGGCGGCCTAGGCTTACCAGCCGCGCTGCCAACAGACCGGAGTCCACGCCCCCGCTAAAGAGCAGGACTGGTCGATCGTTATCGCCTACCGACCGCAGGAGCGCCTCGTCTAGAGCAGCTATCACTCGGTCGACTTGTTGCTGAGGGCTGGTTTCCGCGACGAGCGTTTCTCCAACGCGGCTTGAGGCCAGGGTGGCTGTTGAACGTCGGCTCGGCACCAACCGCGCGACATCGCACCAAGGGCTTAAGGGCGGAACGATCCCCCCAAACTGAAGTACACTACACACAGCGTCGAAATCGATGCGCGAGGTCTCGGTAAGTTCAGAGGCCGTTGTGGAGGTCCTGCCATTCGCGGTGAAGACAGGGCGAGGATCGCACAAAAACGATGTTATCATGCGGCAAGGCATCACACACCACCTTGATCTTAGCAACACTCTGAGTTGCGCGGCGATCCTTTTCAGCCGCTGAGACCGGTGGCACCCTGAAATACTCGACGCCTAATTCAGCGACGCCTCGACGGCCTCCGGCTCGGTGGCCTTTGGCTGGCTTTTTGCGGTCTACCCGGCGCTGACGAACCCGGTTCGTCTCTCGCGCAACCCATCGCGGAGCCCGCTAGCAATTGTGCGCGGGCCCGTCGAGCGAACTTCGATCGGCCGTTGGCAGCCTGGCGCGCCCTTTTATCGGTCGTCTCGTAGCGACGATGCTCATTGCCTCGACACGCTCTCTCGGCGGCGTCCGCCCCCCTCGCGGGCGGCGGCATTGTGATCGTATGCAATGGAAAGCCGCCATCTTCGAACTGTGGGACCATGCGCGGGGAAGCCTGTTCCTGCACGCCCTGGTCGGATCCGGCTTTGTCGCCCTGTGGGAGAAGGGGCTGACGTGGCCCCAGCGGCTGTTCCACGCCCTGCTGGGCACGATGAGGGCCGGATACACCGCCTGGGCGCTGGCGGTGCTGATGCATCTGCATGTCGCGGTGGCCAGCGGGATCGCCTTCTGGGGCGGCTTCCTGGCCATCAAGGCCGCGCCTGTGATCGAGAAATCCGTGCTGCTGATGATCGAGGGCGTGTTCGCCGCCCTGCCTGAAGCGGCGCGGTCCTGGCTGAAACGACCCGGAGGGAACGGCTGATGCGCCTGTCCGACCATTTCTCACTGGCCGAGCTGACCGTCTCGGCGACCGCTGCGCGACGGGGGATCAGCAACGTCCCGCCGCCGCTGGTGATCGACACCCTGATCCTGACGGCCGACCGCATGGAGAAGGTGCGCGCCCTGCTGGACGACAAGCCGATCATCGTCCTGTCGGGCTATCGCAGCCCGGCGGTGAATGCGGCCGTCGACGGGTCGAAGTCGTCGGCGCATATGACGGGCCACGCGGTGGACTTCATCTGCCCCCGGTTCGGCACGCCCGCCCAGGTAGCGGCGCACCTGGCCAAGCACCTGACCGGCTTCGATCAGCTGATCGAAGAGTTCGGCGAGTGGGTGCACGTGGGCTTCGGCCCCGGCAAGCGCGGCCAGAAGCTGACAGCGCGCAAAGTGAACGGCCGGACGGTCTATTCGTCGGGGATCAGGACATGATCGCCGCCCTGCTGCGTCTGGCGTGGGAGGGGCGCAAGTTCGCCATCCTGCTGATGGTCGGCGGGGTGGCGGCGGTCTTCTATGTGTTGTGGACGCAAGCCCAGGCGGATCGCGACGGGCTGATCCGCTGGGGCGACCAGACGTGCGAGGCGGCGGGCGCGGCCTTTCGCCCGCATGAGGCGAAGAAGCGCCAATGGGGCGCCGCCTGCCTGATCGAGGTGCGGCGCCTGGCCAAGGTCGAGAGGGATCTGCACACGGCCACGGCGGCCGAGCTGATCGCCGCCCTGGACGAACGAGTGGGCAAGGAAGCAGCGGACGCCGCCCTGGCGGCCGCCATGTCGAAACGGACGGCCGAGGCCGTGGCCAGGATGGAGGCGGCCGATGCGGCTGTTCAAAACGACAACACGGTTGGCGCTGGCTGGGCTTGCGCTGTCAACGACCTTGGCGGCCTGCGCGCCCCTGATTGCTAAGAGGGGTTCTGCTGAGGCGCCGCCCGAGCCGTTGGTGGTGGTGCGGACGGTGAAGGATACGCCGCCGGCCGAGCTGCTGCGCTGTCCGGTCGCGCCGGTCGGCCTGCCCGCGCAGGGCGAGGCCGCCATTCCGCCCCCATGGCGTGCGGCCATCATCCGTCTGGCCAAGAGCCGGGCAGAGGTCGCGGATCAGCTGGCGCGGCTGGTCGAGTGGCAGACGGGAAAGAGCTGTGTGTGACTTCGCCAACCATAAGCGGCCGAATAGGCCCGCGACCGCCCTCAATCGTTCCCCGCTAGGCTCAGGACTCATAGCCAGAAGAGCACTGTGGCTGCGAGGGCTATGGCGGACAGAAAGACGGTCGGGCATCGGTCATAGCGGGTGGCGACCCGCCGCCAGTCCTTCAGCCGCCCGAACATGATCTCTATTCGGTTGCGCCGTTTGTATCTGCGCTTGTCGTAGCGGACGGGCTCGCTCCGGGACTTCCGGCCAGGGATGCAGGGTGTGATGCCCTTGGCCTGCAAGGCGTCCCTGAACCAATCGGCGTCATAGCCCCGATCGCCCAGCAGCCACCGCGCCCTGGGCAGGCCGTCCAGCATGGCCGCGGCGCCCGTGTAGTCGCTGACCTGGCCTGCCGTCATGAACAGGCTGATCGGACGCCCGTTGGCGTCGGTGACGGCGTGAAGCTTGGTGTTCATGCCGCCCTTGGTGCGCCCGATCAGTCGCCCGACGCCCCCTTTTTTACCCGCAGGCTCGAAGCCGTGCGGTGCGCCTTGAGATAGGTTGCGTCGATCATCACCGTTTGATGCTCGGTCTCCGGGGCGGACAGCCCCTGCATCATCCTGAGGAAGACGCCCGCCTCGCTCCACCGCTTCCAGCGATTGTACAGCGTCTTGTGCGGTCCATACGCCGCCGGCGCGTCACGCCAGCGCAGCCCATTGCGATTGACGAAGATGATCCCGCTCAGCACCCGCCGGTCGTCAACCCGGGGCTTGCCGTGGCTCCTTGGAAAATGCGGCCGCAGCCGCGCCATCTGCTCGTCCGTCAGCCAATACAGATCGCTCATGTCCAGTCTCCTGCGGAGCCTGAATCAGATCGAACGCCTCACATCAATGGGTCCTGAGCCTAGGGCAGATGCGCACCTTCGGCTTCGTATCGAGATCAAGCACGCCCTTGCTACGGCTGAAGGAGTCGATCTCCACGTGCAGGTGGATTTCGTCATCCGAGCCGTCGGCCGTGACAATGATCATCCGAAGATCCGTGCCGTGGCCTGTCATGAAGGCCCCTTCGAACGACAAGGTTGAGGCATGGCCGACCGCCTGTTCGAGACGCGCAACAAGGCGCCGATTGCTGTTCAGCTCATCGGCGAACGCCCGCCGGATACCGCGGCACGTGATCCCGCTTCCGCATCTTTCATAACGCAAGCTGGGCCCTCCCGGAGTTGCAAGGTCCGGCGCAGCAAGGATCGCGCCAGCGGTTCCGCGATGGGCGCGGCTGGGGGTGAACCCCCCAGCCCCAGCCGCGCCCCCAACCCGGCCTAGCCAGGCGAGACGACGGGCGGTGAGTCACGCCCGGTGGAAAACGTGACAGCGGCCTTAACAAACCCGTAGCGAGTCACCCTTGAGGGCTAAAGTGACCACCTTTCGTGACTGCCCGGCTGTCACGCCCGGTGGAAACCGTGACTGCGTCTGTAAGCGTCTCCAACTCAAAGGCATTTCGGCTGTTCGCCGCCGCTGAACGGCTCCGATCATGCTCAGCAAGGGGCCTTCCGGAACAAGCTCCCGGAGGGCTCCCGGCCGGCGTTTGCACCCCTCTCCGCGAACAGGTCTGAGCAGCACAACAGCGGGGGCGCCAAGGTGGCGCTGACTTGGGCCGGCGCAGCGACGGCGCCCTGTTGCAGGGCTCGGCCGAATGGGAATGCGCCGCATGCAACTCGGACTTCGTCAGCTGGATTGATGTCTCCTCTGTCAACAAACGCAGTCCGAGCAAATAGCAGACAGCATAAAGGAACGGGTAGAGACGAGATCCCGTCCACAACCATAGACCGTCTAGGTCCATGGTGATGGAGTCGGCCGCCGCTTCCAAAGAAGTAAAAGGGACAGTGATAGACCTGAGTTGGCGCGAGAGTGTTGACAGACGGGCTAACGTTCCGGCGTTAAGACTGGAGCGGCGTGGTCGATATCTTGACAACCTCTGCGCCTTGTGGCAGGATCTGAAAACAAGCTGACGTGGCGTTCCCGTCTCTTGTGCCAACCGCTTCGGGCAGCGGCATCGACAATCAACACGATTTGCGGCTGCGCCCTGGCGGAGCGGCGAGGTCCCCACGCGTGTGGGGTGTTGCTGGTCAATGCCGCGCTCTCCAGCGGCTCTTGAACCACAATCCCCCCTACAGGCGGCGTCGAAGAAGCCGCCGCACAACAGCGAGCCTCATTATGAACGCCTCCATCGAACACCGCATAGTCCCTACCGCCCTTCAGCAACTTGCCGGGGAGGGAATGGTGCAGTCCTTCACCGGCGCCCAAGGCGAAACGCGTTGGGCGTTGACGGCTGAAGGTCAAGCCTGGTGCGCCGCCTGGCGCGCATCCCCGGCATCGGGCGTCCAAGGCGCCGTGCCGACGTGCGCCTCGACCATGATGCAGCCTGTCCTGTCGTGCCTGGCTGAAGCCTGCCGCATCGCGGCGGCTCACCCCCGGTCGGAAGGTCGGTTCTGGTTGATGAACGGCCTGTTGAGCGCGCTGGCGGTGGATGAGGTCGTCGTCGCGATCGAGACGCTCCATGAGATGGCGAACGAAGGCTTGCCCCCGGCGGCCGAGCGCATGTTCACCCGATCGGACACGGGCGACGTGACTGCGATCGATTACCAGCTCGCCTATGAGGATTGCCCCACCGTGCAACTCAGCGCCGCCCTGGCATTGGATGGGGACGAGAACAAGCGCGTAGTGGTTCTGCAAGCCGCCGCTCTGGCTGTGCTGCAGGACCCGGATGCGGACCTGGAAGATCTGATGGGGCAGGCGGCGTGAGCCAGACGCCAGTCGCCGGCGGGCAGGCTTTGACAGGTCCGGACTCGCCCGCGTCAAAACATGATGGCCAGGTGCGGCGTCGAGAAGGACCGCTCAATGCCGTTCTGGCGCCGTCCCTTTGGGTCCGCCAAAGCGGCGCCCCGGCCGTTCTTCGTGTTGTGCTGCTCAGCCGGCTTCCTGACCCTGACGGGTTTGGCGGATTCATCCTGGACGATGCGATCAGCGAGCCGGTTCGCCTGCAGGACGTCGATGCTCAGCACTTGGCCGTTGTTCATCCCGTGCACCTTGAGATGCAGCGTGACGTCGCTGTTGTGGGCGTCGGCCTTGTTGATGATCGTGGGCGTCCTGCGTACGCAGGGCGCCTGCGTGGACGCGGCCAGCAGCCTTTGCCCCGCCGGTCGTTCTGGTTTGCGTCGCATGCGCTTCGCCTAAGACGTCCGCCGTCCTGGTCGCTGTGGCCCTCGGCGTAGAGCCCATGTCCTTCTTTGCACCACGGTAATGCGAACCGGATTGCGGTGGGGCCGAAGCGCTGCCTTTATGAAGCTGGTGCTCAGAGAAGGCCGGTAAGCACATAAACATGCGCGAACTGCTAAGCCTCTGGGCGCGACCGCCTGCGCAAGGCCCTTAGTCGCCTTCGCTTTCGGACGTCGATCTGCGCTTGCGGCTCAGCGCCGGCTGAGCGTCATCAACAAGACGAGCGCCCGCACCCAGGCCGTCGGACGGCGCAATGAAGGCGACGCCTGCGGCGGTCAGCGTCGTGACCAACAGCTTGGCATTGGCGGCGTTGATCGGGGCGCCGGCGTTGACCGATTCAGCGCGCTTGATTGTGTTCACGGCCAGCCCCGTGCGCTCTGACAACTCCAGAACGCTCATGTTCAGCAGGCCGCGCGCCGCACGAAGCTGGGCGCCGGTCGGGTGGTCAGCCGGCTTCTTGCGGGGGGGCCTCATCATCAATTTGACTCTTTTGACTCAGTTTGAATTAGTGGACTCGTCTTGATGTAGGAGACTAACATGTCAAAGATTGAGCCAACTACCCCTGTTTGTCCCATTCACGGATCGAAGCTGAAGCGGGCCACGTGCTTGCGCTGCAATGCGGTTTATATGGCGGCCTACCAGCGCCGCCGGCGACGCAGCGAACCGGCGCTGGCCTTGCTGGAGCGGGCGAAACGTCGCGCCAAGCGGGCGGGCATCCGCTTCCGGCTTGACCGTTCCGACATCGTGCTGCCGCCAACCTGCCCCGCCTTCGGCACCCCCCTGGTTGTTGGACAGCCGCGCTCGGGCGCCTCGCCGTCGTTGGACCGTATCCAGCCTGGACGCGGCTACGTTCGCTGCAACGTTCGGGTCGTGTGCGACGCCGCCAATCGCCTCAAGAGCGATCTGACGCTTGATCAGTTACAGGCCCGCGCCCGTGGCGCCAAGGGCGAGCAGCGCGACGCATACCTGAAGCTCAGCCGCTACGTAGAGCGCGAGCTGTTGCTCCAGGAGGTGCGGATCAAGGCCAGGCGCGACGGCCGCGAAGGCGAGGTCTGGGCGGAGCTGGCGTCTGCGTTGGAGCGTTTGTTTTCGCGGGGCCGCTGATCATGGCTCGGCAACCTGGCGCCCAGGACGGTCATCAACCCGCTGGCGTGCGCATTCGGCGAGGTAAGATTCGTGCTCCCGTGCGGCTGTCTATGTCCACCCGGTTGCGCTTGCCATCGACCCTGTTGGCGCAAGGTGAACCCTTCACCTGCCGCCGGGCGCCGGTCCGCTCGACGAGACCACCTCGACTTGGCTGATCATCTGCACCTGAATGGTGAGCGGCCCGCGGGCGCGGCGGATCAGCAATTCTGCCTCGACACCCTGCTCGAGGTTGATCGTATGTCCGCCGCCCCCAGTTGTGGTGTTCTCCACCGACCGAGGTCTATGCCGTTGCGCCCATTCGGCGCCAAGGGGTCGGCCTTTGCACCATCCCCGCACATCCCGATGCAAGCCGGGAGGCTGGTCGTTGCGGGCCTGAGGGCCAGTCGGCTAGGACAGCGCGTGAACATAGCCTCTCCCGCCTTTTCAAACTCGCGCCTTGTTGTTCTCTTAAGCCGCCTTGCGCTCATCGTCTCGGGCGCGGGTGTGCTGGCGGCCGCCTTTCTGCCGGTCTCGTCCGCACCCTCGCTTGGCTCGGATTGGCTGAGCCACGGTGCAGCCTTTCTGGTGCTGGCGGCTCTGTCCGCCGCGGCTCTGCCCCGAACGTCGCTTCTGCGGCTGTGGTGGGGCCTGACGCTTCTTGGAATCTTGATTGAAGTGATCCAGGGCCTGCCCGGCGTGAACCGAGGCCCCAGCGTTCTTGAAGCCCTCTGGGATTCGGCTGTTGTCGCAGCTGTGTTTCTGGTCGTCTCGATTGGAGCTGTGAGGCGCCAGGCCGGCGGCCCGCATAGCGGCTCGGATCACCGCTGAGGCGCGCGCTCTGAGTTACGAGACGCGTCGCCGATCTGAACCTTTTGCCCGGCTCGCCCTTTAACTCCCCAGTCATCTCATTTGACGTAATCGGGGTTGCTGACGCGATCGCCATCGTGCTATGCGTCTTGGCAACCTGCGGTAGCCGTCTGTTGGAAAGGTCCACCATGAAGAAGTCCCTGAGCGTCGTCGCCGCTGCTCTTGCCGTCGCTGCGGTTTCCGCGGGCGCTTCGGCCCAGTCGGGCGCCTCAGCGCAAACGCCGACCGCGCGCCTGTCGGGCGCTGCTGGTCAAGTGATGGTGGACCGCGGCCAAGGCTTTGTCTCGTCTGACGCAGCCTCGATCCTGCGCGCCGGTGACGTGGTTCGGACGTCTGCGGCCACCCAGGTTGTCTTCGCCGACGGGTGCGCGCTGCCGATCGCTGCGGGTCAGGCCTTCACGGTTCCTTCGGTTTCGCCCTGCGCCGCTCAGGTGGCGGGCGGCGGCCAGGCTGTTGAGACCGGCGCTGGCGTCGCGGCGGGATCAGCATCTGCTGGGGGGCTGGCAGCGATCAGCACCACGGGTCTGGTGGTTGGCGGTCTGGCGGCCGGCGGTCTGGTGGCCGTTGTGGCGACCGTCGCCGACGATGACGAAGACGAGCCGATCAGCCGCTAAGCCCTGATCACGGAAGTCAAGAAGAGCGGCTTCGGCCGCTTTTTTTTTGCGGTTTGTGCCGGCGCTGGGGGGCGTAGCGTATCCACTCGATGATTGATCTGCACTGCCATCTCCTGCCCGGCATTGATGATGGCGCCACGGACCTGGAAGAAGCCCTGGCTATGGCGCGTGTGGCGTGCGCGGACGGCGTAACCACCCTTGCCTGTACCCCGCACATCTACCCTGGCCTGTACAACAACACCGCCGAGATCATCCATGATGGGGTCACCCGGCTGCGCGAGCAGTTGGCTCAGGCCGACATCCCGCTGACCTTGACAGTCGGCGCGGATGCGCAGCTCACCCCTGACATGCTTGAGCAGTTGCAGACTGGGCGCATTCCAACGCTTGGCGGATCACGCTACTTCCTGTTCGAGCCGCCGCATCACGTGGCGCCGCCCCGCATGGCGGAGGTCATCTTCGACATTCTCGCGGCAGGCTTTGTTCCGATCATCACCCATCCAGAGCGGCTGACCTGGATTGAGGACCGCTACCAGACCATCTGCGACGTGTTCGAGGCGGGCGCCTGGATCCAGTTGACGGGCGGCTCCGTCACGGGCCTGTTTGGCCGACGTGCGCAGTATTGGTCGGATCGGATGCTCGACGAAGGGCGCGTGCACATCCTTGCCAGCGATGGCCACAACCTTCGCCGTCGCCGGCCCGTGCTTTCGGAAGCACGCGAACGAGTGGCTGATCGCTTCGGACAGCAGGCCGCGCGGGACATGGTGTCGGTTAGGCCTCATGGCGTGCTGCTTGATCAGCCGCCAGCAACCATGCCTGCGCTCGCACCCGCTCAGGCGCCCGCTGGCAGGCCTGCGCGTCGACGCTGGTTTGGAGGTTTTGGATGATCCGCACGTCAAGCGCAGCTTGTGCTGCTGTCCTGCTGTTCTGCAGCGGATTGAGCGCCTGTGCGACGCGCGAAGCGCCTCTGCCGGTCGCCTTGCCCGCCCCGGTTGTCCAAACCACGCCGCAGCCCAGCTACCGCATCGGGCCTTTTGATCAGTTGCAGGTCAACATCTTCGGCGTGCCGGAACTGTCTGGTACGGCGCAGGTAGATGGAGACGGGCAGCTGAACCTGCCGCTCGTAGGGGCCGTAGACGCCTTGGGCCGCACGCCGCCGGAGCTGGCGGCTGAGGTGGAGCGGGCCTATGCGACGCGCTACGTTCGCGATCCGAACGTCACCATCCAGATCACCACGCCGCAAAGCCAGCGGGTGGTTGTGTCAGGCGAGGTGCGCGAAGCCGGCGTCTTCCCGGTGCAGGGGCGGCTGACCCTGGTTCAGGCGATCGCACAGGCTCAAGGTCTGAGCGAGAACGCAAACGCCGGAAACGTGGTTGTCTTGCGCCAGGCCGAAGGCCAACAAACCGCTGCGCGTTTCGATCTGCGCGAGATTCAAGCGGGCCGGCTTGCTGACCCTGAGCTTGCTCCTGGCGATACAGTGATCGTCGACACGGCGCGCGCGCGCCGCCTCATTCGCGACCTGGCGCCGCTGGGCGGCTTCCTGGTCGGCATCTTCAACGTACTGAATTAAAGCTGATGACCTCCATGCTTCCCGCGGCCGGTACCAGCTCTTCTGCTGCAGAGTCTCGTCCCCTGTTCGGGCAGGACGGCGACGGCCTGATCGATTTGCGCCGTCTTTGGCATATTCTGTTGAAGCGCTGGTGGATACTTGCCGGCGTGCTGGCGGTTGCGTTGGTCCTTGGCGTGGTGATCACCCTGCTGTCGACGCCGATCTATCGCGCCAGCGCCACCCTACAGATCGACCGCGAAGCCGCGCAGGTCGTCGACGTGGAAGGAGTTCTTCCGGCCGAAGGCATGTACTCGGCACAGGAATTTTATCAAACTCAATATGGCCTGTTGAAGAGCCGGTCGCTGGCTCAGCGTGTGGTGACGGGACTGCGCCTGGCGCAGGACGCGCAGTTTAGCGAAGCAAATCGGCGCAGCCCCGCCAACGCGCAGCCGCGAAGTGACGAGGATGGAGGCTCGCCGGCCGAACGCAATCGGCAGGCCGTCAATCAACTGCTCGCCAATCTTCGTGTCACGCCAACGATGAACTCCCGCTTGGTGACGATCAGCTATGACAGCGCCGACCCGGCCCTGGCGCAGGCGGTGGTCAACTCCATCACTGAGACCTTTATCGCGACCAACCTGGAGCGTCGCTTCGAAGCCTCGTCCTATGCCCGTCGCTTCCTTGAAGAACGCATCGAGCAACTTCGCGCCCGCTTGGAGGAGTCCGAGCGCGAGCTCGTCGCCTATGCCTCCAACCAGCAGATCATCAACATCCCCAGCGCAAGCGCCACGTCGGACGGGGGCGCAAACCGCGGCCGATCGCTGATCGCCTCCTCGCTGGAAGCCCTGAACGCCTCGTTGGCCGAGGCGCGCACCAGCCGCATCGCCGCCGAGGAGCGCTGGCGCGCAGCGCAGGCTTCAACCGGACTGGGTCTCAGCGAGGTGTTGTCGAGCCCCACCATCCAGGCGCTGCGTGAACAGCGCGCCGAACTCACCGCGAGGCGGCAGGAGCTGCTGGAACGCTTCCAGCCTGAGTATCCCAGCGTTCAACAAATCCAGGCCCAGATCACCGAGTTGGATCGGCAGTTGGCGGCCGAGGCCGGCGATGTTCGTCGCTCGCTTCAAGGCGAGTATGCATCAGCGGCAGCAGCCGAACGCTCGATCCAGGGAGAAATCGACGCACTAAAGGCGCAGGCGCTCGACCTGGATCAACGCAGCATCCGCTACAACATCCTTCAGCGCGAGCTCGACACCAACCGCACCCTTTATGACGGCCTTCTCCAGCGCTATCGCGAGATCGGCATCGCGGGCGGCGTGGGCACCAACAACGTGTCGGTCGTCGATCGAGCCGACCTCCCGGTAAATCCGGTGGCGCCGCGTCCGCTGATCAACCTCGCGCTCGCGAGTCTCCTCGGTTTGCTGCTGGGCGCCGCGATCATCTTCGTGCTCGAGTTCCTGGATGAATCGCTTCGGGTGCCGGCCGACATCGAAGCGAAGCTGAACGTGCCCCTTCTTGGCAGTGTTCCGCTGTTGCCGTCGGCCGCAGCGTTGGCGCAGGCCGAGCGGGACCCTCGCTCCGGCTTCTCTGAAGCCTATTACTCCGTGCGTTCGGCCCTGCAGTTCGCGCGACCTGGCGGCATGGTGCGCACCCTTCTTGTGACCAGCGCCCAGCCAGCCGAGGGCAAGAGCACCTCGTCGGTTGCGATCGCCCGTGCCTTTGCGCGGACGGGAAAGAGCGTGTTGCTGGTTGACGGCGACCTTCGTAATCCGTCGCTGCACAAGATGCTGGGCGGTAACAACCGGGCTGGCTTCTCGTCCGCTCTGGCAGGATCGGACCTGCACGACCTGCTGCAGCCAACGGAGCAGGAACACCTGACTTTGCTGCCGAGCGGTCCGCGTCCGCCAAGCCCCGCCGACCTGCTCTCCAGCCAAGCCTTGCCCGACGTTCTAGGCAGGCTTGCTGAGCATTTCGAACTGGTGATCATCGACGGCCCGCCGGTGATGGGCTTGGCCGACGCCACCTTGCTCGGCAATGCCGTGGACGGCGTGCTCTTCATCAGCGGCGCGGGCATCGTGCGGCGAGGCACGGCGCTGCGCGCCCTTGACCGGTTGAGAGGCGCGGGCGCCGACATCCTGGGCGGTGTGTTGGAGCGCTTCGACTCCAAGCGGGCGAACCTCGGCGGCTATGGCTACGAATACACCTATTCCTATGACTACGGGATGGAGGAAGCGCCCGGCGCCAAGGCGCGTCGACGCAAGGGCTGAGGGGCGCGTCGAAGATGGCTGGCCGCACGTCACCGCATGGTCCCCGTGAAAGCCACAAGCAGGAAAAGCTGAGGGCGTCTCGTCCTGCGGCGGTTCTGATCGTCAGCGCCCTGGCCGGCTTGGGCCTCGTCACGGCGGCGTTCGGCCTCGGCAGGCTATGGGCGGAGGATGAGCCAGATCGCGCGCTTAGGGTATGGCCGTGGCAGGCGGAGGCGCACTTGGCTCTTGCCGCCGACACGCTGGGAGGTGCTGCGGGACCTGCGAGCGTCTCGCTGGCTGAAGCTCACGCACGCCGCGCGCTAGAGTACGCCCCGCTATCAGCGCGCGCTGTCTCAGTCCTGGGACAAGCCGCTGTCGCTAAGGGCGAGCTCCAGAACGCCGATGCGTTGATGCAAACAGCGGCCCGGCTCAGCCTGCGCGACGCGCCCAGCCAAACTTGGCTTTTCGCCCGCGCCGTGGATCGCCAGGACTATCCTGCCGCCATGCGCGCCTTGGATGTTCTGCTTCGACGCCGTCCGGAGTTGAATGAGACGCTGTTTCCTGTGCTGTTCCCCGTGCTCGACGCCACACCTGGCGCACGGGTCGCTCTGGCGGAGCGGCTGGCGCTGACGCCGCCCTGGCGTCCGTTGCTGCTGGCGAGCTACGCTCGATCTGCCTCTCAACCCGCCTTCGCCTATCATCTTCAGCAGTTGCTGCGGGATGGTCCGGCGCTTCCGACCGATCAGGAAGCCGGCGCCTATATCGATCGTCTTGTCCGCGACCGTGCCTATGTCGCTGCGCTGGTGGCGTGGCAACAACAGCGCCCGCAGACGGCGGCCGGCTTGTTGATCGACGGGGGCTTCGAGGCCGTTGACAGCCTGCCGCCCTTCGGATGGCGGCTGCTGGCGGCGGACGGGGGTGCGGCCGAGATCATCCGCTCGCCGACAGGAGAGGGTCGCGCACTCCAGGCGACGGCCCTCGGTGGACTAAAGCGGCAGAAGCTGGCGGAACAGCTGCTGGTGCTCGCCCCCGGAACCTACCGGCTGCAGGGGCGTGTGTGGCGTGAAGCGAACACACCCGAAGACGCCCTGGTCTGGACGGTGCGTTGTGAGAACGGACCTGCCATAGAGGCAACCCAAACCCTACGCGAAAGCGGGGAGGGGACTTTCCTCATCTCCATTTTTTTCGAAACCGCACAGGCCTGTCCCGCACAGCGGCTCGCGCTGGAGACACGTCCGGGTGCGAGCCTGTCCCCGACCACTGCGGTCTATGACGACCTACATATCGAGCCGACTGGTCTTCAATGAACCCGCTTGCCGCACGTGCGCGAACTGGCGGAGACGCCCACCCCTGGTACACCGCAGTCTTGGGCTTGTACCTTGCTTTGGCGCTGGTTCTTGGCGGGGCGTCTCAAGACAACGATGGCTTGGACCTCGTTCTCCGGCTTGCCGGCTTGCCGCTGCTGGCCCTCGGCGCCCTGCGGCTGCTGGCTAGAGAGGATGTCTCCCGCCCGGCCCTGCTGTTTCTTGGATCGCTGATCCTGTTGCCGCTGGTGCAATTGATCCCGCTGCCGCCGGCGGTCTGGAGCGCCCTGCCTGGTCGAGCCGCATTAGCGGCCGATCTCGTCGCAGTGGGTGCGGGTGAGACTTGGCGGCCGATCAGTTTGGTGCCAGGCGCCACGTGGGACGCGCTGTTCGGCCTTACGCCCTTTGCCGCCGTCTTCCTTGGCGTGTTGACACTTCGCCGCTCTCAGGCCCAGACGATGTGGCTGCTGGTCGCAATGATAGCGGTCATCTCCGTTGGCTTGGGCGGGTTTCAACTGGGCGGCGGCCCCTCCAGCCCGTTTCGCCTCTATGGTCCGGATGCGGGACGCGCAGCGACCGGCTTCTTTGCCAATCGCAACCACTGGGCTGCTTTTCTGGTCGCATCGCTTCCAGCCGTGGCTGCCTGGAGCTTCCAGCGCCGCGCCTCGGCGGATCGAGGGCGCTCCGGCGTCGCACTCGCCCTTGGCGCCGTCGCCTGTCTCGCCCTTCTAGCAGGGGTGGCGATTTCCGGCTCCAGGGCCGGCGCCGGGCTGCTGCTGCTTTGCACCCTTGGACTGCTGCCAGGGCTGCGAGCCCGCCGGACACCGGACCGGCGTCGCCTCCTTCTGCTCGGCCTGCTGCTGGTGGTCGGTCTCGGCCTGGCCGTCGCCGGGTCTTGGGTCGCTGCGGACCGCTTCGCCGATGCGCCTCGTGATCTGCGGTTCGACATCTGGGCCGACGCAGGACGCATCGCGGCCGCCCACCTGCCGTTCGGGACGGGCGCTGGCAGCTTCAGCGCGGTGTTCGCCGGCGTCGAAACGCCCGACGATCTGACCGCCGGCTTCACCAACCAGGCGCACAATGACTGGCTGGAGGTGGGGATCGAATATGGCCTGCTCGCGCTTTTGCCCGCAGCCCTTCTTGTGCTGCTGCTGCGAAAGGCGTGGCGCCGCAGGGGCCCCTATAGCGCTCTTGTCCTTATCGCCCTGGCGGTGCTTCTGGCGGCTTCGTTGGTCGACTATCCGCTTCGCACCCCGGCGCTTCAGGTGCTGATGGCTTTGCTTCTGGCCAGCCTCGCAGCGCAGACGCGGGATCGCGCGGGGGCCAGGAGCGGCGATCAGGCCTGAGCCAAGGCGCCGACTTCGCGGATCACGTCACGGGTCTTGCTAATTTCCACCTCGGTCAAGGTCGGGTGGACCAAGAAGGCGAGGCTGGTCTCGCCGAGCTGCTTGGCCGTCGGCAGACGCTCGCTCGGCCGCCAGCCCGTGCCGTCGAACGCCTTCTCGAGGTAAACCTCGGAGGCCGAGCCGTGAAAGCAAGGCACGCCCCGCGCGTTGATTTCTTCGATGATCCGATCTCGCGTCCAGTCCGGCTTCAGTCGTCCTGGCTCCACAAAGGCGTAGAAGCGGTACCAGGCGTGTGTCACCTCCGTCGGGGTCAACGGCACACGGAACACGGAAAAGGCGCGGCAAGCTTCCGCCAGACCTTCAGCGTTCGCGGTCCGGCGGGCTGTCCAGTCCTCCATCCGCTCCAACTGGATCAGACCAAGCGCTGCCTGCATCTCGATCATGCGCCAGTTGGTGCCAAAGCTGTCGTGCACCAGGCGCGGCCCCGGCGGATGCGGCCGCTCATAGACGGCCTCCCAGCTCTTCCCATGATCCTTGTAGGACCACATGGCCGACCACAGCGACGGGTCGTTTGTCGTGACCATGCCCCCCTCGCCGCCGGTGGTCATGATCTTGTCCTGGCAGAACGACCAGGCACCGATGTGGCCGATCGATCCCACAGATCGGCCACGATAGCGTGCGCCATGGGCCTGGGCGCAATCCTCGATCACCTTGAGATCATGCTCGCGCGCCAAGGCCATGATCGGGTCCATGTCACACGGCATGCCGCCGAGATGTACGCAGATGATGGCGCGGGTCCTCGGCGTAAGCACGGCGCGAATGGAGTCGGCGGTGATGTTCTGGCTGTTCGGATCCACGTCAGCGAACACCGGCGTCGCGCCTGCCGTGACGATGCAGGACGCCGAAGCGATAAAGGTGCGCGACGTGGTCACCACCTCATCCCCCGGCCCGATCCCCAACGCCCTCAGCGCCAGGTCCAGCGCCAAGGTGCCGTTGGCGAGCGCCACGGCATGCTTGGTTCCAGCCCAGTCAGCAAATCGCCGCTCGAACTCGCGACAGCGATCACCGGTCCAGTAGTTGACGCGGTTAGACGCCAGGGTCTGCGCGACCGCGTTCACCTCTTCCTGCGTGTAGGAGGGCCAGGGGGAGAAGGGGGTGTTTAGCATGGCTTATCTTTCCAACGGGCGAGCCGGATTACCCACCACGGTCATGCCCGACAGCACCGGCTTCACAACTGTCGCCCCGGCGCCGATCACCGCGTCCGCGCCGATGACCGTACATTCCCGCACGGCGGCTCCGATGCCGATCCAACTCGCCTCTCCGACGTTGACGCCGCCGGCCAGGTGAGCGCCCGGGGAAACATGCACGCCGTCTTCAAGTACACAGTCATGATCGACCGTGGCGCTCGTATTAAGAACGACCGCCCGGCCAATGCGTGTGCCGACATTCACGACAGCGCCTGCGAAAATCACACTGCCTGCTTCGACGGATGCATAACGGCTGACCGATGCGTTCGGGTGAACAAGCGTTGCAGGATGTGCGCCTGCCCCCATCAGTTCCTGTGTCAGTCTCAATCGAAGCCGATTGGCGCCGACACCTACGATAGCGCCTTCGAACCCAGCCGCACGTGTCATGAGATCTTTGGACGAGCCTTCCACCTTCCAGGCACCCTCAAGCGCGACATGTGGATTATCATCAAAGAAGACGACCCGATCCCATCCAGCCGCTTCGGCGCAATCCGCGACAACGCGGCCATGCCCTCCGGCTCCCAGGATCGCCAAGACGCGGCTCATGTCGGCTTCTCTACTCGTTTGTCGGAGCGCCGGCGAAACGCTCCATGGTCGCCGAGCCTTCCGCCGCTATGCCGTCCCGGCGGATGATCTTCAGCAGAGTCATTGCGATGATGCGCCAGTCCATCCAGAGGCTGCGATTATCCACATACCAGATGTCGAGCTTGAACTTCTGCTCCCAGCCGATGGCGTTTCGGCCGTTCACCTGAGCCCATCCGGTAACGCCGGGACGAACTTCGTGTCGCCGCGCCTGCTCAGCCGAATAGAGCGGCAGGTACTCCATCAACAGCGGCCGGGGCCCAACCAGGCTCATGTCGCCCTTCAGCACGTTCCATAGCTCCGGCAACTCATCCAGGCTGGTGGAGCGCAACCAGCGCCCAAACGGCGTCAGCCGCTCGGCGTCAGACAGCGGCTGACCGTCCGGGCCCACCGCGTCGAGCATGGTGCGGAACTTGATCATCTCGAACGGACGCCCGGCGAGACCAGGCCGCACCTGACGGAACAGCACCGGCGAGCCCAGGCGCGAACGCACCAGCAGCGCGACGACCAGCAGAACCGGCGACAGGGCGATCAGGGTACCCAGGCTGAGCACCACATCCATGGCCCGCTTGACGCTGTCATAGACGCGGCGCCGCCTGGGTGCGGCAACGGAGACATTCGGCGACATGTTCAGTTCACCATCCACTTCACGACGCCCACTCGAGGCAGGAGGACGCGCTTGTCAGCCCGCGACCGCCAGGGACGGGCGTCCAGCCCGCGATGATCGAGGATGGATCCTGGAGGCGACAGACATCCGTCACCCGGCGTGTTCGAACCGACATCAGGCGGCCTCCAGCAAGCGCTCGGCATGATCGGCGATCCGATCCATGGTGGCCTTGAAGGCGAAACGGGATTGATAAGTCGCCCTTCCCCGCTCGCCCATGGCGTCCAGCTCGGCCTGAGGTAAATGGGCCATGTGCAACATCGCCTCGGCCATGGCCGCGCTGTTTTCGGGCGCTGCGGCGATGCCCGCGCCGGCTTCGGTGACGATGCGGGCGGCCTCGCCGCTGACGCCGATCAGGATGGGTTTGCCCATGGCGAGATAGAACTGGGTTTTGGAGGGAATGGTGATCTCGAACAGCGGATCGTTGTTGAGATGCACCAACAGCACATCGGCCGCCGCCAGCACATCGCCGATGTGCGACGGCGGGACGCCCGGCAGGATCTGGACGTTGCGAACGTCGCGCTCGCGCACCAGAGCTTCGAGCCGCGCGCGCTCCGCGCCCTCGCCGATCAGGGTCAGTTGGATGTGCGGCGCCTTGTCGGCGAGACTGTGGGCGGCCTCGATCATCACCTCCAGCGCCTGGACGACGCCCAGGTTACCGGCATAGACGAAGTTGAACCGTTCTTCGAAGTTCAGCGCCGCCACGTCATAAAGACCATTCGCTCGAGCCGAGTCTTCATCGGCCCAGTTGAAGAAGACGTCGGCGCGCTCGGGCGGCACGCCCCGCTCGATCAGCCGCGCGGCCATGCCCTCGGACTGGCCCAGGACCAGAGCGGCGCGTTTGTAAACGAACCGGCATACGGGATCGAGGATGCGCGCCAGGCCGCCGGTCGCGGCCATGCCCGAAGCCGCCACGGAATCCGGCCAAAGGTCCTGCACCTCCAGGAGGAAGGGCTTGCGCCGGAAGATGCCGGCAAGCGCCGCCGCCAGACCGGTCGTGATCGGCGGATGATAGACGTAGATCAGGTCGAAGCGGCCCGATCGGAACAGGCAAAAGAGAAAGGCTGACAGGAAAAAAGACAGGTAGTTCAGCGCCCGCCCGAAACTGGATCGGTCATGGCTGGGATATAGAAAGACGCGGTGGACCGTCACGCCTTCGATCTGGTCGCGCCTGTACGGCGCAAGCCGATAGCCCGGCGCCAGCTTGCCCGACGGATAGTTGGGGAAGCCGGTCAGGACCTCGACCTCATAGCCCCTGGCTTGGAGATCATGGGCGACCGTCAAGCCCCGGGTGGCCGGCTCCGGCCAGAACCACTGGCTGAGATACAGGATGCGGCGCGCCACGCTCAGTACTCTTTCCACACCGTGCGACGCACATAGTCCGTGTAGCTGAGAATGATGCGGAGCACCTTGTCCGACACATTGTCCGGCGAATAGTCGCTCACTAGGCGCAGCCGACGCTGGTCTCTACGCGGCTGGCTTCCCAGAATCGCGAGACCTTGCAGCACGCGCTCGGGATTGAGGCCGGTCATCATCACGGCGGCCTCCTCCATGCCCTCTGGCCGCTCGTGCGCCTCGCGCAGGTTCAGGGCCGGGAAGTCGAGAATGGACGACTCTTCGGTGATGGTGCCGCTGTCCGACAGCACGGCGCGCGCCTGCATCTGCAAGGCGACGTAGTCCAGGAAGCCAAACGGCTTTAGCAGCCGTACGCGGTCGTCGAAGCTGACGCCGAAAGCCTCGATGCGCGCGCGCGTGCGCGGATGGGTGCTGACCAGGACAGGCTCGCCGGTATGGTCGGCCACAGCGTTCAAACAATCGGCGAGACGCCGCAGTTGGCGCTCGGAATCGACGTTCTCCTCGCGATGGGCGCTGACCACGACATAGCGGCCTGCTTGCACGCCCACCGTCTCCAGAACATCGGATCGCTCGATGCCCGCGCGATAGTGGTTCAGCACCTCGCGCATGGGACTGCCGGTGCAGATGACGCGGTCGGGCGCCACACCCTCGCGCAGCAGGTAGTCGCGGGCGATGTCTGAATAGGTCAGATTGACATCGGCGGTATGGTCGACGATCCGCCGATTGGTCTCTTCCGGCACGCGCTGGTCAAAGCACCGATTGCCGGCCTCCATGTGGAAGATCGGGATCTTGCGCCGTTTGGCCGGGATCACCGCCAGGCAGCTGTTGGTGTCGCCGAGCACCAGCAGGGCGTCGGGGGTCTCGGCCGCCAGCACCCTGTCCACGGCGATGATGATCTGGCCGATGGTCTCGGCCGCCGTGCCGCCGGCGGCGTTGAGGAAATGGTCGGGCTTGCGGATCTCCAGATCTCGAAAGAAGACCTCGTTCAGTTCATAGTCATAGTTCTGACCCGTATGGACGAGGACCTGGTCCATCTGCTCATCCAGCCGGGCGATGACACGCGACAGGCGGATAAGTTCGGGCCGTGTTCCCACGACCGTCATGACTTTCAACTTCTTCACAATCAGACCTTCTGGGCGATGGTGTCGGGCCGCGCCCGATCGAATATCTCGTTGGCCCACAGCATGACCACCATGTCGCTGTCGCCGATGTTGGTGATGTTGTGGGTCCAGCCCGGAATGGTCTCGACGATGCGGGCCTGACCGCCCTCGGTGACGACCTCGTGCCGCTGACCCGTCAGGATGTGGCGGAAGCCGAAGTGCGCCTTGCCGGTGAGGACCAGGAACTTCTCGGTCTTGGTGTGGTGATAGTGCTCGCCGCGCGTGATCCCCGGGCCCGCCGTGAAGTAGGAAAACTGGCCGCAATCAGGGGTCTTGAGCATTTCAACGAAGACGCCGCGCGGATCGGCATGCTGCGGCGCCTCATAGGCGAAATTTTCCGGCTCGAGATAGCTGAGATAGGTGGAATAGAGCGCCCGGTCGAGCCCTTGCCCGACCCTGGCGGTCACCAGGGTCTCCCGGCTGGCGGCATAGCCTGAGATAGCGTCGGCCACTGCCCCGACGGTGGTTTGGTAGACCGGTCCCGCCTCGGCGAAGGCGGCGCCGGACGGCGGCTGCCGGATCAGCTCCAGCATCGCCTCGCAGACGTCGTCCACATGCACCAGGCGAAGCGGCGCCGAGGCATCGTTGACGGCTACAGGCAAGCCGCGCGCGATGTTGTGGCAGAAGGTGGCGACCGCAGAGTTGTAGTTCGGCCTCGCCCATTTGCCGAACACATTGGCCAGTCGGAAGACCCCTACCGGCGCACCGGTTTCTTCCGCATAGCGGAACAGGACATCCTCGGCCACGCGCTTGCTGAGCCCATAGGGATTGTCGCGTTCGGCCTGAATAGAGGAGGCGTAGATTACCGGAACCGTGCGGCCGATCTTTTTCAGCAGGCGAACCAGGCCCTCCGTCGTTCCCACATTGCCAGCGACGAAATCCGCCTCATCGACGGGACGATTTACGCCGGCCAGGTGAACGACCAGATCGGCGCGACTCAGATTGTCGCGCCAAGCGGCCTCGTCGGCATCCGAACCGATCGGAACCGCTTCCAATCCACTCTCCTGAAGCCGAACCATCAGGTTGCGGCCGATGAAGCCCTGCGCGCCGGTGACGACAATGCTCACGGTTCAGTCCTCCAGCGCGGCTCGTTCGCCGCGCAGCAGGCGCTGGATGAACTCCAGCTTGAGCAGCAGGGCCTTCATGCCCTCGACATCCAGTCGCTGAGTATTGTGGGAGTTGTATTCCTCGCCTTCGTGCAGGCTCTTGTCTCCCTGCTCGACGAACTTGCCGTAGTTCAGATCACGGCCGTCGGGCGGCACGCGGAAGTAGTCGCCCAGATCTTCCGCCCTCGCCCGCTCCTCGCGGCCCAACAAGGACTCGTACAGCTTCTCGCCGTGGCGAACGCCGATCACGCGCACCTCGTGATCGGGCCGTTCGAACAGCTCCAGCAAGGCTTGAACCAAGATCTCCACCGTGGCCGCGGGCGCCTTCTGCACAAAGGTGTCGCCGTTGTCGCCGTGCGCAAAGGCGTAGAGCACCAGTTCGACGGCGTCCTCCAGCGTCATCATGAACCGCGTCATGTCCGGTTCGGTCACCGTGATCGGCCGCCCTTCCATGAGCTGGCTGACGAACAACGGGATCACCGATCCGCGCGAGGCCATGACGTTGCCATAGCGCGTGCCGCAAACCGTAAGGCCGGCCTCGGCGAAGCTGCGGGAGGACGCTACGGCCACCTTTTCCATCATCGCCTTGGAGACGCCCATCGCGTTAATTGGGTAGACGGCCTTGTCGGTGCTCAGGCAAATGGTGCGCCGAACGCCGCTGTGCAGCGCCGCGTTCAGCACGTTTTCGGTGCCAAGCACATTGGTGCGCACCGCCTGCATCGGGTGGAACTCGCATGACGGCACCTGCTTCAGCGCCGCGGCGTGAAAGCAGAAGTCTACACCCTGCATGGCCGCCGCCACGCTGCGGTCGTCGCGCACGTCGCCAAGGTAGAACCGCAGCTTGGACGAGCCATAGCGCTTACGCATGTCGTCCTGCTTCTTCTCGTCGCGACTGAAGACGCGGATCTCGCCAATATCTGACGACAAAAATCGGCGAAGCACGGCGTTGCCAAAGGAGCCGGTGCCGCCGGTAATCAGCAGGGTCTTGTCGGTGAACATGGTCGGGAAGTCCTGAGAGGGAGTCTTAGGCCGCGCCGCCAAGGGCGGACAGCAACATCGTTCGGTTGGCTTCGATCGCTGCGGAAGCCGCCGCCGGGTCGTCGCCTCGGACCCGAGCGGCGCGGCGCATCGCAGCCCGCTCGGACGGAGCCAGCGCGGCGAACTGCTCGATCCAAGCGACAAAGGCGTCGGGCGTCTCCAGCGGCAGGTCGGCGCCCGCAGATTCGGCGGCCAGGCCGCGCCAGGGCGTCCGGTCGCTGATCAGCGCCGGCAGACCTGCGGAAAGAGCCTCGCGGATCACGTGACCGTAGTTTTCACCCAGCGTCGGCAGGAAGAAGAAGTCATGCCGGGCCAGCACCTCGATCACTTCGTCCGGCCGGAGCGGCCGTTGATAGCGAGCCTGAACGTGCGGCGGCAGAGCGGCGATGGCGGCTTGGCAACGCGCCCAATAGGCCTGATCTTCGATCACCCCATAGATATCGAAGGTCACAGGGATCTTCACGCGCGCGAGGGTCTCGATCGCGCCCAGCAGGTTCTTCATCGGGCTTATGCGCGATAAGAAGACGGCGTGAAGCGGCTCGCCCGAGTTGGGCGAGACGGAGACATCCTCGACAGATGCGGAACGACCCGGCAGGTTAGAGGCGACATAAATGGACACGTTGCCCAGCATTCGCCTGATGTCAGCCGCCTCATGGTCAGACGACGCCTGGTAGGTCACATTCCTGTAAAGCCGGGTTACCTTAGCCAGCGCCAGAAAACCCCGCTTCTTCGCGGTCTTCATGCCGAGGGCGCCTGAGGACAGTTCGCCGCGCGGCGCCAAGAGCACCGGAACGGATGCCAACCGACCCAGCCGCCGTTGGACCAACGGCCGAAGAGTTGCATCGGGGCTGAACAGGCTGTTGAGATAGACTAGATCGAGATGGATGTTGCTTAGGCTGTCGAACGCCGCCCGCCAGCCCGCAGCACCGGGCGAGCGGTAGAAGACTGAAGCTCCCGCCAACTGCACCCATGTGTTGGCTGTGAGGCCTTCATAGGGCACGCAGTCGTTGAGATCACGATCTGCAGTCACAATTCGGAAATCGAACTCATCCCCCAGTTGTTCGACAAGATTGACAATCGAACGGACCGGCCCCCCAGCCTTGTAGCCGGGCAGATAACAGGCGGTGCTGATGAGAACAACAGGCCGCATCAAGCCTTCACAAGCTTTTCGGCGAAGACGCCCTTGCGTGCGAACACGTTACGGGTGTCGACGATCAGGCGAGCATTCTCCGCCAGATTCTCGTAGTCGACCGCATCATGGTCAGTGATCACCAGGACCACGTCGAAAGAGGCTACCGCATCAGGCGTCAAATCGACGGATGCCCGGCCGGCGAGATGACCATATTCCCTGGTTTGGGGAACGACCGGCACGAAGGGATCGTGGTACGCGACGTCCGCACCGCGACGGGAGAGAAGTTCAAACAACTCCAAGGCGGGGCTCTCTCGAATGTCGGAAACATTCTTTTTGTAGGCCAGTCCCAGGATCAGGATGCGCGCCGAGCTGAGCGAGCATTTCTGGAACTGATCAAGCGCGCGCTCCAAACGCGAAATAACATAATGCGGCATGCCCACGTTGATTTCACCCGCAAGCTCAATGAAGCGAGTTGTTAGACCGAATTCACGCGACTTCCAGGTTAAGTAGAATGGGTCGATCGGTATACAGTGGCCGCCGAGTCCTGGCCCTGGATAGAAGGGCATATATCCGAATGGCTTCGTGGCCGCAGCGTCTATCACCTCCCACACATCTATTTCCATTGCGTCGTAGATCACCTTCAGCTCGTTCACCAGAGCGATGTTCACGGCACGGAAGACGTTCTCTGTGATCTTCACGGCTTCAGCGACCTTGGGCGAGCTGACAGACACGACCTTGTCGACAACTGCATCGTAGAACGCCCGCACCAGAACGGACGCCTGTTCGCCTTCGCCGGCGACCACCTTGGGGATCGTGACAGTGCGATAGACCGCATTGCCCGGATCTTCGCGTTCGGGCGAGAAGGCGATGAAGAAGTCTCGACCGCTGATGAAGCCATCCCGTTCCAGGATCGGCTTGATCACCTCTTCCGTGGTGCCTGGCCACGTCGTCGATTCCAAAACGACGAGTTGTCCGGGGCGCAGGCATGCGGCGATCGCCTCAGCCGTCGAAACAACGAACCGGAGGTCGGGCTCGCGCTGACGTGAGAGCGGCGTCGGCACGGCGATGGCGATCACATCGCACTCCTGCAAACGACCGAAGTCGTCGGTCGCTTCGAACCGACCAGCGTCGACATGTTCCGCCAGTTCGTCGGATGGAACGGCATCGATGTAGGACTGTCCCGCCTCGATGAGGCCGATCTTAGCCGTGTCTATATCGAAGCCACGCGTGGGGAAGCCTGCCTTGGCCGCAGCCGCCGCAAGCGGCAAACCCACGTAACCCAGTCCAACGACACCGATCACCGCCGATCGTTCAGCAAGACGGCGTTCAAGCACGCCTGCGGGAGAGTCATCACTCATAGCCTAAGTCCTAATCACCAACTGTCAGGCAGGTTTGCCGAGCACGGGATATTCGGGAGAGCCCGCCACGGCGGCGCCGGGCGATCACCACCCGCGTCCGCGAAGGCGAGAACGGCCTTCAGATAGTCCGCGCCGGCGCCGGCGCCCAGTCGCCGCCCCCACTGCGCCAGGGCAGCGCGCTGGTCCGTCGAGGGCGGCCCTTCGTCCACCAGACGGCGCAGCAAAGCGGTCAGGGCGCCCAGGTCGTCCGCCGGAAACACCCCGCCCCGTCCGCTGGCCCGAACCACGCCGGCCGAGCCGCAGCGGTCGCTGCAAACGGCCGGCGTGCCGACCATGATCGCTTCCGACACCACCGCGCCCCAACCGTCGTACCGGCTGGGCAGAACCAGAAGGTCCGCCTGCGCCATCCGGCCCGGAACATCGCCCGAGGGGACCCGGCCGATCCACCGAAGCCGCGATCCCAGGGCCTCGGCAGCCAGACGCCGGAGCGTCTCCTCCTGAGGGCCCGATCCGATCACCTGGAGTTCGACATCCTCGCGCCCGAGCGCCGCTATGGCCCGGATCAGGAGGTCGAGCCGCTTGCGTTCAATGAACTGACCGACGAACAGGATGCGAAAGCCGCCGGGCGGCCGGGACGGCGCCGGTCCGCGCCCGATCTCGTCTGACAGGAAATAGGCAAAGGGAAACACCCGGTCCGGACAGGCGCCCCGCGCCACCAGCCAATCGGCGGTTTGGTGACCGGTCGCCAGATAGCCGCTCACGGCCTTGCGCCTGTTGGCGATCAATCTGCGATACTCCAGGCGTCGAACAAGACCGCGCCAGCCAGCGTTCTCCACCGCCTCCATCACCACCCACTGCTTCAGCTCCCGCTCGGCCAGCACGGCCTGAGCCGTCGCGACCACGCCATTGCCGCGCAGCCCTTGGCAGATGTGCAGGCTGTTGTCTGGCGCCGACTGCGCCAGGCGGCGGGCGGCCGCCGCATCCCGGGCATAGACCAAACGCGCGCGCCCCAGATCGGGCGTGCGCCATCCCTGGGCCGCGCGATCCGTCGACATCGGCCGCTCCGCCGCATAGGTCACGTCCACGCTCAGCTCGGCCAGAGCCGAGGCGAGACCCGCCATATGCGGCGAGACGATGCTCTGCCAGAACCAGACGGGCCTAGACATGGGAGCCCTCCCGCGAGCTTCCGCTGGCGTAAATCCAGCCAAACAGGATCAGAGGCAACATGCCTTGCCCTCCGGGAGAGAAAAGCGTGTTCTCACCCATGTTGAGCGCCAGCGCCGTCAAACAAACCGCGAACGGCGCCAAACCGCCGACTGCGCCCCTGCGCAACAGCCATATGATCCAGGCGGCGACCAGAACGGCCCCGACTAACCCGAGTTCCTCCAGCACAGCCAGGGGCGCGATGCCCTTTTCGATCGCCGCGCCCAAGGGCAGACCCATGACCGGATCCCGTTCCACCACCATCAGGGACGGTTCCGATGCAATGCCGAAACCGATGCCGCGAAGCGGGTCATCGGCGATATTCGCCACCATGCGGTCGATCAGAAAACCTCGCGATGCTTCATAGGCGTCGAACAACCCGCTCGTACCGCTGCGGTTCGACTTGGACAGAAACCTGCCGATCAGATCCGCAAAGGTGGCGGCCATGGCGAGGCTGGCGATCGCGCCCGCCCCGAGCGTCAACCACACGCGACCACTGCCGAAGCCGGGCGCCATCCGGATCAGGCTCCGCCCCGCGAACACGGGAGAGAGCACCAGCGACAAACCGAGCCCCAGAACCATGGCCACGCCGCCGGTGCGCGCCTCGGACAGAAACACCAGGACGAGACTTCCCCCGGTGAGCGCGATCAGCAGCCAGCTCGGCCGCCGCTCCCCGAACATGCGGGCGCCGGCCCAGGCGCCGAGCAGAGCCATCGTCGAACCGAACGCCTGCGGGTGGTTGAGAATGCCCTGAAAGCCTGTGCCATTTCTCAGGAATCCCTGCGGCAGCACCAGAAATGGCAGGCTGAGAACCAGCACCAGGACCAGTCCCCAGAACAAGTCCCGCGCGGCCGCCGCAAACTCGGACGGAGACAAGCCGAGCCAAAGCGAAAGCAGGGCGGTCATGGTCAGGCCCCAGGACAGAGCCTTGAGGATCGACACGTCCGGCAACGGACTGACCAGCACCGAATGCAGGACGAAAAACCCGCTCAGCAGCACCGTCGCGACCGTAAAGGGGCGAACCTGAAGATGCCGTGTCAGAAAGCCGCTGCGAAGCAAGGCCGAGGATGCCGCCGCCAGCATGACAAGATACCGCCCTGCGCCCGCGCCCGCGCTCTCCGGCGCAATGCCAGGATTGACCATGGTGAAGAGCCAGGACAGGGCGAGCGCATAGATGGCCTGTCTGCGTCCCAGCAGGGCGTAAGCGCCTAGACCAACATAGGCGAGCCCCGCCGTGGACGGGGCCGCTAGCCGCAGGCCGAGCAGCAGGATGAGTGGCAGGTAAGTTAGTAGGTTGGAGTGCCTTAGAGAAATACCCTTGACCCAGACCGCTGTGGTGCTCAACGGCGCGATCATTCCCACAGCAAGAGGCTTAGGCTCCAGCATGAACTGAGTCATACAGCGTGCAAAGTTTTCTGGCATACTCTTGTGCGGAAAACTTTTGCTCAATCCATAGCCGAGCTGTGTTGACCATATCTTCTTTCCGGCAGCGATCCAAGTCTATCTTCAATATCGCGTCGCACAATTCATGAAGAATATCGATGTTGCTACTAGAGGCGAGCTCGCCATGTGGACGCCTGATCAGAAGTGAATTTTCACCAGTTACGAGTGGGTACTCCGGCTCGGAAATTTCGCCGTCTCCCAGCAATCCCACCACCGGGCGCCCCGACGCCATGGCTTCAGCGACAGAAAGACCAAACCCCTCATACCAAGACATGAAGAGGTAATAGTCGATGCCCTCGTAGAACTGCGTTATATCCTCCACATCCCCCATCCATTCGATGCGATGAGAAACGTTAAGACGTTCTGCTACGATCTTTAATTCGCCCATTGCAGGCCCTTGCCCCGCCACGGCCAGTATGAATTGGTCGGGAAGCATAGCTAGCAAATGTATCGCATCCTCTACTCCCTTGTACTCAACGATACGAATGGCCATGCCGAGTCGTCGTGCAGAGCCGCTGTTCTTCAAAGAAAACCTAAACCTGCTTAGGTTTACAGCATTATGTATGACCGTCACCCTCTCTTCACTTATCTTATACAATGCACGCATCTCACGTGCTGCACCGTGAGAAATAGATACTATTCGGTCCGCACCGGCGAACAGTATTCGTGGGAGGAGGCGGGCCCCCCCCCCCTTGGTAACTAGCCTCACATTCGGCCGAAGATGCTGATGCATAATCCGCCGGCGGTGTAAACCGGTGGCGGCCAATATCATCCAGCCCACAGCATCGACGTAGTGAGTGATATCCGGCTCTAGCGCGCGCATTAGGGAGCGATAACGGCGCCAACCCCAGAAATCACTCTTACTACCCGCCCCAATCAGATGGCATCTCGCGCCCAGGATCTGCTTGATCCGCCCGCCCTCGCCATAGGCTACCGCGACGTGAACATCCATCCCTAGACTTAACATAGCCTCAACGGCAACCTCGGCAACCCGGAAGCTTCCACCGGACTTCTGCGAATCTTGATACAGGCAGATTAGCACTTTCATAATGAGTTATTTATCCGACGTAGATAGAGGTGGGCGTGTAACACACCAAGCATAGCATCGACGAAACTAGTATTTACTTCCGGTAGCAGACCTACGACCCGGTGGATCAGCTTGGTGCATAGAACAAGAGTGATAAAACGTTCATACTCGGGCATTCGAATGTCGAAGTTCATTCTCGATCTACAACTCGGTATCGGCGCTCGCACGGTCTAATGACACAATATCGTCGCATCGATTTAGAGTACCCAAGCGATGCGCAATGATCAGGACTGTGAGACTGCGATCCAGCCTCTCGACAGCGGCCATAACGGCTGTTTCAGTTTCGGTATCAAGCGCGCTGGTCGCCTCGTCAAACACCAGGACAGTAGCCTGCTTGTAGAGCGCCCGAGCGATGCCGATGCGCTGACGCTGGCCGCCGGAGAGCTGAACACCGCGCTCGCCCACGCGGGTCTCATAGCCGTTCGGAAGCGCGGCGATCACATCCGCCAGCTCGGCCTGTTCGGCCGCGCGTCGCACGCGCTCGAGGTCGATGTCCGCCCTCCTGACGCCAAAGGCGATGTTCTCCGCCACACTGGCGTCGGCCAGGAAGATCGCCTGCGGCACATGGGCGATGTTTCTCTGCCAGGCGGCGCGGTTTTCCGGCGTCAGCCGGACTCCGTCCACCGAGATGTGGCCTTCGCTCGGCTCCAGCAGGCCGAGAATGATATCCATCAGGGTCGACTTGCCGCTGCCGCTCTTGCCGACGATGCCGAGCCGCATGCCCTTGCGGATTTCCAGATTCACGCCCGACAGCGCGTGCGCGCCTGCGCCCTCATAGGCGAAGCTCACATCCGTCAGCTGGATGGAGTCGGCGAAGGGCAGCGCTGTTTCCGCCTGTCCCACCGGTGGCACGGCGCGTGACAGCAATTCGCTGACATCCACCAGGTTCTGTCGGTTGCCGAGGGCGGCCGACCATCCCTGATAGATCTGCTGGATCAGGGGCAGCAGCTTCTGGGCGCCCAGCGCGAGCGCGCCAAGAGCCGGGACGGCCGCGCCGAAGCCGCCGGAACGACCTGTGACCGCGACCGCTATGCCGGCGATCAGGACCAATCCCAGCCCTTCCACGAGAAACCGGGGGGCATTGGCGAACAGGGCGTTGCGAGCGCGAGCGTCGCGAAAGTTCGCCTCCGCCTTCTGATAGGTGTCGATGAACACCGACTGCGACCTGTCCAGCAGCACGTCGCGGATGCCGCCGAGACCTTCCTGAAGTGCGCGCACGCGCGCCCCCTGTGACCGTGCGATAACCACGCTATTGGCCTGGAGACGGCGCCGAGTGGCTAGGGAGACCAGCAGATAGACGGCGACAAACCCGCCTCCCGACAGCAACGCCACGACCGGATCGACGACGATCAGCCCGACGATGATGGCGACGGAAATCACCACGGCGACAGCGGCGGTCATCAGCGGATTGAGGACCTGGTGCGTGATCATCTCGACCTTGGTGATCGAGGCGATGATCTCGCTGCTGTTGCGGCTCAGATGATAGGAATAGGGCTGTCGCAGCGTGTCCGCATACAACTTCACGCCCAGCTCATAGGACACGCTGTAGACGAATCTCTGGCTCGCCCACAGCAGGATCAGCCGCAGCACGGCCGCCGTCAGCGCCGCCAGCGCGAACAGGCCGGTCAAGGTGAACAGCACCTGGCGCGGCGTGTGCGCCCCGACTAGCTCGAACAGCGGCTGCATCGCCTGCAACAGCGGCGAGTTCTCCGGCGAGGCCACAGCCGCCAGGAACGGCAACAGCGCGCCCAGCGTGAAAAGCTCCGCCCCGGCCCCGACGAGCATAAGCGCCAGCACGCCGATCGCGGCCCGGCGGAGCTGATGCGGAAGGTGGCGGAACAGGCCGGCGACAACGGAGAGCAGCGCGGCGGGACGTGCCGCATCAGAGGCGTTGTTCATCGTCTCTTTCTTCCGACTTTCAACGCCCTCAGACCGTTGGCGCCACCGACCTCAGACGGCAAGTCAATCCCTGAGCTACCGCGTAATCTCGCCACGTGGTCATAAACAGTGCGACACACCTCGGATTCGTCGCCGGTTCGCGCCAGCGCCTCCAGCGCCTCGACCTGATCTTGGGACACAACGGCCGACGCGCCGTGTTCCACCACCTCCATCACCGAGTCCAGCCGCGCCACGACACGCTCGCTGGTGTCCACCAGCTCCTCCGTCAGCTTCTCGCCCGGCCTCAGGCCGGTGAAGGTGATCGCCACGTCCACATCCGGCTGCAGGCCGTGGAGCAGGATCATGTTGCGCGCCATGTCCACGATCTTCACCGGCTCGCCCATGTCCAGCACGAAAACGCTGGGGCGAGACAGCTCGCGCGCGGCGCTCTCGGCGGTGGCGTGCAGCACCAGCTGCACCGCCTCCGGGATGGTCATGAAATAGCGCTCGACGTCCGGGTGGGTGACGGTCACCGGGCCGCCGCGCCGGATCTGGTCCTGAAAGATCGGCGCCACCGATCCGGCCGATCCCAGCACATTGCCGAACCGAACCACGCTAAAGGCGGTGTCGCCCGCTGGGTCGTGCAGCCCCCGGACCACGGCCTCGGCCAGCCGCTTGGTGGCGCCCATGACGTTGGCGGGATCGACCGCCTTGTCGGTGGAGATCATCACCATCTGCGGCACGCGCGCCTCTCGCGCCGCCTCGGCGACATTCCAGGTGCCGACCACATTGGTCAGCACGCCCTCGGCCGGGTGATGCTCCACAATGGGCACATGCTTCAGCGCCGCGGCGTGAAAGATGATGTCCGGCGCTTCTTGCGACACCCAGGCCGCGACGCGGCGGCGGTCGCGCACGTCGCAGATGATCTCGCGGCGCGACAGGTGGGGATAGGCTTGACCGATCTCCTGGTCGATCTTGAACAGGCCGAACTCGGAGTGATCCAGCAGCGCCAGATGACCGCAGTCGAAAGCCGCGACTTGGCGGCAGATTTCGGAGCCGATGCTGCCGCCCGCGCCGGTCACCAGCACGCGCTTGCCCTGCACAAGCTGGCGAACGCGCGCGGGGTCGAGCCGAACCGGGCTGCGCGGCAGGAACTCCTCCAACGGAATTTCCTTGAGCGTCTGGGGATCCCCATCCGCCGCCGCCAGGTCCACCAGCATCCGCGGCCGAAGCAGCGTATGGCCCGCCTTGCGCACCTCGCCGATGCGCGCCGGACTGACGTTCCAGGCCTGAACCGGATCGTCGAGGAAAAGGATGGCGTAACGCGGCCCATCCGCCGTCTCGGGCAGGCGCCACTCGCCGACCATGCCCAGCACCGGCACGCCATGAAGACGCAGGCCGACCTCGCCCCCGTTGGGCGTGATGATCCCGACCGGCTGGTGCGGCGACCGGGCATCGGCCAGGAGGTGGCGCAGATGCGCGTCTGCGGCCTTCATGTCTCCCACTACGAGCAGGGGCGTGTTGCGAGCGGCGTGGAGCTCTCCGGCCTTGAGGCCGCCTGCGACCGATCGACGAAGCAGGTGAGGATCGTGAGCCAGGCGCCAGCACAGCCTGAGGCCCGCCAGTCCCAGCAGGCTGAACAGAAGGGCGAGAACCAGAACCGAGCGCGGCAGTTGCAGACCCCGATCGAGGGCGAACACGAGTACCAGGAACAGAGCCATGGCCGCGACAAGGCTGCGCGCCAGGGCCAGCAGCTCGCCCAGAGACGTATAGCGCCAGGCGGACCGTTCAGTCTTGGCGACGAGTTCGACCGCACCGCCCATCCCGGCATACAGCGCCGCCCAGCCCAGGACCCGGATCGCATCGCTTTGCGTCAGCCACCACTCCAGCGGCAGGGCGCGCCGAATTTCATAGGCCGCGAGAAACGCGACAAACAGCACGCCCACATGCAGGGCGAACTTCGTGGCGTCGGTGACTCCGAACCGCGCCGGCGCTTTGAAACGGTGCGGCATTCAGCGAACCTCCAGCATGGTCACTCC
>JAEYAO010000055.1 GCA_023456105.1 Pseudomonadota bacterium | reverse complement strand
ATGCTGCGCATCGCGCCACCTCCCCATCGCTGCGCGACGAGGAGGAGAGGCCGAGGCCGGAGTCTCTGCGACCCCTTGCCACGGGGGCTGCATTGCCCTTCAAGCGACGCCTCAGCGCCGGTCGAGGGATTGCCGTTCATGTTCAACCTCCTGAACCTCCAGAGCCTGCTCGGCCTGGTCGTCATCGTCGCCGTGTGCTGGGCGATCTCGGAGAACCGCAAGGCGTTTCCCTGGCGGCTGGCGCTGGGCGCGATCGGGGTGCAGGCGGCGCTGATCCTGGCTCTGTTCGCCATTCCGGGATCGCAGGGCGTGCTGGCGGCCGTCACCGGCGCGGTGGACGGCTTGGCGGCGGCGACGGCGGAGGGGACCCAATTCGTGTTCGGCTATCTGGCCGGCGGCGACCAGCCCTATCCGGTGCAGAACCAGGGCGCGCTGTTCACCTTCGCCTTCAACGTCCTGCCGCTGATCCTGGTGATCTCGGCCCTGTCGGCGCTCCTGTGGCACTGGCGCATCCTGAAGTGGCTGACGCTGGCGTTCGGCTTTCTGTTCCAGAAGACCATGGGCCTGGGCGGGGCCTCGGCGCTGGCGGTCGCCGCCAACATCTTCCTGGGCATGATCGAGAGCCCCATCGTCATCCGCGCCTATCTGGACAAGCTGACGCGGTCGGAAATCTTCATGATGATGGTGGTGGGGCTGGCGACGGTGGCCGGCTCGACCATGGTGGCCTACGCCTCGATCCTGGCGCCCGTGCTGCCGAACGCGGCCGGGCACGTGCTGGTCGCCTCCATCGTCTCGGCGCCGGCGGGGGTGCTCTTGGCCCGCATCATCATACCCGAGACGCCGGGCATGGGCGGGGCGGTGGCCGACTATAACTCGGCGTTGAAGTACGACAGCGCCATCGACGCCATCGTCAAGGGCACGGCCGACGGCCTGATGGTGGTGCTGAACATCTCGGCGGTGCTGATCGTGTTCGTGGCCTTCGTGGCCCTGGTCAATGTCATGCTGGGCGGCTTCGTGGTCGGCGGCGAGGCCCTGACGGTGGAGCGCATCCTGGGCTTCGTGTTCGCGCCGGTCGCCTGGCTGATCGGGGTGGAGTCGCCACAGGCCGGGGTCGCCGGCTGGCTGCTGGGGGTCAAGCTGACGCTGACCGAGTTCGTGGCCTTCATCAACCTGGGCCAGGTCCCGGCCGAGGCCATGAACGAGCGCACCCGCATGCTGATGACCTACGCCCTTTGCGGCTTCGCCAACATCGGCTCGGTCGGCATCACCGTGACCGGCCTGTCGGTGCTGATCCCCGAGCGCCGCGAGGAGGTGCTGGGCCTGGTGTGGAAGGCGCTGTTCGCCGGATTCTTGGCCACCCTGATGACCGCCGCGGTGGTCGGCGCCTTGCCCGCCGCCGTGTTCGGGCAGTAGCGTCACCTCGGATCACGAGAGACCGCCGCCATGAAGCTCTACACTTCCAACCGCGCGCCCAATCCCCGCCGCGTCCGCTGGGTCATGGCGGAGAAGGGCGTTGCGGACGTCGAACTGGTCGAGGTCGACATCCTGACCGGCGAACACAGGCAGCCCGCCTATCGTGACAGGGTCGGCGTGCCGCACCTGCCGGCGCTGGAGCTGGACGACGGGACCTGCATCTCGGAGTCCATAGCCATCTGCCGCTATCTGGAGGCTGTGCACCCCGAGCCCAATCTGTTCGGCCGCGACGCGCGCGAGCAGGCCATCATCGAGATGTGGACCCGCCGCTGCGAGTTCTACCTCGCCAATCCGCTGATGCTGAACGTGCGCCACAGCCATCCTGCGCTGGCGGCGCTGGAGGCGGTGCAGTCGCCGCACGTGGCCGACTACAACCGGGTCTCGGCCGAGCGCTTCATGAAGACGCTGGACCGGCATCTCGAAGGGCGCGACTTCATCGCCGCTGACCGCTTCACCATCGCCGACATCGTGGCTGTGGTCGGGCTCGATTTCGCGCGGCTGGTCCGCTACCGCCCGCCGGCCGAGTTCGAGAACCTTTCCCGCTGGCTCGAGGCCTGCCGCGCCCGGCCGGCGGCGAAAGCCGGCGCGTGAGCGGAGGCGCGGCGCCGCTGATCCTGAGCCTGGCGTTCGAGCCCGCCGCTTTCGACCATTTCGACGCGCTTCGCCGCGCGCACTTCCCCTCGCGCCTGAACCAAATCCCGGCCCACCTGACCCTGTTCCACCACCTGCCCGGCGACCGGCTGGAGGCGGTGATGGACGCGCTGGAGGCGGAGGCGAAGAACCAACCGCGCTTCTCCGTCGAGGTCGTCGGCCTGCGCAAGCTCGGGCGTGGCGTGGCCTACGGGCTGCACGCCCCGCCTCTGGACGCGCTGCGCGGCCGGCTCGCCGCCCGTTTCGCCGAACACCTGACGCCGCAGGACCGGCAAGGCTTCCGTGCTCACGTCACGGTCCAGAACAAGGTTGATCCGAAGGACGCCGCGGCCCTGCACGACCAACTCGCGGCCGGGTTCGCACCCTGGTCGTTCGGAGCCGAGGGCCTGTTGCTGTGGCGCTATCTCGGCGGACCGTGGGAGCGGCTGGCGTTCACGCCCTTCGCCTAGCCGCGCGGCGTGAACTTCCGGATCACGCCGGAAAAGCTCATCAGCATGCGGTCGCCCGTGGTGATCTGGCCACGCGCGAAGATCAGGCTCTTGCCGGCCTTGGTCACCTCGCCGGTCGCCTCGATCAGTTCGCCGACATAGGCGCCGTCGATAAAGGTCGAGTCCAGCTGCACCGTCACGCCCGAGGCGCCCTCCATCTCCTGATAGGCGATCTGGAACAGGGCGATGTCCGCGAACGTCATCAGGCAGCCGCCGTGCATCCGCCCGCCGGCGTTCATGTGCTTCTGTTCGGCGCGAAAGGCGCAGCGCATCCGCCCGTCCGGGTCGGGACGGCCATAGAACGGACCCACCACCACGTCGAAGGTGTCCTTCAGGTCATAGGTCTGCCAGCCGGCGAACTCGCCTTCCTGAACGGTGATTTTCCGGGCCATGAGTCGTCGCGCCTTCTTCTTGCTCTCGCGGTGCAGCATATAGGCCGAATGAGCGACCCGATCGAAACCGCAATCTTTGAAAAACTGTCCACGCGCGAGCCGGGCAAGAGCATCTGCCCGTCCGAGGTGGCCAAGGATCTTCAGCCCGAGCAATGGCAGCGAATGATGCCCAAGGTGCGCACCGTCGCGCTCGGCCTGATGCGGCAGGGCCGGCTGACGATCACCAAGAAGGGCAAGGCGGTCGATCCCGAAAGCTTCAAGGGCGTGATCCGCCTGCGCCTGCCGACCGAGCAGGAGACGGCCGAGGCGCAAGCCCGCCGTCCGGTTTCCGCCCCGGACGATGCCGACCTCGTCTGACCTTCAGGCGGTCCTTTCGGACATCCGCGCCTGCCGCGCCTGCGCGGACGTCCTGCCGCACACGCCGCGTCCGGTGGTGATGGTGTCGCCGCAGACCCGGCTTTTGATCTGCGGCCAGGCGCCGGGGCGGCGGGTGCATGAAAGCGGCGTGCCCTTCACCGACCCGTCCGGCGATCGTCTGCGCGACTGGATGGGCGTCGACTACCGGACCTTTTACGACGATCCGCGCATCGGGGTCGCGGCCCAGGCCTTTTGCTATCCGGGCACGGCCGCGAAGGGCGGCGATCATCCGCCGCCGCCGCGCTGCGCCACGCTGTGGCGACCGCGGCTGCTGGACGCCCTGCCGCGCATGGAGCTGACGCTTCTGGTCGGCGGCTATGCCCAGGCCTGGGCGCTGGGACCGCGGGCCAAGGCGAACATGACCGAGACGGTGCGGGCCTGGCGCGACTACGGTCCCGACATCCTGCCCCTGCCGCACCCGTCGTGGCGCAACACCGCCTGGCTCCGGCGCAACCCCTGGTTCGAGGCCGAGGTGGCGCCCTATCTTCGCGGGCGCGTTCGGGACATCCTGCGGGCATGAACAGGCGGATGTTCATACGTGTCGCGGCGGCCGCCCTGTGTCTGGGCCTCGCGGCCTGCGCCACGCCCTATGTGCAGCCGCCCCTGACGCCGCCGGCGGGCTTCACGGGCCCGGCCGTGGAGGACCGCTTCCTCGTCATGGACGACGGCGCGCGCCTGCCGTTCCTGCGCTGGTCGGCGGCGCAGGGCGAGCCGTGGGCCGTGATCGTCGCTCTGCACGGCATGAACGACCATGACGCCTCCTTCCGCCTGGCCGGTCCGTGGTGGGCCGAGCAAGGGGTCGAGACCTGGGCCTATGACCAGCGGGGCTTCGGCCAGGCGCCGGGTCGCGGACGCTGGGCGGGCGAGGACCGGATGACCGAGGACCTGCGCACCGCCGTGGCGCTCGCCCGCGCCGCCCACCCGCACGCCATCGTCGCCGTGGTCGGCGAGAGCATGGGCGGCTCGGTGGCGACCGCCGCCTTCGGCTCGGACCGGCCGCCGGACGCCGACCGGGTGGTGCTGCTGGCGCCCGGCGTCTGGGGCTGGTCGTCGCAGGGCTGGCTGAACAGCACGGCCCTCTCCGTCGCCGCGCGCATGGCCGGCGGCTATGCGGCCACGGTGCCGGACTTCATCGCCCGGCGCATCCGCGCCTCCGACAATGAGCTGGAGCTGATCCGCAACGGCCGCGATCCCGACAGCATCCTGGCCACGCGCCTCGACGCCGTGTTCGGCCTTGTCGACCTGATGGAGACGGCGTCCCGGCGGCTGGGCGACATCCGGGCGCCGGCGATCCTGATGTACGGCGCGCACGACCAGATCGTGAAGCCCGGACCGATGAAGCGCGCGCTGGAGCGCCTGCCGAACTCTGCGACCCTACGCACCGCCTGGTATCCGGACGGCTGGCACCTGCTGAACCGCGACCTTCAGGCCGAGGTCGTCTATCGCGACGTTCTGGCTTTCCTGCGCGCACCCGATGCGCCGCTGCCGTCCGGCGCCGAGCCCGTCCTGCCGCATCTGCAGGACGCCGATCGCCACAAAGGTAAACAGCCTTAACGCGCCATTTACCACCCGGGCGGCAGTTTCTGCCTAGCGGGGCGCTTGAACGGCCCGCCAGTCTTTTCGAGGGTGGCGTGGGCGGCTTCACGGCGGCGTTGCAGAAGTTCGGGATCGGCCGCCTCGCCGCGGTGCTGGGCGTCGCCGCCGGCGTCGCCGCCGTGCTGGTCGCCGTGATGCTGCGCGTCGGCCAGGCGCCGGACGCCTTGCTCTATTCCAACCTGGACTTGAAGGAAGCGGGCGAGATCACCTCGGCCCTGGATCAGGCCGGCATCAAATATTCGTCCAAGGGCGACGGCTCCACCATCATGGTCAACCGCGACCAGGTGGGCGAAGCCCGCCTGATGCTGGCGGGCAAGGGTCTCGTGACCTCCGGCTCGGTCGGCTACGAAATCTTCGACAACCAGTCGGTGCTGGGCCAGACCGAGTTCCAGCAGCAGCTGAACGAGCAGCGCGCCCTGCAGGGCGAGCTGTCGCGCACCATCATGTCCATGCGCGGGATCACCGCCGCCCGCGTGCACATCACCATGCCGCGGCGCGAGATGTTCTCCACCGCCGCCGCCGATCCCACCGCCGCCGTGCTGGTGGGGCTGGGCGGGCGCGACCTGTCGGCCGATCAGGTGCGGGCGATCCGCAACCTGGTGGCCTCCTCCGTGCCGAACCTGAAGCCGGACCGCGTAACCGTCGCCGACGAGACCAACCGCACCCTCGCCGCCGGCAGCGAGGACCAGGGCTTCGGGGGCAAGTCGGCGGAAGAGGCCAAGGGAAACACCGAGGCCCAGATGCAGGCCCGCATCAAGGACATCGTCGAGGGCGTCGTCGGCGTCGACGCCGCCCGCGTCCAGGTCACGGCCGACATCGACCACAGCCGCTCCACCACCCAGGAGCAGAAGTTCGACCCGGACGGTCAGGTGGTGCGCTCCACCTCCGCCAACGGCTCGCAGTCCCAGGATACGACCGGCCAGGCCGATGGCGGGGTCACCGCCGCCAACAACATTCCGGGCGGACAGGCGCCGGCTCAGACGCCGATCGGCTCCACCAACTCGGAGAACACCGAGACCACCAACTACGAAATCTCCAACACCACCACCACGACCACGCGCGAGCCGGGCGAGATCAAGAAGCTGGCCGTGGCCGTGGCCGTGGACGGCAAGTGGACGCCGGCCGCCGACGGCAAGGGCGAGCCCACCTACGCCGCGCGCACCCCGGAGGAGATCGCCCAGATCAAGTCGCTGGTCGCCGCCGCCGTCGGCATCGACGAGCAGCGCGGCGACAGGATCGAGGTGATCAACGTCCGCTTCAACCGCGACGCCGGCATCGAGGGCGACCTGGCCGGCGCCTCCAAGATGTTCGACTTCGGCAAGAACGACATCATGCGCGCGGTGGAGCTGCTGGTGCTGTTCGTCACCGGCCTGCTGCTGATCTTCTTTGTGCTGCGTCCGCTGCTGAAGACCGCGTCGGGCGGCGCCAACGTCCCGGCCTTGGCGAACGCCGGCGGCGTTCCGGTCACCCAGCTCCAGACCACGGTGATCGGCCCCGACGGCCAGCCGCAGCTGGCGCAACTGACCGGCCCCGCGTCGGAAATGGAGCAGCGCATCGACATCGCCCGCATCGAGGGTCAGGTGAAGGCCTCCTCCGTCAAGAAGGTCGCCGACTTCGTCCAGTCCAACCCCGATGACGCCGCCGGCATCCTGCGCACCTGGGTGGCGGAAGGCTGATGGCCAAGCTCGTCACCAAGAAGGCGGCGGTCGAGGACGCCAACAAGCTGACCGGCCCGGAAAAGGCGGCCGTGATCCTGCTGGCGCTCGGCGAGGACCACACCCAGCTGTGGGAGCGGCTGGACGACGAGGAGGTCAAGGAGATCTCCCAGGCCATGGCCACGCTCGGCACCGTGACCGCCGAGGCCGTCGAGGCCCTGATGATCGAGTTCGTCTCGGGCCTGGCAGGCTCGGGCGCGGTGATGGGCTCCTACGAGCAGACCCAGAAGCTGCTGGCCGCCTTCCTGCCCGAGGACCGTGTCGCCGGTCTGATGGAGGAAATCCGCGGTCCCGCCGGCCGCACCATGTGGGACAAGCTCGGCAATGTGAACGAGGCCGTTCTCGCCAATTATCTGAAGAACGAATACCCGCAGACGGTGGCGGTGGTGCTGTCCAAGGTGCGCTCCGACCACGCCGCGCGGGTGCTGACCGCCCTGCCGGAGGACTTCGCGCTGGAATGCGTTCAGCGGATGCTGCGCATGGAGCCGGTGCAGCGCGAAATCCTGGACAAGATCGAGCAGACGCTGCGCACCGAATTCATGTCCAACCTGGCCCGCACCTCCAAGCGCGACAGCCATGAGATGATGGCCGACATCTTCAACAGCTTCGACCGCCAGACCGAGGCCCGCTTCATCGGCGCGCTGGAAGAGCGCAACCGCGACGCGGCCGAGCGCATCCGCGCCCTGATGTTCGTGTTCGAGGACCTCTCCAAGCTCGATCCCGGCGGCGTGCAGACGCTGCTGCGCGCGGTGGAGAAGGACCAACTGGGCCTGGCGCTGAAGGGCGCCTCGGAGTCGCTGCGCGAGATGTTCTTCTCAAACATGAGCGAGCGCGCCTCCAAGATCATGCGCGAGGACATGGAGTCGATGGGTCCGGTGCGCCTCAAGGACGTCGACGGCGCCCAGATGGCCATGGTGCAGGTCGCCAAGGACCTCGCCGCGCGCGGCGACATCATGCTGGCCGGGCAAGGGTCCGACGACGAGCTGATCTACTGACATGACCCCGCGCCCCTTCATCTTCGACACCGAGTTCGACGCCTCAGGCGAGGTCGTCACGCCCTCCGCATGGAAGCCGGCCAAGCGCACCTATCTGCCGGCCGAAGTCGACGCCCTGGTCGCTCAAGCCCGGCTCGAGGCGCGGCAGCAGGCGCTGGACGAGGTCGAGAACCTTCGCGCCATGGCCCTGAACGCAGTGGCCCAGAGCGTGGCTCAGGCCATGCCGTCGCTACAGTCGGCGGCGCAAGCGCACCGCGAGCAGTCGGCCGATCTGGCGCTGGCGGCCGCGCGCGCCATCGCCGGCTCGGCCCTGGACCGCTACCCGCTGGCGCCGCTGAAAGCCGCGCTGGAGATGCTGGCGCAGGAGATCGACGCCTCGCCCCGCCTGGTGATCCGCGCCTCGGGCCTGGACGAGGCCGCCCGCGAGACCATCGCCGATGCGGCCGCATCCGGCGGCTTCACCGGCGCCGTCGCCTTTCGCGAGGAGCCGGGCCTGCCCGCCGCCGCCTTTCAGCTGGAATGGGCCGACGGCCGCGCCGAACACGACCCCGACGCCTCCGCCGCCCGCGTGGCCGAGGCGCTGACTTCGGCCCTGGCGGCCGAAGCCGGCCACGCCGAACCGCTTTCCTCCGCACGGAGCGCCTTCTGATGTCCGACACCTTTTCGCTGGAGGAATTCGGCGACTCGACCGCCCTGGCCACCACCGACGCACCGGGCGACAAGACCGCCGCCGATCTGGCCCCCGTGTTCGACGTGCCGGTCAACATCTCGGCGGTGCTGGGCAAGTCGCACATGTCGGTCGCCCAACTGCTGAAGCTCAACAAGGGCTCGGTGCTGGAGCTGGACCGCAAGGTCGGCGAGGCCATCGACATCTTCGTCAACAACCGCCTGGTGGCGCGCGGCGAGGTGGTCGTGATCGACGACCGTCTGGGCGTCACCATGACGGAAATCATCAAGACCGAGGAAACGGGCGCCTGAAGCAATGCCGCGCAGGCATTGCGCAGCAAAGTGACGGCGACCGGCGGTAAGGCTTAAGGAGGAAGACCGATGCGGCTTCTGGTGGTGGGCAGGCTCTCGGGCCAGCTGGCGACGGCGGTGAAGATGGCCATGGCGCACGGCGCCCAGGTCAACCATGTCGAGCGTGCGGATCAGGCGACCGAGCAGCTGCGGCGCGGGCAGGGGGCGGACCTTCTGATGGTCGACTATCGTCTGGACATCGCCTCCCTGATCTCGGCCAACGAGAACGAGCGCATCACCGTGCCGGTGGTGGCCTTCGGCGTCGACGCCGATGCGCGTGAGGCCGCCGCCGCCATCAAGGCCGGCGCCAAGGAGTTCATTCCGCTTCCGCCCGATGCGGACCTGATCGCGGCGGTGCTGTCGGCGGTGGCCGACGACGAAAAGCCGATGATCTCGGCCGATCCGTCGATGAAGGCGGTGATCGGCCTGGCCGACCAGGTCGCGCGCTCGGAAGCCTCCATCCTGATCACCGGCGAAAGCGGCGTCGGCAAGGAGGTGATGGCGCGCTATTTGCACCAGAACTCGCGCCGGGCGGAAAAGCCGTTCATCAGCGTCAACTGCGCCGCCATTCCCGACAACCTGCTGGAATCCGAGCTCTTCGGGCACGAAAAGGGCGCCTTCACCGGCGCGGTGGCCCGCCGGATCGGCAAGTTCGAGGAGGCCGACGGCGGCACCCTCTTGCTGGACGAAGTCACCGAGATGGACGCGCGGCTCCAGGCCAAGCTGCTGCGCGCCATTCAGGAGCGGGTGATCGACCGCGTGGGCGGCTCCAGGCCCGTGTCGGTCAATATCCGCATCATCGCCACCTCCAACCGCGATCTGAATCGGGCCGTCTCCGAAGGCGTGTTCCGCGAGGACCTGCTGTACCGGCTGAACGTGGTCAACCTGCGTCTGCCGAGCTTGCGCGAGCGGCCGGGCGACATCGCCGTGCTGGCCGAGCACTTCGTCAAGAAATACGCCGCCGCCAACGGCGTGGCCCCGCGCCCCCTGTCGGCCGACGCCCGCCGCGCCGTGGTCGCCCACCGCTGGCCGGGCAATGTGCGCGAGCTGGAAAACGCCATGCACCGCGCGGTGCTGCTGGCGGTCGGACCCGAGATCGACGCCGACGCCATCCGCCTGCCGGACGGCCGCCCGCTGCACACGACGCCCGGCGCTGCGCCCGCTTCGCAGCCCGTCGCCTCGACCTATGACGCCGGGCCGGCCGGCCGCGCGGCCCAGGCGGCGGACGCCGTGACCCGCTCCTTTGTCGGCCAGACGGTGGCGGCCATGGAGAAGACCCTGATCCTGGACACCCTCAGCCACTGCCTGGGCAACCGCACCCACGCCGCCAACATCCTGGGCATCTCGATCCGCACCCTGCGCAACAAGCTGAACGAATACGCCGACGAGGGCACGCCCATCCCCGCGCCGCAGTCGGGTGTCGCGGCTCCTGGCTACGCGGCCTGAGCGTGATCCGCGGCGCCGACCGCAGGGGCGTGCTGGCCGGCCTTGTCCTCCTGGGGCTGGGCGCCTGCCGTCGTGCGCCCGAGCGGCGGGAATCGTCTGTGGAGCCGCCCCAGGCCCCTGCCGTGCTCGACCTGTCGGACCTGGAGCGCACACACGGCGGCCGCATCGGACTGGCCGCGGCCGAGCGGCGCGCCGTCGCCTGGCGCGGCGACGAGCGGTTCAACTATTGCTCGACCTTCAAGCTGTTCCTGGCCGCCTGCGTGCTGGAGCGGGCCTCGCGCGAGCAGGAAACCCTGGATCGCCCCATCCCTATCACGGCCGGCGACATCCTGCCCCACTGGCCGACGACCGAAGGGGCCGTCGGCCGGACCCTGACCATCTCAGAGCTCGCGCAGGCGACGGTCGAGCTGTCGGACAACGCCGCCGCCAACATCCTGATCCGCGAAATCGGCGGGCTGGAGACCCTGCGCGCCTGGTGCCGGGCCATGGGCGACGAGACGACTTCGATCGACCGGCTGGAGCCAGCGCTCAACGTCCCGGACGTCGCCAAGGACACCACCACCGCGCTTCAGACGGTTCAGAACCTGAACTGGATGGAGGAGACCTACCGCCCCTTCACCTTCCAGTCGCCGCACCGGCCGCTGTGGGACTGGCTGATCGACAGCCCGACGGGGCGAGGGCGCATCCGGGCCGGCGTGCCGAACGGCTGGACCGTAGCCCACAAGACCGGCACCGGCGGAACCGGCCAGACCAACGACATCGGCTACGCCTACGCCGCCGCCGAACTGCCGGTCAGGATCGCCGTCTACTATGACGCGCCCGAAAGCCTGCCGCTCGAGCGGCGCGAGGCGGTGGTGGCCGAGGCGTCGCGGCGCGCCCTGGCGGCGCTGGGCCACGGACGGCCCGACGACGCGCCCGCCGCCGCAAGGGCCGCCACGTGACCGACGCCCCGATCCTGATGAAGGACGGCTACGCCCGGCCGACGCGCCAGGACGTCACCGGCTGGCTGATGCGCGGCGAGGTGATGATGGCGGTCGGCGTGATCGGCGTGATCATGCTGCTGATCGTGCCGGTCCCCAAGCTGCTGCTGGATCTGCTCCTGGCGATTTCGATCGTCTCCAGCGTGCTGATCCTGATGACGGCCGTGATGATGAAGCGGCCGCTGGACTTCGCCATCTTCCCGACCGTGCTGCTGGTCACGACCCTGTACCGGCTGGGGCTGAATCTTGCGTCCACCCGTCTGATCCTGACCCACGGCCAGGAAGGCCATGACGCGGCCGGTCAGGTCATCAACGCCTTCGGCGAGCTGATGATGGGCGGCAACTTCATCATCGGGGTGATCATCTTCGCCATTGTCCTGGTGGTGAACTTCGTGGTCATCACCAAGGGCTCTACCCGCATCGCCGAGGTGTCCGCCCGCTTCACCCTGGACTCCATGCCGGGCAAGCAGATGGCCATCGACGCCGACCTGTCCGCCGGCCTGATCGACGAGGCGACGGCCAAGCTGCGCCGCAAGGAGCTGGAGCAGGAATCGACCTTCTTCGGGGCCATGGACGGCGCGTCCAAATTCGTGCGCGGCGATGCGGTCGCCGGTCTGATCATCACCTTCATCAACGTGATCGGCGGCATCCTGATCGGGGTGATGCAGCACGGCATGCCGATCGGCGATGCGGCCAACACCTACACCCAGCTGACCATCGGCGACGGCCTGGTGACCCAGATCCCGGCCATCATCGTCTCCATCGCCGCGGGCTTTCTGGTGTCCAAGGCGGGCGTCGAGGGCACGGCCGACAAGGCGCTGGTGTCGCAGCTGGCCACCAACCCGGTGTCGCTGGGCGTGGTGTCGGGCGCGGCCGGCCTGATCGGCCTGATCCCCGGCATGCCCATCCTGCCGTTCGCGGCGCTTGCGCTGGGCTCCGGCTTCATGGCTTGGCGGCTTGGCCGTGCCCGGCTGAAGCCTGAGCCGACCGAGGCCGAGATCGCCGCCGCCCAAGCCAAGCCCAAGGAGGATGTGGAGGAGCCCATCTCGGCCGCCCTGTCGATCGACGAGGTCAAGATCGAACTCGGCTATTCGCTGCTGGCGCTGATCAACGACCTGGAGGGCCGTCGCCTGACCGACCAGATCCGCGCCCTGCGCCGCTCGCTGGCGCAGGAGTACGGTTTCGTGATGCCGCAGGTCCGCATCCTCGACAACATGCGCCTGCCGACCCAGGGCTACGCCATCCGCATCAAGGAGATGGAGGCCGGGGCGGGCGAGGTGCGTCTGGGCTGTCTCATGACCATGGATCCGGCCGGCCGCCAGGTCGAACTGCCGGGCGAGCACATGAAGGAGCCGGCCTTCGGCCTGCCGGCGACCTGGATCGAGGAGTCCCTGCGCGAGGAGGCGACCTTCCGCGGCTACACCATCGTCGATCCGTCCACGGTCCTGACCACCCACCTGACCGAGATCCTCAAGGAGAACATGGCCGACCTGCTCTCCTACGCCGAGGTGCAGAAGCTGCTGAAGGAAGTCGGGCCCGAGGAAAAGAAGCTGGTCGAGGAGCTGATACCCTCCGTCGTCACCGTCACCACCCTGCAGCGCGTGCTGCAGAGCCTGCTGCGCGAGCGGGTGTCGATCCGCGACCTGCCGGCGATCCTGGAAGGCCTGGCCGAGGCCGCGCCGCACACCGCCTCCGTCTCCACCCTGGTCGAGCACGTGCGCGGACGTCTGGCGCGCCAGCTGTGCTGGCAGCACCAGGGCCACGACGGCGCCTTGCCCATCGTCACCCTGTCGCCCGACTGGGAGGCCGCCTTCGCCGAGGCGCTGGTCGGGCAGGGCGAGGACAAGCAGCTGGCCATGGCGCCGTCGCGCCTGCAGGACTTCATCCGCTCCACCCGCGACACCTTTGAGCGCATCGCCATGTCGGGCGAGAATGCGGTCCTGCTGACCGGCCCCATGATCCGCCCCTACGTCCGCTCCATCATCGAACGCTTCCGCGGCCAGACGGTGGTGATGAGCCAGAACGAGGTCCACCCCAAGGCCCGCCTGAGGACTCTGGGACAGGTGTGACGCATGGCGCTATGCGGCGACGCTTGCGGCGGCTAAAGCAACCTTCATGATCCCTCGCTCCCGCAAGGCCCTGCATCTCGTCGGCGACTTCCTGCGCACCCCGAGCGTGGGGCGCGCCGTGGCGGGGTTGCTGGCGGGGGCGTTCCTGCTGCTGCTTCTGGTCAACATCGCCACCTTTGTGATGATCGGGCGGACCGCGCAGGTGAATGACTCGATCGAGGACGCCCAGCAGATGCGTCGCGCCGCCCGTACGCTGCTGATCGCGGTCACCGACGCCGAGACGGCGCAGCGCGGCTTTCTTCTGACCGGCCGACCGCAGTACCTTCAGCCGTTCGAGGAGGCCCGCCAGTCGCTGGCGCCTGCGCTGGAGACTTTGCACCGCGGCGACACCGATGCGGAACTGCGTGCGCCCGTTGATCGGCTGCACGAAGCGGTGGACGCCAAGATGGCGGAGATGGATTCGACACTCGCGCTGGCGCGGCAAGGCCGCATCGGCCAGGCGATCCAGATCGTGCGCAGCGACGAGGGCCGCAGGCTCATGGACGCCATCCGCAACGACATCAGCGAGTTCGACGGGATCAAGTCGGCCCGCATCGCTAAGCGGATCCAGACGTCAGAGCGGTTCGGGCTGATCACCGTCGTCATCAACACGCTGGCGGCGGTGCTGGTGCTGGTCATGGCCGCAATCTCGGCCTGGCTGGTGCGGCGCTATGTGCTGGAGATGCAGTCGGCCCGAGAAGCGCTGGACGCCGCCAACGCCAGTCTCGAGGACAAGGTTCGGGAACGCACCGGCGAACTGACCCGCGCCAACGAGGAAATCCAGCGCTTCGCCTATATCGTCAGCCACGATCTGCGCGCGCCCTTGGTCAATGTCATGGGCTACACCTCGGAGCTTGAGCAGGCCGGTCGCACCATCGACAAGGCCATCGCCCGCGCCGAGGCCGAGCGCGAGGTGGATCCCGAGGTGGTGCAGGCGGTGCGCGAGGACGTGCCGGAGGCCATCGGATTCATCCGCGCCTCCACCACCAAGATGGACCGGCTGATCAACGCCATTCTGAAGCTGTCGCGCGAAGGCCGTCGCAATCTCGCGATCGAGACGCTGGACATGACGGCCATGGCGCAAGGCATAGCCGACAGCGTGCGTCACCAGACTGAGACGGCCGAAGCCGAGATCATTGTACGCGGCCTGCCGGCGATCGAAAGCGACCGGCTGTCGATGGAGCAGATCTTCGGCAACCTGATCGACAATGCGGTGAAGTATCTGGAGGCCAGCCGACCGGGTCGCATCGAGATCAGCGGCGAAGACGTCCCCGGCGGCTGGATCGTCTATCGCATCGCCGACAACGGGCGCGGGGTCGCGCCGCGCGACCATGAGCGCATCTTTGAGCTTTTCCGCCGCGCCGGGCGTCAGGACCGGGCGGGCGAGGGGCTCGGCCTTGCCTTTGTGCGCAACAGCGTGCGACGCTTGGGCGGTCAGATCGATCTGGAGTCCGAGCTTGGCAAGGGCTCGACTTTTCTGCTGAAATTCCCCAAACGCCTCGTCCTGCCGGATTCTGGAGCCGCCCTGTGACGCAACCCGTGAAGATCATCATGGTCGAAGACGACCATGGCCACGCCAAGCTGATCGAAAAGAACATCCGGCGTGCCAACATCTCCAATGAAATCGCGCATTTCGACGAAGGCGGCGCCGCGCTGGATTACCTGTTCAGCGAGGAGATCCTGACCAACGGGCCGCTGCTGATCCTGCTGGACCTGAACCTGCCTGACATGTCGGGCACCGACATCCTGGAGCGGATCAAGGGCGACGAGCGCCTGCGCCGCGCCCCGGTGGTGGTGCTGACCACCACCGACGACAAGGTGGAGATCCAGCGCTGCTACGATCTCGGATGCAACGTCTACATCACCAAGCCGGTGGACTATGAGTCCTTCGCCGACGCCATTCGTCAGCTGGGTCTGTTCCTGTCGGTGATGCAGGCGCCGGTGATCGACTAAGCAAGATCGAGCCGCCCTTGGACGCGCACACGCCCATACGCCTGCTCTATATCGACGACGACCGCGGCCTTTCGCGTCTCGTCGAGAAGGAGCTGGGACGGCACGGCTACGCCGTGACCTGCGCGCCCGACGGCGACGCGGGGCTTCAGGCCTTGGCCGAGGCCGAATACGACATCTGCGCGCTCGACCACTATATGCCGGGCCGCGAAGGGCTGGACGTGCTGCCGGACATCATGGCGCTGCCGGCGCCTCCGCCGGTGGTCTATGTGACGGGCGCCCAAGAGGGCCGCATCGCCGTGGCCGCGCTTCGCGCCGGCGCCGCCGACTACGTCATCAAGGACGTTTCGGAGGACTTCACCGCCCTGCTGCGCGCCGCGCTGGAGGACGCCCTGCTGCGCCGCCGGCTTCAGCGCGAGAACGAAACCGCCCAGGAGGAAATCCGACGCGCCCGCGATCGCGCCGAGGCCATGCTGCGCGAGGTCAACCACCGCGTCGGCAACTCGCTTCAGCTGGTGTCGTCGTTCATGTCGCTGCAGATGCGCCACCTGTCGGACGACGGCGCCAGGGCGGCGCTGCGCGAATCCCAGGCGCGCATCGAGGCCGTGGCCCACGTCCACCGCCGCCTCTACGCTTCGGGCGACATGTCCACCGTGGCCATGGACGAATACCTCGCCGGCCTGATGGACGAGTTGGCGAAGTCGCTGGGGCCGGACGGCGAGGCACCGCGGCTGGTGCTGGATGCGCGCCCCATGAACGTCACCACCGACCAGGCCGTGTCGCTGGGCGTGGTGGTCACCGAACTGGTCACCAATGCGGTGAAATACGCCTATGAGCCGGGGCGGATGGGTGAAATCCGCATCCATCTGCACCCCGATGGCGACGGCCGCGCGATCCTGACGGTCGAGGACGACGGACCGGGTCTGGGCGACGGCGCGCCCAAGGGCACCGGCTTGGGCTCCAAGATCGTTTCGGCCATGGCGTCGGGTCTGCGCTCGGCGGTGGAGTTCGACACCGCGCACAAGGGCGTGCGTGCGCGCCTCGCCTTCGACCTTTAGGCCGTTCGCGCGTTAGGGGCGGATGCTCCAGTTCGGCGAAAAGCAACCCGACCACGACTACCGAGACCGTCCCACGGCCTTCGGTCTGGTGTTGCGGGAGGGCAGGCTCGCCTGCGTGCGCATCGACCGCGGGGAGGGGCCCTACCTCGACCTGCCCGGCGGTGCGCTGGACGGGCACGAGACCGAGCCGCAGGCGCTTGCGCGCGAGTTCATGGAGGAAACGGGCTTGACGATCACGCCCTCCGAGCGGATCGCGGAGGCGTCGCAGTATTTCGTCAAGACCACCGGCGACGCGGTCAACAACGTGGCCGGCTTCTGGATCGCCTCGGCTGTCGAGGAGGATCCCTCGGCTAAGTGCGAGCCGGATCATGAACTGGTCTGGATCGATCCGCACGAGGCGGCGGCCAGTCTTCGCCATGAGGCGCACGCCTGGGCCGTTCTGGTCTGGATCAGGTCGCAGCCGTCAGGTCCCGGGAACTCTTGAGGGGCGCGGCCGTTTTCCTTGAACAAGGCGGTGCTATTCTAGCGACGTCGGAGAATGGAGCTTTTCATGGCTGATCAGGATCGTGTTGAAGGCGCCGCCAAGAACATGGGCGGCAAGGTCAAGGAAGCGGCCGGCAAGGTCACCGGCGACGAAAAGCTGAAGGCCGAGGGCCGTGCCGACCAGATGGGCGGCAAGGTCCAGAACGCGGTCGGCGGCGTCAAGGACAGCCTGCGCGACGATCGCTGATCCAGCCTTCGCGCTAAAGCAACGCCGCCCGAGTGATCGGGCGGCGTTTCTGCGCGTTATCAGTCCTTGTCGCCGAACAGGGTCAGCTTCAGTCCGCCGCCCTCGTCGGTCGATCCGACGGGACGGCACTCGGTCGTGAAGCCGCCGCGCTCGGGGCGGCTTCGGCAATCGCGTTCAACCGGCACGTTCGAAGCGGCCATGCTTGGAGGCCGAGCACCGCATTGAACGGCATAGGGCGATCCGCCCGCCGCATCCCTCAGCCGCTGGCAGTCGTCCAGAGAGCCGGCGGCCCGCATGGTCGCCGGAAGATCGTCTCCTAGGCTGTCGGCCAGCAGGCGTCGCACGCGGGTCTGGCAGACGTCCAGCGGCGTGTCTCCCCGAACCAATGCGCTGCAACGCGCGCGTTCAAAGGCGAACGGATCGACCTTGGCCCATTCGGGCAACGAAGCGACCGGCGACGGATCCGCCGCCGGCGTCTCGGATGGCAAGGCGGCGAGCTGCTGCATCAGCAGAAAGGCGAAGGCGACGGCGATCATGACAGGCTCCCCAGCACTGTGTGTCGCCAAGCCTTAGCACACTCAGCGCGTCAGCGCCCGCATCGCGCGGTCCAGCCCATCCAACGTCAGCGGGAACATGCGGTCGTCCATAATCTGACGGATCATCCCGACGGATGCGGCATAGCTCCAGTGCCGCTCGGGCGTCGGGTTCAACCAGACGCAGCGGCCCCACTGCTCGCGCGCCCGGCGCAGCCAGACCTCGCCCGCTTCCTCGTTCCAGTGCTCGACCGAGCCGCCGGGCACCGACACCTCATAGGGGCTCATGGTCGCGTCGCCGACGAACACCGCCCGCCAGTCGCCGTTGTAGCGATGCAGCAGATCCCATGTCGGAATACGTTCGGCGTGGCGGCGTCGGTTATCCTTCCACACGCCCTCGTACAGGCAGTTGTGGAAGTAGAAGAACTCCAGATGCCGGAACTCGGCGCGGGCGGCCGAGAACAGCTCCTGCGTCATGCGGATGTGGGCGTCCATGGATCCGCCGACGTCCAGAAACAGCAGCACCTTCACCGTATTGCGCCGCTCGGGCCGCATCCGCACGTCCAGCCAGCCCTGGCGCGCCGTGCCGTCGATGGTGCCGTCCATGTCCAGCTCTTCCGCCGCGCCCTCTCGCGCAAAGCGTCGCAGGCGGCGCAGCGCGACCTTGATGTTGCGCGTGCCCAGCTCGACCGTGTCGTCCAGGTTCCTGAACTCGCGCTTCTCCCAGACCTTCACCGCCCGCCCCTGCCGGCCCGGCCCGCCGATGCGCACGCCCTCGGGATTGTAGCCGCCGTGGCCGAACGGGCTGGTTCCGCCCGTGCCGATCCATTTGGAGCCGCCGGCGTGACGTTCCTTCTGTTCCTCCAGCCGCTGCTTCAGCGTCTCCATCAGCTTGTCGAAGCCGCCCAGCGCCTCGATGCGCGCCTTGTCCTCCTCTGACAGATGCTTCTGCGTCAGCAGCCTCAGCCAGTCCTCGGGCAACTCGGTCGCGAGGTCCTCGCCCCCGACCGTCTCCACCCCCTTGAACACGCGCCCGAACACCTGGTCGAACCGGTCATAGTGCTTCTCGTCCTTGATCAGCACCGCGCGCGACAGGTGATAGAAGGCCTCCACCCGACGTCCCGCCAGATCTTGGTCCATGGCCTGCATCAGATGCAGCCACTCCTTGGTCGACACCGGCACACGCGCCTCGCGCAGGGCGAAAAAGAAGGGCAGCAGCATCAGCTGTCCGGCAGAGCGGCGAGCAACCGTAGAAGCTGCTCTTTGATGATGGGGGTATGCTGGGTGGCCGCCTGCCAGATGATATGTCGGTCGGCGCGGAAGTAGGCGTGCGCCAGGCGATTGCGAAGGCCGATCATCCGCCTCCACGGAACGTCCGGCGCGGACTCCTTCAGGGCGTCGCTCAGTTGCGCCGCGCCTTCTCCAAGCGTGATGAGGCTCATCGAAACAGCGCGCACAAGCGATCCGACCTCAACCCAAGCGTCTTCGCTCAGGCCGCCAGTGTCCATCTCGATCTCGCCGATCGCGTCGAGCATCTCCACCAAGTGAAGACGGTCCTTGAAGTCAGACATGGACGGCGTCAGGCAGCACCCGCTCGCGCAGCAACCTGTGCATCGAACGCTCCGTGCCCATCTCCACGCGCACCCCAAGGGCGTCGGTGAGGGCGTCCTCAATGCCGAAGAAGTCGAAACCCAGCGGCTTGGTCATCTCCACCAGCAGGTCCACGTCGCTGTCCGGTCCGGCCTCGTCGCGGGCGTAGGAGCCGAACAGGCGCACGTTGACGATGCCCTGCTCCTCGAGCCAGGGCTTCAGTTCGCGCAGCTTTTCCAGCAGTTCGGCGCGGGTCATGGCCGCATCATAGTCTATCCGCGCCTCAGGATGAACTCGTCGTCCAGCCAGCGGCCGACCGGGTACTGGTATTCACCGACCTTTCCGAACCCGTGGGTGGCGTAAAGCCTTTGCGCCTTCACGTTCCCGCTCCACACGCCGATCCACAGCGGCCCGTTCGTGTGCGCCTCCATCCAGTCGAGCGACAGAGACAGCAGCCTTGTCCCCAGCCCCAGCCCTTGCGCCGCCCTGGCCACATAGAGCCGCCGAAGCTCCATCTGCGTGGGTCGGGCGTCCGGGTGGGGCAGGGTGTTCGGGCCGGCGTTGGCGAAGGCGAGGAGTTCGCCGTCACGCTCGGCCACCCACCAGGCCGCGCCCGGCTCGACCAGCTTGGCGGCGACCGCTTCGGGGCTGAAGCTCGCCTGGAGGAAGTCACCCAGGTCCGGCTCGGGGTAGGGAATGCCGAAGCCGGTCACAAAGGTGTCGATAAAGGTCTCGCGGCCGAGCACGCCCAGCGCCTTGGCGTCGTCGGGGCGGGCGGAGCGGATCATGGCGTCGGTCATGCCTGCGGCTCTAGGAGGGCGGGCCGCGCGCGACAAGCCGTCTGGCCGACACTATGATCGCCGCCATGTCCGTGCCCCTGTTCACCCATCCCGACATGCTGGCGCACCTGACCGGCGAGGGACATCCCGAGACGCCGGGGCGGCTGAAGGCCGTCATGGACGCCATCGACGACGCAGGGCTCGGCAAGGATCGGCGACGGGCTGGCGAGGCCTCGGTCGAAGATCTGGAGCGGGTGCATCCGTCCGCCTATGTCGCGCGCCTGCTGGAGGCCTCGCCCACGGGCGGCGTCGCCCGGCTCGACGCCGACACCCTGCTGTCGCCCGGCAG
>JAEYAO010000049.1 GCA_023456105.1 Pseudomonadota bacterium | reverse complement strand
GCGCCGATTTCGTTGAAAAAGGCGGCTGCTGAGGTCGCCGCCAGTAACGGACGCGGCGGTTCTCTCCCGCCTCACGCGGTCGCTGGCGTCAGCGGCGGGATCAGTTTGGCCAGTTTGCGCAGGTTCTGGGCGGTGGCGGCGAGGAGGAACTCGTCTTTGGCGCCGTTGGGACCTCGCAGGCGCAGTCGGTCCAGCTTCAGGATGCGCTTGAGGTGGGCAAACAGCATCTCGACCTTCTTCCGTTCGCGTCTAGAGACGACGTAGGCGTCGGTTCTGGCGATGTCGCGGGCGAAGTCCCGCGCGCCTTCGTGGATGGAGCGGGTCACTTTCCGCGCCGGCGCTTTGGGGCAGCAGCGGCTCTTCAGCGCGCAGGCGTCGCAATCCATTTTGCTGGCGCGATAGCGATAGGTGTTATCCGGCGGGGTATCGGGGTGGTCCGCGCGGAAGGGCCGCCGATGTTGCTTCAGCTCCTTGCCGCCCGGACAGCGGTAAAGGTCGGCGGCATGGTCATAGGCGAAGTCGGCGCGCGAGAAGGTCCCGTCGATCCGCTCGGATTTATCGATGACCGGGATGTGCGGCTCGATGCCCTGGTCGTGGACCAGCCAGTCCAACATCTCGGCCGAGCCATAGGCGGTGTCCGCCGCCAGCCGGGCGGGCCACAGATCATGATGCTCACGCGCACGCTCGATCATGGTGCGAGCCGCCGTCACCTCGGCTTGGCGCACGGCGGTGGATGGCTCGACATCAACGATGATCGCGTGGTCCAGGTCGATCAGGTAGTTGGTAGCATAGGCGAAGAAGGCCAGGCCCTTGTTGGCGCCGGTCCAGCGCGAGGCCGGATCAGCCGGCGAGATGAACTTGGGCGTCACCGGAGTCGCGCCGCCGAAGGCCGCGTCGTCCAGAACGGCCAGGTACTCGTCAATGGCGCGGCTGGCGGCCTCGGGCGGCAGGCCTTCGTCGCCCGGCACGCAGCGTTGGCGGTTGGCGTCGGCCTTGATCAGGCTGGCGTCGACGGCGAAGCCCTCGCCGCCGACGAGACCCTCGGCCATGCAGCGCCGCAGCACCGTCTCGAACAGCTCCCGCAGCAGATCGCTGTCGCGGAAGCGGCCATGGCGGTTCTTGGAGAAGGTCGAGTGGTCCGGCACGTCGCCGTCCAGCCCCAACCGGCAGAACCAGCGATAGGCGAGGTTCAGATGCACCTCCTCGCACAGCCGCCGTTCCGAGCGGATGCCGAAGCAGTAGCCCACCAGCAGCATCCGGATCAGCAGCTCCGGATCGATCGAGGGGCGACCGATGGCGCTGTAGAACGGCGCCAGATGCGCCCGCAGGCCGTCCAGTTCCACAAACCGGTCGATCGCCCGCAGAAGATGATCCGCCGGCACATGCCGCTCCAGCGAGAACTCGTAGAACAGCGCCGACTGATCAACCCGCCGCTCACCCATCATCGCTGCACCTCCCGTCTCAACGACCAGAGTGAATCAGCGCGCCGCCTTCATGCCAATTGCCAACGGACGCCTTTTTCAACGAAATCCGCCAAAAGCGGACATGCGGAAGCCGCTGTATAGTGGACGTCTGCGGCGTCGAGAGGGCACGGCATAGACATGGGTTTGGGAATAGAATGACGATCCAAGGCATCACATCCGACATGCGACAGCAACTCACCGCTGACGCGGAGCGGCTGCGAGGCGTCGGCTTAACCGCACTCATCGACTATTATGCAGCGGCTGACGATGTGACGCGGGAGGCTGCCGACGCAACCCTCAGGGAAGCCTATAACGAGGCCGTGAAGGCGCAGCGTCGGCAAGACGCGCTTGAGGAGCTACAAGCGGAACATTTAGCGAAGAGCGCTGACATTGCGCAGTGGCTAAGAACTCTGACAGCCGCCAACACGTAACTCGCTAGGCAGCTCTTCCACCGAGGGATGAAGGCACGATGGTTGGGATTGTAGTCGGGCCAGGCCATCAGGTCCAAATCGTCGGGCATGGCCTGACCGTCACGTCCGATTTCAAACTCGCGGACGGCGTCACGATCTCTGCTGGGACGCCGATGCGTCAGACTTCGTTCGGGACGACGGTGGGCCAGCTGAGCGAAGACGCCGCGCTGATTGTAATGGAACGGCTCGCCGATTTCTCGCTGGTAGTCTGCGAGCCTCAAGGCGGCGAGTTACTTGCGGCAAAGGCTTGGAATTCGCTGTGGACGTTTAGCTTGCTGGGCCTTGCTATCGCTGCTCCGGTGATGCCGCTCTACAGCTACTCTCAAAGTGCAGGCTTCGCGATCGCCAACCGAAACTTGGTCTTCAAGCCCTTGCCCCGCGCCGTCGCAGCGACGCCAGAGAACCTGCGATGGGCTGCCGACCACTATGGAGACTTCGCGAAGCTGCTTTCCAATAACGCTTTTACTTCGGCGCAACGGTACTACAACAATGCGCAATATCTTCCCGATGACGACGCCCGGATCATGCTGCTTTGGGCGGGGATCGAAGGCCTAGTGGGGGTCGAGGCAGAAATCACTCGCCGGCTCGCGCTCAACACAGCGATCCTTCTACAGGGCAGTGGGGACGAAAAAGCTAGGATCTTCGCGGCGGTAAAAGCTGCCTATAAGCTTCGGTCAAAAGTGGTGCACGGGGGTGGTGGCGATGCCGAAACGCTGCGCCGAGGGTACGAGTTCGCCAGCGATCTACTAGCGCGACTTCTTCGCCGCGTAGTCGAACTCGGCCGGGTGCCTGACGTAGCTGAATACGATCGGGTTGCCGTCACAGGCGAGCTCGAGTTGCTCGAACGAGGTGGCGCTTAGGTAGCGTAAAGCTAGCGACGGCCCGCAAGCGCCAGGAGCGGTTTTATCGCCGACCTCCAAAAGGCGACATTCAGACGGGCTACAAGGTCCGCTCTCCGCCATTCGGCCTTGCCGCAGCTATTCGGCAAGGCCGCCTAGGCGACTCTCCTGTCCCGGCAAGCAAATTTGCGCTTAAGTGAAGACGGACGAGGTGTGGGGTGATCCATGGGGGCGGACACGCTTAGTACAATCGAAGCTCGGCTGGAGGCTCACCTGGGCAAGCTCGCGAATGGGAGCCTTGGCCGAACCATCACCATGATCGAGGTAGTCGATGCTGCAGCCCTTTGGTCAGATCCGCTCCTCGAACTCCCCCAACTCTTGGGCGGCATCGACTTCGAGGCGCTGATCAAGGAATACCCCATCTCTGCTTGTGCCGCGGCGAGTGAGATCGGGTACCGGTTCGAGGGCGTTGGAACGGTCTTCTGGGGGAAGTTTGAAGGGTTGCTGGGCCGGCCGATCCCGGTCGGGCAGCGCCACCTCCTTTCATCAGCGTTCGGCAGTCTTGCTGACCGCTTCGCCCTACAGCGACCTAGTGACAGCGGATTCGCGACGCAGTTTTCAATCATCGCGTGGCCGATCGCAAACGCGCTCATGCCCTACGAATTGGCTGGGCCCGTCTCCCGGCTGCTCGCGCGAGGGCCCGTCGCCGGCGTGGCCTCAGCTACCAGCACGCGCAGGCCGGACCTCTCCTCCCTTCGCGCCTGGGCTCAGTCGTGGGAAGGGGCCCGACTGTCGGACTGGTTGCAGCCGGAGGGACCGGCGGCGCGTGTGATTACTGCGCTACTGGGCGACAATGGGAAGGGATCGCTGCCCGATCCGACCTTCGAGCGTCTCAAGGCTGCGTTTGCCCACCAGTCAGAGGCCTTTTTCGCGTTGAGAGAGGCGAGACGGCGCAGGCCGACGACCACGACGCCGTTGCTGCCAGAGAGCGGGGCCCTGGGGTTGCGGCGGATCGGCGAAGAGTTTGTATTTTCGGTCAGTTGGCCAAGTCTCCCTCCACCGCTCGTCGAACTGGGCCGGAAGCAGGCGTCAGCGAGAGCTTGGCGTCCGAAGCTCTGGGGACAGTCGCGGACGGCCTCCGACAACATGTTTGGGTCACTTCCGATTGTGATCCGGCTGACGGCCCTACCCGGTGGAAACGGGCCAGCCGCGGCCGACGCGCGAACTGTCTTCGAGGACGAAGCGGAGATCGCGGAGGCCCTTATGGGCCGCACGGTGGATTGGGACGCGCCCCTCGTTTTCCTGCGAGCGGGCGACGAGGCCGATCGGATTGAATTGCCTATTCGCCTCGACCAGGGCCACCTCTGGGTGGTGGACCAGGCGGGCAAGTTTGAGAGCCTTGCTGCCGAGGGGGTTGTTGCCGGCGCCCCCGTTCGGCGGGCGGACCTTTCTGATCCCCATGATCGCGCGCTGCTGGCGGAAGCAAGGTGGCTTGGCGGAAGCGTATCTTCGACAAACACGGTAGCACGCGCTCCGCAGGACGCGCTTACGCTTCCCCGGCGGCACGTGACAGCGCAGACGCCGTTTTGCGTGATCAATGGCGCAGGCCTGCGGATCGAGAAGTTGAGCCGCCGGGACGGGGCCGCTCACGGCCTTACGGTGAGCGCTCCACGCGAGCCAATGACGGCGACGCCGGGTGTGTTCCTGTTCGAAAGGGAGAGCGCGTTCGACGCTCTGATCGAAGAGCGCCTACTGGCGAAAATCCAAAGCCCCATCCCGGGTGCCCGCTGGCCGGTCGAGATGCTTGCGATGATCGACGATGAGATCATCGCCTACGCCACTGATGAACTGAGTGACGAGGGGACCGGGCTGGCTCAATCGAGCCTGATCCTCAACGCACTACAGGCTGAGCACATTCGGCTGAGAATCCTTCAGGCCGGGCGTGCGACGCTCCGGGTGCGCGTCGGGCGGCACCCTTGGGATACGGTGCATTTGCGACGGCGAGACGGTGATATCGACTGGTCGGCGGAGGAGCCTGGAGCAGGGCTCGGCCGGCCCACTCAAGAAGTGGTCGCGCAAGCGCAGCGGCCCTTCCGGTTCAACCTTGCTGGACCGGGCGGCGGTGCCATCCTTCGGACCTTCCGCTTCGACGATGGGCGCCTCGCCGCACCAGGAAGAATCGAGGCGCCTGATCAGTTTGGATTTGGGGATCTCGGCAGCAATTTCTCGGGAATCGAAGGGCGCCGGCGGCTACGAGAGGACGGCGGCGGCCTGATCGACCTAGCTCGCTCACGTCGCGCTTGGGCCACCGCCGAGGCAAGGAGCATTGCCTCTGTCGCTGCGCGCGTGCGCGTCGTCCGCCAATTTGAAGACCCGCTCGTTTCAGCCCTGTGCGGTCCAGAATGGCATGCGCTGGAAGGGCGCGCTGTGACGGATTCGCCGTCGATGTTGCTATTCGACAATATCCTACCACACGCGGTCGGAGACCAAGCTGGCGCGCTTGATCCGACTGATAGGGCCGATTTTGCCGGTCGCTTCGGCGAGGCTCTGGCGCGGTCCTGCCCGGATTGGACAGACGAAGGTGTCATTGATGATGCGTGCGCCGACCAAGCGCTCGTCGAGGCGTTCGCCGAGATGCTGCGGAACGCGCAGGCCCATGGACGAATGGTTGAGTTTGACGCGGACGATATGGACTTCGGCGCCTCGGACGACCAGTGGCGCGAAGCTGCGATAGCGGCGCTCGAGGCGTCGGGGCGATCGCCGTTGATGGATTTGATCGCACCGACGTCGGGAGCGCGGGTTCTTGGCCGGCGAGGGTTCGCGGGTAGCGATCTCGCAGAGGCCTCAGTTTTCCTCGCGGATTGGACCGCGGCATGGGCCCTTCCGCGGAGCCAGATTGGTCTTGATGCTGCTTGTGAGGCGCTGCAGTTCTGGTTGAACCCCGGAGCAGCGGATCCCGACACCGGCACCTTTGCAGCCATGTCCAGGGATGTGTTTTTGGCGCGGACGGTACGGTTCGTTTCAGCGCGCATGGCGCGGGCGGCGTGATGGTGGACCAACTCGCTGCATACTGGTTGAGCCTCCACGGCCAAGCGCGGCTGGCAGATGCCGACCAAGCTTTACTCGGCGCCTTAGGGGTGGCCGCGTTCAGCTATCCCCATCAAATCGACAATGTCAGTCAAATGGCGACGGACACGGCGTGTCGGTTCCTCCTGGCCGATGAGGTCGGGCTCGGCAAAACCATCCAGGCCCTTATGGTGCTGCGCGCTCTCGCTGCTCAGCGAGACACGGGCCTTCGCATCGCCCTCGTGACGCCGGACGATCTTAATCACCAATGGAACGAGGAATTCCTGTGCCGGACGCACATCGGCGCCGGTGGCGTGGCGATCGAGCCGGATGAGGAGAGTCCGCCTCTTCGCCCGAGGAAGGGTCACATCGCCGTCGAGCTGTTCCGCCCTGCCCGTTTGGCCGCCGGCGCCGTTCGGTTGAATGCAAAATTCTATGATGCCCTGGTTGTCGACGAGTACCCCAAGCTCGGGCAGCAGATGCGCGATTTGGTGGGCGCCGCGAGCCGCAGTATTCCCCACGTGCTGCTGTTGAGCGCGACGCCGGCCTTGCACGATGAAGGTCTGCGTCGTGCTATCTTGGAGATCCTGGAGCCTGATCTTGCTCGCCGAGCGGACGCGTCAGGCGAGGATATTTTGGAGTTGCTGGCAGCCCGCGAAGATGAGGCGTTTGATTTCATTACGGGCAAGGCCGATGAACCGGAGGGCCTAACGACGCCAGCGGGGATGGGCCGGAGTTTCTACGCCGAGACCCACGGCGCGTTTCGCCGGGTGATCCGGACGAGGCGAGCCGACTATCCAGACGCGCTGCCGCAGCGTCGTTACCGGGCGATAGTCGTGGCGCCGACTGATGGCGACGCGGATCGTGTCGATGCCGCGAGGCGCTACCTGGGGGCGGCAGTCAGCGAGGGCGTCAATGTCCGCGGCGAGGCCCTTCTACAGACAGCCCTGGCGAGCCCCCAGGCGCTGATTAATCGGGTCAGCACGCTCAAGCGGCCGACTGCCAAAATGGCGACCGCGCTGCGCTCACTGGAAGCTGCCGCCCGCGATCTTGGAGACGCTAAACTCGACGCCTTGATCGACCACTTGCGCGCGACATTTGCGGCCGCACCGGCGGCTCGGGTGGTGGTGGTCGCCGACGACAACCGAAGCGTCGATCACCTTGCAGCAGCCATCGAAAAGCTAGTCGAGGTCAAGGTCGCCACGAAGCGGCGGGCCTACGGCGGATCGGATGTCGAAATGGACGTCCACGTTGCGCAGTTGCGCGATGAGGTCGAGCCGTTCGAGTCGGGCAAAGCGAAGGTGTTGGTTGCCGCGGATGTGGCGGCTGAGGGTCATAATTTCCAGTTCGCTACAGAACTGGTCTTCTACGTTCTCCCTTGGGACCCGCGGGACGTTGATCAGTGGATCGGTAGGCTTGACCGGCTGGGAGGTAAGGGTCGGCCAGGTAAACGAACGATCCGGATCACTCCGATTGTCACTCGTGATTCCATCGAAGCGCGGATCCTCGAGGTCTACGAGGCCGCCGATGTCTTTTCGGGTGGGCGGGTATTCGATGAGGATGCGTGGACGAGCCTGGCGCAGGCGATCGATACGGCCGCCTACGGCATCTCGGGTAACTGGCCTGCATTGATCTCGGCAGCGACGGCGCAGCGCCGGGACATTGAGGGTTGGCGCAGCTACTCGCGCTTCGGTGCGCCGAAGCGGGCGGCTGAGGCGAAAGCCCGCTACGAGGCGATGGTAAGCCAGCGTTATGCCTTGCCAATGTCGGACGCAGACGATGCACCGAGACCAAATTGGTTCATCGAGCGTGAGGCGGGTGCAAAACGTCTTCTCACGCTTTCCGATGAACTGAGAGTCCTGCGGCTTCAGAAACGGACTGATGAGAAGACCGGTCAGCCCTACAGGACCCTCTGGTACCCTCATCGGCCTGAGCAGGGCGACGTCGTCGTTCCCGAGCTGGAAACGGACGGGCCTTGGCGTCATGTGGCCCTGCTGCTGAAGCGAACCGACCTACATTCACCGCCCAATTCCAATGTCGGCGAACGGCGGCTGCACTTCTTCGACCATGGCGACCCGGTTCACGACAGTGTCATCGAGACCTTCTCTCAGTTGGCGTGGACGAGCACGACGAAGAACGAGCACGTCGTTCGCGTGCCGGAGGATCATCCGGCGTCCGGGCTCAAGGGCGAGCGGGTGCTACTGCTCAGCGCCATGCTCAGGCCGACGTCAGGACGCCCATTTGACCCGTCGATCCTGGAGGATCGGCCTTCGGCTGGCGATACGCAGGCCGAGCGCGACGCGATGCAGGCGGCTGTTCGCAGGGCCTACGAGGAACACTTGGCCGATGCGCGCTGGTTCACTGACCTTGCGCAACCGGATCTGTTTCTACTTGGCGCGCGGCTCGGCCCTACGCCCGAGGAAATCGATCCGAGGGTGCTGGTTGGAGCCAGTGGCCGCGTGAGCATACCGGAACACATCTCGAGCCGAGGCCTTTCGCACGGCGACTCGGCCATGGCGGCCACCGCTCGGGGGGTGCTGGTCGAACGTCTGAAAGATCTCGTGAGGGCAGGCATGGAGCACCGCGGGCGGCGCCTCGCCGGAGCATTGCCGTTACGACGCTTCAAGACCCGCATGGAGGCGCAGGAGGCGCTCGCAGCCGCTCAAGCAGTCGAGGCGGCCGGCCGCTTGCGTGGCGGCACACTCGCCTTTGACCGGGCGCGACGGCGGGCCAACGACCTTGCGATCCTTCTCGCTGAGGTCGGGGCCGAGATGCGCCAAGCTCATCTGGACGGCATGCTTCAGGCGCTAATGACGTCGCAGTTTACGCCCCGCTCCATCGTCCTGAAGGTGCAATGATCGTTAGGCGGTGAGTTGTTCCGCGAGGTCAGCAGCCGTCTGCGAGACGGCCCATTTCCAAGGGCCTACATTGTCTCCGGATAGGTCTAAAAGCCGCTGCAACTGAAATGGCGGAGGCGTGAAGCATTGGAGTTGGCCGTCGTGCCAATCAAATACCGGATCCCCGGCGAGCCTGGTCTGTCCGACGACGGCCCAGCGCCAGCGGTCGAGGTTGGTGACGTCGACCGCGCGGACACCCTGCGCAGACGCTGAAATTACGCAGTTCTGCCAGCTGTAGGTTTTACGTCGGGAGGCGCAGAACGCCCCCTCCCCCAGGAGGCCAGTCCATCGTCCGTCTCCGGCAACGACTTGTGCCTTGCCGAAGTAGGGCCCCCGTTTTGATAGGACGCGAAGCGCCGCGGGCTCGGCACGATCCAGGCGCTCGCCGCTTGCGGCGGCGCCGGCCAGCCGTGTGAAGAGGCCCCCTGGTCCACCGGTCCGTTCATCCATGCCGCCGAGGGCCAGAATGTGAAGACGCCATTCAGGGGGGCCGAGTTCGTCCGCCAGACCGACCAGGGGCGCGGAAATGGTCTCGATGGCCGTGTCCCGAGAAAGGCGACGGACCAAGCCGGTTACCGGCGTCGCGGAACCCGCAGACATCCCGAGAACGACGACGCGGTCTGCATCGAGCTCAACCAGCCGTTCGGGCGTCGCCACGTAGCCCAGTCCGCCATCTGATTGGAAAGCGGTTAGGTCGCCGAGCCGCACAAGGATGTCGCAGCCTTGGTGAATGAGCGGGCCGAGATCGCCATCCTCACCGCCGAAAGGGCTGTAGCTTTCCTTGAGCGCTCGGGTGATGCGGCTTCGCAGCAGATAGGGTTCGACGGCGGCGGCGGCGCGGATGTGGCCGACGACGGTCTCGATCGTGGGGAGGCCCGCGTCGTCAAGTTCGGCGCCGATCGCCTCCGCCCAAGCCGCACGCGTCATAGCGCTTCCAGTTCGGTTCCGATGGCGGAGACGCCAATGATGGCGGCCTTCATCTGGTCGGCGAAGCTTGAGTTCTGCGTCACCACAAGAAGGTGGCCCCGAGCACGGGTGACCGCGACGTAGAGGTCACTTTCCGTGAAGAGCCCGCCGACGCCGTTGATGCCGTAAAGAATGACGACATCCGCCTCCAAGCCCTTGAAACTGCGCGCCGTGGTGCAGAGGATGGCTTGCCCCTTGCGCCATTCGCTGGCGGAGTCGGTTAGCTTGACGCCGGCCATCTCGGTCCAGCGGGCCAACACGCCATTCTTCCAGGCGGTCGGGCCGATCAGCGCGACCTGATCAGGGTTCAGACGATGGTCTCGCAGCAGACGCTGTAACTCGCCTTGGACAAGGCCAGGCATGGCGCCTTGGGTTTGGGCGAAGATGAGGCGCGGAGGTCGGCCGAGGGGGGCCATCTCTGCGGCTTCGGCCGTGATCTTGGCCGTTGCCGCGGCAAAGCCGACGATGCGGCGCGTGTTCCTGCAGTTGGTGTCGAGATGAAGGATCGCAGCGTTTTCGAGAGGCGGATCGACGGGGTCCCGGCGCAAGCTCTGATCTCGATCTAGGAAGGCCCAGGTCGGGACGTCGTCGCCGAGACCGGTCAGGTACGCGAGCGCATCCCACCACCCCGGGCTGAAATCTTGAGCCTCATCGACCACGAGAGCGTCGAAAGGCGGATCATCCGGATAAAGTGCTGCGGCTGCAGTCGCCATCTGATCCGGTACGACGACATCCCAGTAATGGGTGTTGTCGCCGACTGGATCGAGCGGGAGTCCCGCCTTCTTCAGGATCTCCGCGGCGAGGCCGTGGAAATGGCGGATCGTTAAAGATCCTTTGTCGTACTCGTCGTTGGCGATCTGCTCGTTCAGCCAGCGAGCCAATTCGGCGTTGAAACATGTGAAGAGCACCGAGCAGCCATCCCGGGCGAACCGGCGCGCTCTCTGCAGGCCAAGCATCGTCTTGCCGGACCCGGCGACGCCGTGGATGACCGCGCGAGGGTTCGCCGCGAACCCGTTCAGAATCTGGATCTGCTGACGCGTCAGTCGGGCCAGCACCTGGCCCGCCGCGTCGACATCGAGCTTCAGCGGCTCATAGACTGCAAACTCCGGGGCGAGCGCTTGGCGCACCGCTTCGAATTCGGGACCTGTCAGCGCCGTGTGGAAGCGCCCGAAGGCGTCATAGGCGCGGTCGATTGCGTTCTCGATGTCCGCCAGGTCATCCATCGTCATAATGGTGCGGGCCGGCAAGTCCGCTGGCGGAGTATCTCGGAAAACGCAGTGTGGGAAAGCGACGGCGGTCGCGAACCGGACCTTCTGGTAGATGGTTTCGCCGCAGATCAGTTCGATGCGCTTGCGCAGCGCCCTGGCGGCCCTTCTCACCTGCTGCGCCGGGTCACGTAGGTCCTTCAGCCGGCCGCCGCCTACTAGCCGAGACCATTGACGATTGCGCAGTACGACCTCGCCGCCCTTCGCCTCGATGACCAGCATTCCCTTCTCGCGATGGAGGAGGACGAAGTCGGCCTCCCCTTCGCGAACCGGAGAAGTGAGGTCGTCCCGCTCGGGCGCCAGCCACGGGAACGAGTGGAAAACCAGATAATCGTCGCCGAGGCGCGTCTGGAAGGCCCTCATCAGGAGGGCTTCCGAGTCGTGCGGCATGTTCTCTGGCAGGGTGTTTGGGATGCAGATCGCCATCAGACAACCCGCCGGATGAACAAGGCAACCGCCTCTAGCGCGCCCGGGGCGACGACCTCGCTTGCGCATTCGGTCCTTTCGGGCGCCGCCCGATATCGGACCCTTACCCCGTCCTTGACGGTTTGGGTCGAGCCAACGGTCCAGCGTTGGTGGGTGGCACCGAAGGTCGCACCGTCGCTTCGGCGAAGCAGATAGACCTGCTTAGGGTCGACGTCCTCGGAGCCCAGCGGACGGAAGAGGCAGTAGCTGCCCTTGGGAACAGGGGCCGCGCCGTCGCCGAGCTTTCCGCCGAGCGTGTGTGCGTCCAACCTCATCACGAAGTCGCCGGGCTCGAAAGCTCCCACGGCCACCCGCTGGATGCCTGTCGGCGCCGCTCCGTCAATCGCGGCGTCAACGCTGAGCAGCGGCGGGCCATCCGTCGCAGGAGACGGCGGGGGAGCCGACGTCTTGATAGTGTCTAGGACCAGAGCTGTCGCAAGCGGGAGGCCTCGGTCGATCATCAAGACATCGACGACCTTGGCCGATTGGGCCTCCGAAGCGAAAGCGGCGGCGCTCGGATTGCCCGGAAGGTCGGGCGCGAACGGGTGGCCGACGACGATGGCACGCCCTTCGGGGCTGATGAGGCCGCTCGGCTCGAGACTATAATCGCCACCCGCGTCTTGGACGTCGGTCACGAGCCGCCTCAGAGCCCCCTCTGCCCATGCGTCTGACACGACCGGGTCGACTCCCTCGAAGCAAGCGCGGAGGAGATCAGCCCCGAGCCGCCGATCAAGGAAACCGTGATCGAACCTGTTCTTGTAGGAACGGAGGCACTGGTAGCAGCTGTCTTCGCAGGTGCAGTCGTCAAGGAGTTCGATGGCGCTGCAGACGAGACGGCGCGGATCGGATGCGGCCGCCTTGACGAAGCCCGCGCCGCCCGCGGCCTGGTCGTAGATGTAGAGGTCTAGAAGCGTGTTGGCCGTCCGCACGGGTGCGAAGCGATAGTCGCCGTCAATGTCGCCCGGTTCCAGGTCGCGGCTGGCGGCACGGATCAGAGCTTCAACGGCGGATTTCGCAGCAATGACCGTCGCAGGTCGGTCAGGGCTGAGATCCCACGACGGCGGGGCCTGGAGCCGGAGGACGGCAATGTCGGTCTTGAACTGATTTCCCAAGACGAGGCTCGTCACGGCGCCGTTGCAGAGCTCGGGCTCCTTCGGCTTCGTCGGCCTGGGCCGTGCGTGCCCGGCTGATCCGGGCCCCAGTTGCGCGAGGTTAGCGTCTAGATCCGCTGGCTCGGTGCGCCCGCACTTCGCGCAATGCCGGAAGCCCTGTTGGGTTGAAGACTGGGTGCCCCGATTGGTGACGACCAGGTCGAGGTTTTCCTGCCAGGCTTCCCAACCGGCTTGGTTGGCGAAAGTCTCGCCGCCAATTCGCTGCTCGTTGCGGAAGTGCGGCGCATCGAGCTTAGCGCGCGTCGGACGGCTGTTGACGGTGCCGTCGATGCGAGGCGGGGCAGCAGGCATGCCGGGTGGATTGGCGAAGCCGACCGGCCGCAACCAGTGCTGTGCCGGACCCATGCCGCTCGGAGTGTTGCATGCCGGGCAGGTGATGAACTCACGGGGACGCCCTTGATCGCGAGGCTTGAGGGTCGCGAAATCGCAGATCTGGCAATGGTAGTAGAGTTTGCGCTCTCGATAGGCGTCCCAGCGGTCGTCGTCGAAGTTGCTCCAGACGCCCATCGACAGGTGCGTTTTGCCATCGACCCAGACGGAGCGGCCCGGCGCGTACTGGGCTAGGGCCGCGTTGAGAGATTGCTGGGGTGAATAGGCCAACTGTGGCTGATAGGGGTCGGGATGTTCCTCGAACACCGCAAACGTCGCCACGTCTGTAGGGAACGCATAACGCGGCATGAGACCGAGCGCGAACAGTTGGTCGAGGAGCTTATTCGATCCGGCGCCCGACTTGTCATTGTCGGGCGCATCCTCCTCCACGAGGTCGTCGTAGTCGCCGTCGTCATCTACCTCGTCGGGCGCGACGTCCGGAGCCGGCTCGTCGGCCCCTTCGACGACTTGAGCGGTCGCAAGGGCAAGTTTCTCTTCAAGGAGATCAGGCCATTGTTCGAGAAGACCGGGGGCGTCGAGCCCGGGGCATGAGGCCGTGAACAGTTGGTCGAGGTCCGCGACGAGCGCGTCTCGATTGTCGGCAAGCCAGACGCGAAGGCCAGCGAGGGAAAAACCGGTCGCGTCGCCGGTCAGGAAGGCGTGGGTTGATCCGAGGGACTCGAAGATGTTCGGGTTGCTTGAACTGATGACCCGGGCCTGTTGGAAGCGGCCGAGGAGGAAAGCGAATGCCTGGCGCTCCGCAATAACGCGGTTGTCGAGATTGAGGACCGGATCGGGGGCGGGCCCGGCGACGATGGGGGCCGGGTCGCGGAAGAAGCTCTGGTCGTGGCTGTCCGCGCCGCAAAACATGACGACAGTGGAGAGGCCTGCACCCCGACGCCCGGCACGGCCGGCGCGCTGCTGGTAGTTGGCGCGACCGGGCGGCACATTGCGGAGCGCGACGGCCGTGAGGCCGCCGATATCGATGCCGACCTCCATGGTGGTCGTGCAACTGAGAACGTCGATGGGATCGGATGGCTGGCCGTTCTGGGCCACCGGCACATCCTGGAATCGGAGTTCGTAGGCCTCGTTGCGGCTCATGGCCCGAACCGCGTTGGTGTCGTTCAACTGAGCCGAGTGCTCCTCGGCGACGAGTTGGTGCGGAGCGGAGCCTGGCGTGTGGTCGGCCATGCGCTCCGCGGCGTGCCGGAAGAACGCCTTGCGGCTGCGGAAGACCTGGTCATGGCCGGGGTCGATCGCCTCCGTCCTGCCATTGCACGACGGGCAATAGTCCGCGAGGAGAGCGTTTTCTGGCGAAACCAGGGTGCAGGTGCCGCAGCGGCGCCAGGTCACGGCGTTGCCCGGGAGGAGCGCGACTTTGCGCGCCGAGATCTGGAAGGTGCTGTCGCTGCTGCCGCTAAAGACGGTGCGGAGGATCGGAACGCCGGTCTTGGTGAAACCAGGAAGCCAGGCGTTGTGGCCGGCGGCTTTCAGGGCGCGGGTGACGCGCTCGCCGAATTTCCCACTCCAGCGGTCGACTTCGACATCGATCGGCGTCGCGCTCAACCTGATCGAATGACGGTCGAGCGCGCACCACAGCCAGAGGCGCAAAACCTCCTGGCGGACTCTGTCGTCGTCGAGTCCGGCCAGCTTAGGGAGAGGGATCGCCTCGACAGTCTTACGGTCGAGGCGACCGAGCTTGGGGCCGACGCTGGCAAGAGCGAGGGCGCTGAGCCCCGTGTGGCGATCCTGCAGAATTGCGTAGAGCGACTGGAAGACCGATCCGGGGGTGGCTTCCGAGGCGTCTTTCGAGAAGCCAGCGATCTCCTGGGCCTCGACGTCGGGATCGGCAATCAGTTCAGCAGCCCGCCGACCCCAGCCGACATAGTCGCCCCGATCATCCACGGGACGAATGCGCACCTGGTTCAGCGCGGCTGAGAGACTTACCGCGAGCGGGGCGTCATCAAGGCTGGGCTGATGAGGCGACTTCGCCAGGCCCTCCATCCCGTCGAGCAACAACGGACGCACGCTGTCGCGGAAGGCGAACGTCTTCAGGAGGCCAGCCAGCCTTGAGGCCGTTTGGCGACCGTCGGAGAACACTAAGGTCTTTCGGCCCTTCAACGGAGCGTCGGATTCCGGGCGTGGCGGCTGGCTTAGAACCTGGACGGCAACCAGTTGTTGGAAGGGCTCGTCGCCCTTGGTCTGCAAGTCGCTGATCTGCTGGTTCGCATCGCAGCGCGGGCAGCGATCGAAGACGCTCTGTCCTGTGGAGTCGCACCAGATCGGGCGGGTTCGACTGCCGTCTCCATCAAGGCGGCCTGTGTAGACGTCGAGGTCGGCCGCAGCCAGCGGCGTCGCAGCCGAGGCGCCGGGATCTTCCAGGCAGATATGGGCTTCACGAACGACACCAGCATCGTCGCTGTAGGCCGCGCCGTCATCCGGCCAAAGGTGTTGAGCCCCCGCGGGCGACCCCACGTAGGCGTGTGCGATAGCGATGCCGCAGGAGCGGCAGGACCAGAGTTCGAAAACCTGAGCCTTACAGTCGCAGTGCCGGCGTGGCTCTGCGTAGAGGGCGCCGGTCGGCCCGCCCCGCAAATGCTCCGGCAAAGCGGCGCAGTTTGCATCAACGCACGCCCATAGGCCCGGAAGGCCTCGGAACATGAGGTGGACGCGAGCCGGCAGTAGCGGGACTTTGTCGCTCGCAGGGCGTGCGAGGCTGGTGAGTTCAAGGAGGGCGTCGATCGCCCGAAGAGAGCGGGTGTTGACGTCGCCGAACAGCAAGGTGGCGAGTTGGGACAGGCTCTTCGCCGACCCGGTGATCAGCTTCGGGTCCGCTTCTGCGGCCGCGCCCGAGGTGATGTTCTTAAGGGCCGCGACGACCGGGAGGTCCTTGAGGGCCAGCCAAGCGGTACGGGAGAGATCATCCGTCGCCCAATGGATTTGGTCGGGCGTGGCGCGGCCGAGATCGAGGCCTTTGGGTCTGGCGAAGCGCACGACGCCGTCAGCCGGTACCACCGAGGTGACAAGGCCGAAGTGTTGTCGGGTCTCGACAGGTGATCCGGATGGAACCTGGAGTTCTTCCACGAGCAGGCTTCCAGCGCGATCAAGGCCCCTCACCTCAACGGCGGAGGCCGGGCCGGAGACGCGCTGGAGGATGAGCGGCTCGGCCGCTTCGAACGGCTGCCACGCGAGAACGGGGGCGATGACCTCGGCCCTCTCGGCGGAGTCGGTGGACAGCAAACCTGGGAGAGGAACGCTGGCGAAGACGTCCGCAGCGGCGGCGTCTCCTGGGGCGGCATTGGGCTCGAGACGCTTGCGGCCGTTAAGAACGGTGATGGTGGCCGGGTCGATCCCGATGAGTTGCGCCGCAAATTGCTGAGCGGCGGCGGGGACCGAGAACGACGCGCTGGTGCAGATGAAGGTGACGCGTGACGGGTCTAGTTTGAGACGGTCCAGGAACCGCCGAATGAGGAAGGCGACCTCGGTGCCGTTGGCGCCGCGGTAGAGGTGGGCTTCGTCGAGGACGAAGATGAACTTTTCCTCGGGATGCTTCTCGAAAAACGCGCGCGTCTCATCGAACAGGCTTCGCTCGATAGGTCGTAGGAGCATGTACTCGAGCATCGAGTAATTCGTGACGAGAAGGTCGGGGCAAGCCTCCTGCATCTCGTGACGGGTCAGCAGTTCGCCGTCCTGTGGGCGCTCAATGGCTCGATTTGGCCGGCCTTGCGCATCCTCCCAACGGGCGACTTTGGAGCCGTACCAGCCGCGCAGACCGTCATATGCGCCTTCGGTGCTGTCGGGCTTGGCTGGCCAGCGCCCCTTGCGCTTTAGGACATCGACTAGTTCCGCCTTCTCGGCCTCGCCCCCGCGAGCGGCGTCTTCGAGGTCGAGATAGTAGCCAAGCGACTTCAGCCTAACTTTGTCGCGGTCTCCATCGCGCCTGCCGGGGTATAGTGTGCGGCCGGTGTAGCGACCGAACTTCGCTGGCCTGTCAGCCGTCGTCTCGAACCAGCTGCGGATGGATTCATCGCCGAACAGGGTGCGGAGCCGCCCCAATTGATCGTTGACGAGGGCGTTCATCGGATAGAGCAGCATCGCGCGGACCGCGCGGGTCTTGAACACCTCCGGACGAGCACTGGCCTCCTCCGCCAGGCGCGCCAGGACGGGTAGGAGGAAGGATTCGGTTTTGCCGGAGCCAGTACCTGTCGTAACGACGATTCCTTTGCCGCCGGTGTCGTTCATCACCTGCTCAAGCGCTTGGGCCTGGTGCTCGTATGGCGGATCAAAGAGCAAGCCCGTGTCGGCGAGCCCCGCCAGTAGAGCTTGAACCGCCTTAGGCAGGGACAGATCGTCGAACTTTCGGTCGCCGATGTAGGTCGGCGTGCTTTCGACGTAAGGCTCCTGCGAGATCCCTCCCGCGCTCGACAGCAAGGCGCGTCTTATGGCGACGGTCTTGGGATGCGAGAGATGGTAGGTGGCTTCGATGTAGCCGACCAACTGCTTCCGCATCTCGTCAATTTCGCGCTGCATTCCGCCCCCGGTGTTTTGGCGCAGCAACGCAAGGTGAATCGAAGCTCGCAGATCAAGCTTCGCGCATTCCACCGAGAGTTTCTAGGGGGCCGCGCATCGCTAGGATGTCGGCGGGACCAATCGTTGGTACGGGCCCTCCCTAGCGTGAAAAGCTCAGCCGTTCAGAACGGCGAGTGCGTCAGGACGGCCCCCATGCTCAAGAGAACATTCATCGGCCCCAATGCTTCTAGCCCCTGACGCCCTCCTTCGGCCGACTTGCCCACTAAGCGGGCGGAGTCGCCGTCTCTCGGCAATCGCTAGGTCGCCAGATGGCCCATCACGAGGCGCCCTGTAGCGTTCTTCTAGCCACGGCTGTGTTTCGCCGCGGTTGGCAAATCGGCTTTGCGTTTGATGAGGTTGGGGATGTCGTCACGCGTCCAAGACCGATAATCGACCTCGCCGCGCTCGGCCCGCGGCACGATCCAGCGTTCGCGGGCAAGATCTGAGATCTGCGACACGCTCAGCAACTTTGAAAAGTCCGGCTCCGCATTGCCATCCTTCAGTACCTCGTAGGCGTTCTCAGCGAGCGTCGCGATAAAGACTTCGCGCTGGATGCCGTGCCTGAGAATGTTCTGATTCACGTTCAGACCGACCAGCGCGGCCCGGATTGTGCGCAGCCTCCAATTCGGGCCTTCGCCAAAGACATGTCTGTCGGCGTAGTCGTGACCTCGTTCTCGAAGGTATGCCCGCATCTTTTCGAAGAGGCTATCGGTGATGTGAAAGTGCCCGAAGCCTTTCGTGAAGCCGAGGGGCTTCAGATAGATCGTGTCGTCGAGCCTCAGCCGATTGTAGACGGATGATCGGCCCATTGAAGAGGTGGTTGTGACCGCAAGGAGCTTGGCGTGCTTTGCCGACTTTGAAATCACCCCGACCGATCTCCCGTAGGCGCGCTCGAAGTCATTCAAGACGTCCTTCGACCGAATAAGACAGGCCACAGCCTTGCCGGCTAAAAGAAAGCTGTAGGGTGGAACCGCTCCGAGCACGTAAGCGTCGAGGATGCCCACCAGACGGTTGGCGCGATCATGAACATCCCAGCCAATCTCGATGTCGCGGACGTTGAGATTGAACACGGGATCGCCGAGGGCGATGACGCCTGCCAAGCGGTTGTGGCCGTCGTCCCAAACCAGGTAGCGCAGACGCCGGCCGAAACCAGGCGAGACCGGTACGGACCAAGTCAGTGTAGCGATACGAAAGAGATCGGCCTCAGGTGTGCCGCTGCGCACGAGTATCAGGCGAAACTTGATTTTGGTCGGATCGATCTCCGCGCCGTTCGCGAAGTGTACCAGAGCGTTGGGTAACGCCCGTGCCAATAAAGGCTGAGCGGCAGTCCACTTCGCGCGCCACTGGCTGCGATGAAGGCTTCTAACAACTTCCTTTCCTCCGTCGGGAAGAACCAAATCACCCGCGTCATCCTTCGTAAATCCCAGCGTTCGCAGGTGATCGCGAAGGGCGCGCTTCAGCGCCGCCTCAGCACTGAATGGCTGCGCAACTTGCGGTCGCTTTGAAGTCATAGCCCCTCCCACGGCCGCAAGGGTATCGCGCACACCGCCACCCGACAACCGGACGTAACCGGGACTACTTGGCTATGGCGGGAGACGACGATCGAGGCCACTCGCGACGCTCGCCCCCTCCGCTGACCATTCAGTCCTCCGGAAGCAGACGCGGCCGTCGACCGAAACGCCAGACGCTGACGCACTGGATCTAGGTTCCAGTGCTCCCCCGGAAGCGGACATCCCGAACGTCCGCTATGAGCCGATTTCGTTGAAAAAGGCGGGCTCGGGCAATTGGCATAATGGGACGTCGCTGATTCACTCTGGTTGTTGAGACGGGAGGTTCAGCGATGATGGGCGAGCGGCGGGTCGATCAGTCGGCCCTGTTCTA
>JAEYAO010000103.1 GCA_023456105.1 Pseudomonadota bacterium | reverse complement strand
CGGTTCTGTCAGTCCAACGCTGAAAGGTCTCCACTTGGTGCGCGGCTAAGCGCCTGTGGTGGAGGCGTTTTCCATGAAGCCGCTGTCGTTCAAGCGCCATCGCTTCCCAGCCGAGGTGATCCGCCATGCGGTGTGGCTGTACTTCCGCTTCAGCTTGAGCCTCAGGGACGTGGAAGAGCTCTTGGCGCAGCGCGGGATCGACGTCAGCTATGAGACCATCCGGTGCTGGACGATCAAGTTCGGTCCGCTGGTCGCGAGACGGTTGAGGAAGCAGCGGCCCTGCCCTACGCCGCGCTGGCACCTGGACGAGATGGTCTGCTCCATAGGCGGCCGGCGCATGTACCTGTGGCGGGCTGTCGATGATGAAGGCGAGGTGCTGGACCTGGTGGTGCAGCGAAGGCGGGACACGGAAGCCGCGCTGAAGCTGCTGAAGCGGCTGCTGAAGAACCAGCCTGTGGAGCCGGAGAGCATCGTCACGGACGGGCTCGGCTCCTATGGTTCAGCGCTCGACGAGCTGGGTGTTCGGCACCTGCACCGCGCCGGTCGGCTGAGGGAGAACAACAGGGCGGAGAACTCGCAACTGCCGATCCGACGAAGAGAGCGACAGCAGCAGCTGTTCAAGAGCCAGGCCTCAGCCCAGCGTTTCCTCACCACCCACGCCGCCGCCTACAACACCTTCTACACACAGCGACACCTCACCAGCCGACGCACCCTGCGCCTCTTCCGGGCACAGGCGCATGCCGCATGGGCGGCGGCCGCCGCCTGAGCTGGTCTGGGTAGGGCAAGTTGTGGGTTGCGGAGTTAACCTGACAGCGCTCGCACAAGTCTAGGAAGGACTTGAGCGGCTGTCGATCCGGCACCCGTTCTCACCCTTGACTTGTACGCCATTGTGGCGTACAAACTCGCCAGTGAAACAGGAAGCAGGAGGCCGGAATGCTCGCCTTCAGAGATGAGATTGGTCCGATCGACGAACGCAGCAGCGAGCGGATGCATTTCCGCACGAAGCCGCGGATCAAGGAGGCCATTCAGCGCGCCGCAGCGTTGAGCGGCGTGGACGATTCGGCTTTCACGATGAACGCCGCCTACCAATCCGCACTGGACACCATCGACGCGCACGAGCGCACCCCCCTGGCGGCTGTGGATCATGCCGCTTTCTTCTCCGCGCTGGACACGCCGCCGCATCCGACCGAGCGCCTGAAAGCCGCCTTTTCACGTCACAGCGAGACGATCGTCAGCCGGTGAGCGAGGACCATACTCCTGCCCTCAACCGTATTGAGCCGCTCGATCCCGACAAGCACGATCGAGCGGCTTTTTCCTGCGGCGTCGACCAAGTCGACAACTTCTTCAGGAAGACCGCCAACAAGCTCGCCAAGGCCGACAATCTCAGGGTCTGGGTTCTGACCACGCCAACCGACGATCTGGTCGGCTTCTACGCTCTGAACGCCCACGCCATCGACTATGCCGAACTGCCCGGCCGATACGCCAAGACCCGGCCCGGGCATGGCTCCATCCCGGCCGCCTACATCTCCATGATCGGCGTCGACGCCCGCCAGCAGGGCAAGGGTTACGGCGGGGATCTTCTGATCGACGCCCTGAAGCGCATTCACCAGGCCAGCGAAGTGATGGGAGTCGCCGTAGTGATCCTGGACGTGCTCGACTGCGGCGACGCCCAGGCCGTCGCGAAGCGATCCGCGCTCTACCGGGCCTACGGCTTCAACCCCCTCGCCTCCAACCCGTTGCGGCTGTTTCTTCCGGTGGCGACGATCCGCCAACTGACGGAGCCCTGATCCGTCATGCCGACCTCTCGCTGAAAGCCAGACCCGACCGGAGGACAGTGGAACTTCACCGGCGTCCTCTATCAACTCCTCGTGTCGCTAAGGGCCGGGCTCCGCGCCGTCATCGACAGGTCGCCGAGGGCGATGCGGCGACCTCGGCTCAGCTCACCGTCGAACCGGATCAGGGCGGCGACGCCCAGACCCTGACGCGGAGCCGCTGGTGAGTCGACCACATCAAGATCCGCAGGGACCGCAAACCCTAGACCACCCGCATCATCGCCGAGGTGCTGTCAGTCCAACGTTAACTTGTCCCCACTGAGGGTCGTCGTAAATGGCTGACTGGAGGCGACTTTCATGGAACCGCCGTCGTTCAAGCGTCACCGATTCCCGGCGGAAGTGATCCGTCATGGGTCTAGCCCTATTTCCGCTTCAGCCTGAGCCTGCGTGATGTCGAGGAATCGCTGGCCCGACGCGGGATCTAGGTCAGCTATGAGACGATGCGATGCTGGAAGATCAAGTTCGGTCCGCTGATCGCGAGACGGCTGAGGAAGCAGCGGCCCTGCCCTATTCCGCGCTGGCACCTCAACGAGATGGTCTGCTCCATCGGGGGCAACCGCATGTACCTCTGGCGAGCTGTCGATGATGAAGGCGAGGTGCTGGATTTGATGGTGCAGCGAAGGCGAGACACAGAGGCGGCGTTGAAGCTTCTGCGCCGGCTGCTGAGGAACCAGCCTGTTAAGCCGGAGAGCATCGTCACCGACGGTCTCGGCTCCTACGGCTCGGCCCTGGATGAGCTGGGGCTGAGGCACCTGCACCGAGCAGGCCGGCTGAGCTGATCTGGGTGGGGCAAGTTGTGAGCTGCGGGAGTCCTGACAGGCCTCCTTTCCCGTGTGCCTGCTGTTGTTTGATCCACAACTCCGGCGAGCTTGAGCGTTGACGGCATGCCGTTGATCGGTGAACCCTGCTTTAGGGGAGCATGGGGGCTGGTGATGAAGTTGTTCGAGGGTGGGCGTCGGTGTGCGACAAGGACAAGGTCGTCTCCAGCACCGACGGGAAGAGCCTTCTGTTCAAGGCTTGGCGATGATCGCCAACCCGGTCTCCCAACATCTGTTCCCAAGATCGCGACGTGGCCTCTCGGCCTGGCGTTATCAGCGGGTCTGGCCTTCGCGGCTTTGCCATCGGCGGGCCAGCAGGTCGAGCGGACATTCTACGACGCGCACGGACGGGTGATCGCGACGGTGAAGGCGCCCGCGAATGGCGGATCTCGAACGCGTTACGTTCTGGACGGCGTCTCGAACCGATCTGCGCGAACACAGGACGCAATGCCTGCTCGAGCAGTTCAGGATCAGCTGCGATCAGGTGAGAGTCTGCTGGCGGGTCAGCATCTGAGATCAGCGGATGGCCGCTTCGCCTTCATTG
>JAEYAO010000042.1 GCA_023456105.1 Pseudomonadota bacterium | reverse complement strand
CGACCTTCTTCATCGCCTTGGTCTGGGCCGAGGAGCCCACGCGCGACACCGAGATGCCGACGTTCACGGCCGGGCGGATGCCCTGGTAGAACAGGTCGGATTCCAGGAAGATCTGGCCGTCGGTGATCGAGATCACGTTGGGCGGGATATAGGCCGAGACGTCGTTGGCCTGGGTCTCGATCAGCGGCAGGGCGGTCATCGAGCCCGAGCCGTAGTCGGCGTTCAGCTTGGCCGACCGCTCCAGCAGGCGCGAGTGCAGGTAGAAGACGTCGCCCGGATAGGCTTCGCGGCCCGGCGGACGGCGCAGCAGCAGCGACATCTGGCGATAAGCGACGGCCTGCTTGGACAGGTCGTCATAGACGATCAGACCGTGCATGCCGTTGTCGCGGAAATACTCGCCCATGGCGGTGCCGGCGAACGGGGCCAGGAACTGCAGCGGGGCCGGCTCGGACGCCGTGGCGGCGACGACGATGGTGTATTCCAGCGCGCCCGTTTCCTCGAGCGTCTTGACGATCTGGGCGACGGTGGAGCGCTTCTGGCCGATGGCGACGTAGATGCAGTAGAGCTTGGCGCTCTCGTCGTCGGTCTTGTTGACGTTCTTCTGGTTCAGGATGGCGTCGATGGCGACGGCGGTCTTGCCGACCTGACGGTCGCCGATGATCAGCTCGCGCTGGCCGCGGCCGACCGGGATCAGGGTGTCGATCGCCTTCAGGCCCGTCTGCATCGGCTCGTGCACCGACTTGCGAGGGATGATGCCCGGGGCCTTGACGTCCACGCGGCGGCGCTCGGTGAACTGGATCGGGCCCTTGCCGTCGATCGGCTCGCCCAGAGGATTGACGACGCGGCCGAGCAGGCCCTTGCCGACCGGCACGTCCACGATCTCGCCAAGGCGGCGCACGTCGTCACCCTCGGCGATTGCGGCGTCGGCGCCAAAGATCACCGCGCCCACGTTGTCGCGCTCGAGGTTCAGGGCCATGCCCTTCACACCGGCCTTGGGGAACTCGACCATTTCGCCGGCCTGGACATTGTCCAGACCGTGGATGCGGGCGATGCCGTCGCCGACCGACAGCACCTGACCGACGTCCGAGACGTCGGCTTCGACGCCGAAGTTGGCGATCTGCGACTTGAGGATGGCCGAGATTTCAGCGGCGCGGATGTCCATGGTGGGCTCTCTGTCTTCGGTCTCTTCGGCGCCGTTGCGGGCGCGTGCGTCAGTGGGTCGCGCGCTTAGGCGCGCTTGAGGGCGTACTTCATCGAGTCGAGCTTGGTCTTCAGCGAGGCGTCGAACAGCTTTGAGCCCACCTTGACCTTCAATCCGCCGAGGATCGACGGATCGACCCGAACGGTCAATTCCGGCGCGCGGCCCAGCGTCTCGCGCAAGGCGTTGCGGATGTGCGTGACCTGGACCTCGTCCAACGGCTGGGCCGACACCACCTCGGCCGCGACCAGGCCGGTGTGACGGGCGTACAGCCGCTCGAAGCCGGCGAGGACGCCCGGCAGGTCGCGGGCGCGGCCGTTCTGCGCCAGAAGGCCCAGGAAGTTGCGGGTGGCGGCCTCGAACCCGGCCTGGGCGGCCACGGCCATCAGACCCCGCACCTGATCGTCGGACTTCATGACGGGGGAGATCGCCAGGCGACGCAGGTCGGCGCTTTCGATCCAGGCGGCCCGCAGCGACTTCACGTCCGCGCGCACGGCGTCCAGGCGGCCCGTCTCCAGGGCCAGATCGAACAGCGCCTGTGCGTAGCGCTCGCCGACTTCCGTCGTTCTGAAATCGTCAGCCACTAATATGGTCCGCGGTCGTTGCGTTTGGGTCGACACCGGCTGCGAACATCCGCGCCGGTCAAGGGCCTGAAATGCTTATGGAAAGCACGACAGGGGCCGTCTCTGCGGAAACGCCCCCTTCAAGCCGGGCGCCTGATAGCACGGGGTTTGACGCCTCGCAACCAAGGCGGGCGGAACGATAACGCCGCACCTGCGCTGCTGTGGATCGCCAAAGCGCCGGGCCTTCCACCGCCACATGGGCCGGGTGCGACCACGACGCCGATCGCTTGCGCTTGCTGGACGCTCACGCCCGCGTTACCGCTTAGCCTGACAGTTTCCACCGGACGCCTTTATGCTCGACAGCATCATTCCCCTGTTCTCCGACCCCGCCGCCTGGGCGGCCCTGGTCACCCTTGTGGTCATGGAGGTCGTGCTTGGCATCGACAACCTGATCTTTATCTCGATCCTGTCGAACAAGCTGCCGCCCGAGCATCGCCAGCGCGTTCGCCGCATCGGCATCGGCCTGGCCCTGATCATGCGCCTGGCGCTGTTGTCGATCATCGCCTGGCTGGTCGGACTGGTTCAGCCGGTCTTTTCGGTGTTCGGCAATGATTTCTCCTGGAAGGACCTGATCCTGATCGCGGGCGGCCTGTTCCTGATCTGGAAGGCGACCAAGGAAATCCACCACACCGTGGACCCCACCCCGTCGCACAACGTCCTGGACAAGAAGGACGTGGTCATCTCGAACGCCGGCGCGGCGATCTTTCAGATCATCCTGCTGGACCTGGTCTTCTCGATCGACTCGATCCTGACGGCCGTCGGCATGACCGAGCACCTGCCGATCATGGTGGTCGCGGTCCTGGCCGCCGTCACCGTCATGCTGCTGGCCGCCGATCCTCTGGCGGACTTCATCGCCAAGAACCCGACGGTGGTGATGCTGGCGCTGGGCTTCCTCCTGATGATCGGCCTGGTGCTGATCGCCGACGGCTTCGGCTTCCACGTGCCCAAGGGCTACATCTACGCCGCCATGGCGTTTTCCGCCGGGGTGGAGGCGCTGAACATGCTGGGCCGCAGATCCGCCTCCAAGAAGGAGCTGGCGGAAGCCGCCCGCGCCGAGGCCGACCAGGCCGAGGCGCGCGCCCGGCAGGCGGAGGCCGAGGCCGCCGCCGATCCGGCCGCCCGGGCCTGACCCCCATGGACCGGCGCGCGCTTCTTCTCGGCCTGATTCTCGCCCTCGGCTCGCCGCTCTGCGCGCAGGCCGAGGTTCCGGTTCAGGCCTATGAGGTGGTGCGCGCCTATCCGCATGATCCGGAGGCGTTCACACAGGGCCTGATCTGGCGCGACGGCCACCTGATCGAGACCACCGGCCGCCAGCCCTCGGTGCTCCGCCGCGTCAGGCTGGAGGACGGCGAGCCGGTGGCGCAGCGCACCCTGGCCCCGATCTACTTCGGCGAAGGCGTGACCGAGCTGAACGGCAAGCTCTACAGCCTGACTTGGCGCAACGGCGTGGGATTCGTCTGGAAGGCGGACGACTTCACGCCCTTGGGCGGCTTTACCTACCAGGGCGAGGGCTGGGGGCTGACCACGGACGGGCGCCGGCTGATCATGAGCGACGGCACGCCGTTCCTGCGCTTCATCGACCCAGAGACCCTGGCCGAGACCGGACGCGTGCGGGTGACCGCCGACGGCGCAGACCTGCCCATGCTGAATGAACTGGAATGGATCGACGGCGAGGTCTGGGCCAACCTCTGGCAGAGCGACCGCATCGCCCGCATCGATCCGGGAACGGGCGTCGTCACCGCCTTTGTCGATCTGAAGGGCCTGCTGCCCACCGGCGCGATCCGCGACCCGGCCGACGAGGTGCTGAACGGCATCGCCTGGGACGCCGAGAACAAGCGGCTGTTCGTCACCGGCAAGCGCTGGCCCCGCCTGTTCGAGATCCGGGTCCGTCCCTGAAAGACAAAGGCGCCGCCCGTGAGAGCGACGCCTTCCCTGCTTGAAGTTGAAGGAGTGATCAGCCCTTCAGCGCCTCTTCGGAGGCGACGATCCGGCTGGCGGCGTGGACCACGGCGCCGATCCGAAGAGCGGCCTGGACGTGGGTGTTGGGCACGCCGTGCTTGCGCAGTTCGCCCTCGTGCGCATCCAGGCAGGCGCCGCAGCCGTTGATGGCCGACACCGCCGTGGACCACAGCTCAAAGTCCAGCTTCTCCACGCCCGGATTGCCGATGATGTTCATGCGCAGCTTGGCCGGCAGGGTGGTGTACTCGTGGTTCTTCATCAGGTGCAGCGAACGGTAGTAGATGTTGTTCATGCCCATGATGGCCGCCGCCGCCTTGGCCGCGTTCAGCGCCTCGGGCGTCAGCGTCTCCGAAGCGGCGGCCTCGACCGCGCGCACCACCGCCGGCACGCCGATCGCATGCGCCGAGGCCAGGAAGCAGCCCCACTTCTGCTGGTCGTTCAGCAGCGTCTCGTTGGCGAGCGAAGACAGGTTCAGCGAGATGTCCTTGCCGTGGGCGGGGATGAGGTCGCGCAGGGCGTCGATCGACATGGTCTTGATCCTTGAGTGGTTGGGTTGCGGCTCGGACCGCGCCACGCGCGGGAACCGATAAAGAAAAAGGCGGCGACGGAAATCCGCCGCCGCCTTCTTGTGACGTTCAGGCGATTACGGTTACGCCGCCAGGACGTCGCCGCCCACCGGGCGGTTGCAGGCGCACAGCTCGTCGGTCTGCAGCGCATCGACGACCCGCAGCGTGTCTTCCGGGGCGCGGCCGACGTTGAGGTTCGTCACATAGACGTGCTGGATGACGTTGTGCGGATCGACCACAAAGGTGGCGCGCAGGGCGACGCCCTCTTCCTCGTCAAGCACGCCAAGCGCGCGGGCCAGCTTGCCGCCGTTGTCGGCGAACTGCCAGATCGGCAGCTTGTCGAGGTCGGCGTGATCGCGGCGCCAGGCCAGCTTGGTGAACTCGTTATCCGTCGAGCCGCCGAGCACCACGGTGTCGCGGTCCTCGAAATCCTTGCCGAGCTTGGCGAAGGCGGCGATTTCGGTCGGGCAGACGAAGGTGAAGTCCTTGGGATAGAAGAAGATGACCTTCCACTTGCCCTCGAAGCTGTCCTTGGTGACGGTCTCGAAGGCGGAAACGCCATTCTCTTCGTGGCTGTTGAAGCCCGGCTTCACGCCGATGATCTTGAAGTCAGGCAGGGTTTGTCCGACGCCGAGCATCGCGAACTCCGTTCAAGTTGAAGACTGAGGCGGCAAGGGGAGGAGCGCCGCCGACACCGACCCATATGTGCCCCCGCCCCCTTAAAGTCAAATGGATCATTTCTCCATCCACCATAGATTTTCTCTATGCAGATTGAACGAGGTGGATAGATTGTCCCGTTGCTGACAGCAAGGTTTATCGATTGGTTTTTGGCGCGGTTCCGTCTCACACTCTCCTCTCCAGTCTGCTCAGGGAGGTCATCATGGACGGCGAAAGCGCCCCCACCCCGCTTCACAACCCGCGTAAGGAGCCCGCCGCGCTGCGCTCGCTGCTGGGACGCACCAATCGCGACTGGTGGCCGAACCACCTCTCAGTCGACATCCTGCATCAGCAGGGCAAGACCGGCGACCCGATGGGCGACGACTTCTCCTACGCCGAGGCCTTTAAGACGCTTGACTACGCGGCGGTGAAGCGCGACCTGCACGCCCTTATGACCGACAGCCAGCCCTGGTGGCCGGCGGACTACGGCCATTACGGGCCCTTCTTCATCCGCATGGCGTGGCACTCGGCGGGCACCTATCGCACCGGCGACGGCCGCGGCGGCGCAAGCGCCGGACAGCAGCGGTTCGCGCCGCTGAACTCCTGGCCGGACAACGGCAACCTCGACAAGGCGCGCCGCTTGCTCTGGCCGATCAAGCAGAAGTACGGCGCCAAGCTGTCCTGGGCCGACCTGTTCATCCTGGCCGGCAATGTGGCGATCGAGTCCATGGGCGGGCCGGTGTTCGGCTTCGGCGGCGGCCGCGCCGACGTCTGGGAGCCGGAAAAGGACGTCTACTGGGGGGCCGAGGAGAACTGGGTCGGCGACGACGCCAATGAGACCCGCATCCAGCCGGACAAGGGCATGGTGCTGGAAGAGCCTCTGGCCGCGATCCAGATGGGCCTGATCTACGTCAATCCGGAAGGGCCGGGCGGCCGGCCGGAGGCGCTGCAGTCGGCGCGCGACATCCGCGAGACCTTCGCCCGCATGGGCATGAACGACGTCGAGACCGCGGCCCTGACCGCCGGCGGCCACACCTTCGGCAAGGCGCACGGCGCCGGCGACGCCAAGAAGGTGGGCGTCAGCCCCGAGGGCGCTGACATCGCCCAGCAGGGTCTCGGCTGGGTCTCCGGTCATGAAAGCGGCGTGGGCGACCACACCATCACCTCGGGCATCGAGGGCGCCTGGACGCCGACGCCGATCACCTGGGACATGACCTACTTCGACATGCTGCTGGACCACGAGTACGAACTGGTCCGCAGCCCGGCCGGAGCCAAGCAGTGGCAACCCGTCGGCAATCCGGACGAGACGCTCGCGCCGGCCGCGCACACGCCGGGCAGGAAGGTCCCGACAATGATGACCACCGCCGATATGGCGTTCAAGGTCGACCCGGCCTACCGCCGGATCATGGAGCAGTTCCGCGCCGACCCGGCGTATTTCGCCGATCAGTTCGCGCGCGCCTGGTTCAAGCTGTGCCATCGCGACATGGGCCCGCGCATCCGCTATCTCGGACCCGACGTGCCAACTGAGGACCTGCTCTGGCAGGATCCGATCCCGCCTCATCAGGGGCCGATGATCGGCGACGCCGAGATCGCGGAGTTGAAGCAGGCCATCATCACATCCGACCTGTCGGTGGCCGATCTGGTGCGCACCGCCTGGGCCTCGGCCGCGACCTGGCGCGGGTCCGATCACCGCGGCGGCGCCAACGGCGCCCGCATCCGCCTGGCCCCGCAAAAGGACTGGGACGTCAACGAACCGGCCAAGCTGGCGCGCGTGCTGAAGGTCTATGAGGACATCAAGGCTTCGTCCGGCCTGAACGTCTCCATCGCGGACCTGATCGTGCTGGGCGGCTCCGTCGGCGTCGAACAGGCGGCCAAGGCGGCGGGTCACGACGTGGTCGTGCCCTTCAGCCCCGGTCGCACCGACGCCACGGACGAGCAGACCGATGCAGAAGGCTTCCACGTTCTGGAGCCCAAGGCCGACGGCTTCCGCAACTATCTGCAGGTGCAGTTCAACGTGCCGACCGAAGAGCTGCTGGTGGACCGCTCTCAACTGCTGGGGCTCACGGCGCCGCAGATGACGGTTCTGGTGGGCGGCCTGCGCGTGCTGGGCGTCAACCATGGCGCGTCCGAGAACGGCGTCCTGACCGACCGGCCGGGTCAGCTGACCAACGACTTCTTTGTCAATCTGCTGGATATGCGGACAGGCTGGAAGCAGGTCGACGACAGCAGCGACGAGACCTTTGTCGGCTCCGATCGGCTGACGCACGAGAAGCGCTGGACCGCCACCCGCACCGATCTGGTGTTCGGCTCCAACTCGCAGCTGCGGGCGCTGGCCGAGGTCTATGCCTCGGCAGACGCCGGCGAGAAGTTCGTCCGGGACTTCATCAAGGCCTGGGTCCAGGTGATGAACAACGACCGCTACGACCTGCCGGGCCCGGCGCTGCACGCCGAAAAGGTCGTCGCCTGACGCGGACGGACCCGCCTCGCGCACCGGCGGGGCGGGTCCGTCGATAAATCAATCCGATGATGTTTGATCCGGTGATAGCGAGCGCCTATGACGCACGCATGCTCCCCACCCTGCGTCAGCTCCAGTATCTGAAGCTTCTGGCCGAGCACGGCTCGTTCAGCCGCGCCGCCGAGGCCGCCCACGTCAGCCAGCCCGCGCTGAGCGCCGGGGTGCAGGAGCTGGAGCGTATCTTGGGCGCGCCGGTGGTCGAGCGCACGCGCGGCGCGGTGCTGCTGACCGCGGTCGGGGCCGAGGCGGTCAAGCGCGCCGAGGACGTGCTGGCCCGCACCGAGGATCTGGTGGAGGCGGCGCGCAACGCCGGCCGCCCCCTGTCCGGCCGGTTCCGCCTGGGCGTGATCCCGACGGTGGCGCCCTTTCTCCTGCCGGCCAAGCTGCCGGGCCTGCGCGACGCCTATCCCAAGCTCAAGCTGTTCATCCGCGAGGACCTGACGCCTCGGCTGATCGCCGCGCTTAAGGCCGGTCATGTCGACGCCGCCGTGATCGCCCTGCCCTATGAAGCCTCGGGCATAGAGCACGCGCGGATCGGCGACGACGAGATCCTGGCGGCGGCGCCGGTTGGGCATCCGCTGGCCGAAGCCGCCGCCATCCGGCCCGGGTCGCTGAAGGCCGAGGACCTGATCCTGCTGGAGGACGGCCACTGCCTGCGCGACCAGGCGCTGGCGGCGCTGGACATCGATCCGCCGCGCGGAGACGACGTGTTCGCCGCCACAAGCCTGCACACCCTGGTGCAGATGGTCGGGTCGGGCCTGGGCGTTTCCTTTCTGCCCAGCATGGCGGTGAAGGCCGGCCTCGCCGACAACCCCGCCGTCGCCGTGCGGCCGTTCGCGCGCGAGGATGACCCGCCGCCTCGCCGCGAGATCGTCGTCGCCTGGCGCTCCGGCTCCAGCCGCGCCGCCGAGGCGCGCCTGCTGGCCGAGGCCCTTACGCTGGACTGACGACGAGCCTTCCACTGGACCTGCAAATCAGCGAATGCTCGGACAGCTTCGGAGGGGTGTGATGCAACTAGGGATCAAACGACAAGCGGTCGCTGAATGGCGCGACGAGCAGATTTTGGCCGCCGCCGATCTGATCAATCGGAAGGCTCTGATCGCTCGGGCCGCCTTAGACCAGGAGTTCCGCGACGCTACGGCCCGCGACGCCCTGTTTCCGAGCGCCTTGGCTAATGCGCGCATCGATGCCTTGACGCGCGACATGCTGGCGCCCGAGATCAGCGCCTTCCTGCGCACGGCGGCGCTTGGCCTGACCGAGATCGACGACGAACTTCTTGCTGTATCGCAACGTCTGACCTCCGAGCCTTTGATTGCGCTGCCCCCGCCGAAGGACACAGCAGAGGAGGTCGCTCAACCCTCCACGCTCGACGTGCCAGCGGCTTTGGAAGACCCCGTAGGCACTGATGAAGCGCGCACGTCACCGCTTTGGTTCGCGCGGTTTCCTGAGCGTCTGAAGAAGGGGGCGAGCTCGCTGGCAGGAAGCGCCGGTTCAGCGGCGGACACCCTGATCAGCGACACCCTGGGCATGAGCGAACGCATACGATCTACAGCGGTCAGGCGGATCGAGGACGAGTGGCTGAATGACGTGGACAATCCGGCGTCCGCCCTTTCCAAGGTCATCGCCGCCCTTGACGAGACCGCCTTTTCGGCCCGCGTGGTGCTGACATGATCAGCCACATCCTCGGCGCCGTCGTCACGCGACAGGTGCCGCAACATCTTCTGGGGGGATATGCCAACGGGCAATATCAGGTCTTCGGCTCCATCCTGAAGAACGTCGCGACTGGCAGGATCGTCGGGCATCTTCAGGAGACGACAGGGCTCGCCTCCTTGCTCACGAGTCTAGCTCCGCCCCCGATTGGCCCAGCCTTACAAGTTGGGCAGTTGGCCTTGCAAGCTGGCCAGTTGGTCCAGGGAGAACTGATGCGCCGCAGCTTGGCCCGGATCGAGGCGGGCATAGAGACGTTGCAGAAGCTTGGCGTTGCTGACTTGGCCTTTAGCGCCGCCGGCCTTGGCGTGTCGGTCGTCGGCTTCGCCGTCATGTCGGCCAAGATCGACGGCCTCAAGCGCGCGATCAGCGATGTAGCGGATCAGATCGAGATTCTCAGCGCCAAGATCGACCAGTTGCAGCAGGACGCGATCGACCTCGACCTCGCTGACATTCGCGGCCTCGCCAAGAGCTTCGACGAAGGCTGGCAGTTGAGCGATGCGGCGGCGCAAGTCCGATGGCATGACGTGGCGCGCGCAGCACTCAGCTTCCAGAGCCGTTTTGAACTACGCGCCGAACGGGCTTTGGCTGGCGAGGTGTCCCGTTACCCGGTCGCGGAGCCCCTGCTGGATGCCTTGGGCTTGATAGGTGCGCTGCGGGTCACCTCCTTGATGGCGTGCAATGAAGCTGAGGCGGCACGCGCCGCCGCTGCCGACAACGCTCGTGCTATCGAACGGATCACTGGCGCCATTGGCTTGGCCGATTTTGCCCGCATTGAACGAACCCAACTGGATCCCAAACCGGGATCACACCAGTGGATGGTCGCCAGCGCAAAAGCCAATCAGGCGGTTCGCCCGACCATCCGCAAAATGCGCCACCGCGAGGCCGCTGCCGTGACGCGCGCCGCGCCTTTAGACGAGATCGCCCGTCTAGGTGTCTCGCCGCGCGATTGGCTCGCTATCGCACGGGAAGAGAACGATGCTCCCTTGATCTTTCTGCCCAGCGCTGGCTGACCCTTACGAAGGACAAAGAAAAAGGGCCAGCGGATCGCTCCGCCGGCCCCTCTTCATTTCGATCGACCGTCGCTTATTCAGCGACTTCGGTGGTCGGGGCAGCTTCAACCGGAGTCGTTTCGACCGGCGCAGCCACGGCCGCTTCGGGACCGCGCGCGAGGTTGCGCAGGACGTAGGGCATGACGCCGCCGGCCTTGAAGTAGTCGAGCTCGGTCTGGTTATCGATGCGGCAGCGCACGGGGAAGCGCGCCATCTTGCCGTCCGACGGGCGGAACAGCTCGACCCACAGGTCCTGACGCGGGCGCAGCTTGCCGATGTTGACGTCCGACAGGCCGCGGATCGTGACGATCTCCTCGCCCGTCAGGCCCAGCTTCTGCCAGCCGTCCTGCTTGAACTGCAGCGGCACCACGCCCATGCCGACGAGGTTCGAGCGGTGGATGCGCTCATAGCTTTCGGCGATCACAGCCCGCACGCCCAGCAGGCGCGTGCCCTTGGCCGCCCAATCGCGCGACGAGCCGGTGCCGTATTCCTTGCCGGCGAACACGACCAGCGGACGCCCCTCGGCCTGGTAGCGCATGGCCGCGTCGTAGATCGACATCGTGTCCTGCGACGGGAAGTGCTTGGTCACGCCGCCTTCGATGTCCGGCGTGATCTTGTTGCGGATGCGAATGTTGGCGAAGGTGCCGCGCATCATCACTTCGTGGTGGCCGCGACGCGCGCCGTAGGAGTTGAACTCGCTCGTCTCCACGCCCCGGTTGGTCAGATAGACGCCGGCGGGCGAGGTCTTCTTGATCGAACCGGCCGGAGAGATGTGGTCGGTGGTGATCGAGTCGCCGAAGATGGCGAGCACGCGCGCCTCGACGATGTCGCTGACCGGGGTCGGCTCCATCGACAGGCCTTCGAAGTAGGGCGGGTTGGCCACATAGGTCGAGCTGTCGTCCCAGGCGTAGGTCTGGCCGCCCGTGACCTTGATGCCCTGCCAGTGCTTGTCGCCCTTGAACACGTCCTTGTAGCGCTTGGCGAACATGGAGGGGGTCACGGACTTGCGCTGGATCTCGGCGATCTCGGCCGCCGTCGGCCAGATGTCGCGCAGGAAGACGTCGTTGCCCTTCTTGTCCTGGGCGATCGGCTCCTTGGTGATGTCGATGCGCATCGAGCCGGCGATGGCGTAGGCCACCACCAGCGGCGGCGAGGCCAGGTAGTTGGCCTGAACGTCCGGGTTCACGCGACCTTCGAAGTTGCGGTTGCCCGACAGCACGCTGGTCGCGACCAGACTGTTGTCGTTGATCGCCTTGGAGATGGCCGGGTCCAGCGGGCCCGAGTTGCCGATGCAGGTGGTGCAGCCATAGCCGACCAGGTTGAAGCCCAGCGCATCCAGGTCCTTCTGCAGGCCGGCGTCGGTCAGGTAGTCGGTGACGACCTGCGAACCGGGCGCCAGCGAGGTCTTGACCCACGGCTTGGCCTTGAGCCCCAGCGCATTGGCCTTGCGCGCCACCAAGCCTGCGGCGATCAGGACCGACGGATTGGAGGTGTTGGTGCAGGAGGTGATGGCCGCGATCACCACGTCGCCGTCGCCGACGGTGAACTTCTCACCTTCGACGGCCGCGCGCGGGGCATCACCCGGACGCCCGAAGGTGCCGGTCAGGTGGCCGTCGAACTCGGGCGCGGCGTTGGTCAGCTCGACCCGGTCCTGCGGACGCTTGGGTCCGGCCAGCGACGGCACCACGGTGGAGATGTCCAGTTCCAGCACGTCGGTGAAGACCGGATCTTCACTGGTCTCGTCGATCCACAGGCCCTGCGCCTTGGCGTAAGCCTCGACCAGGGCGACGCGCGCCTTGTCGCGTCCGGTGGCGGTCAGATAGTCGATGGTGGCGCGCGACACAGGGAAGAAGCCGCAGGTGGCGCCGTATTCCGGGGCCATGTTGGCGATGGTGGCCTGGTCCTCGATGGTCATGCCGACCAGGGCGTCGCCGAAGAACTCCACGAACTTGCCGACCACGCCCTTCTTGCGCAGCATCTGGGTGACGGTCAGCACCAGATCGGTGGCGGTGGCGCCTTCCGGCAGGCGGCCGGTCAGCTTGAAGCCGACGACTTCCGGAATCAGCATCGGGATCGGCTGGCCCAGCATGGCCGCCTCGGCCTCGATGCCGCCGACGCCCCAGCCCAGAACGGCCAGGCCGTTGATCATGGTGGTGTGGCTGTCGGTGCCGACCACGGTGTCCGGATAGGCGACTGTGGTCTTGCCCTCCGTCAGGGTCCAGACGGTCTGGGCCAGGTTCTCCAGGTTCACCTGGTGGCAGATGCCGGTGCCGGGCGGCACCACGCGGAAGTTGTTGAACGCCGAAGAGCCCCAGCGCAGGAAGTTGTAGCGCTCGATGTTGCGCTCGTACTCGCGCTCCACGTTCTGCTGGAACGAGCGCTTGTCGCCGAAGTAGTCGACCATCACCGAGTGGTCGATCACCAGGTCGACCGGGTTCAGCGGGTTGATCTTGGCCGGATCGGCGCCCAAGGCGGCCATGGCGTCGCGCATGGCGGCCAGGTCCACCACGGCGGGCACGCCGGTGAAGTCCTGCATCAGCACCCGCGCCGGACGGAAGGCGATCTCGTGCTCGACCGCGCCCTTGTTGTCGATCCAGGCGGCCAGAGCGCGCAGGTCGGCCTCGGTCACCGAGACGCCGTCCTCGTTACGCAACAGGTTCTCCAGCAGCACCTTCATGGAGCGCGGCAGGCGGGAAATCCCGGCCAGACCCGCTTCCTCGGCGGCGGGAAGGCTGTAATAGGCGTACTTCTTGCGCCCGACGGATAGATCCTTGCGGACGTTCAGGCTGTCGTTCGACGGCATAGGGAGGGGTTCCTCTGATCAGCGCCGCCCGACAATCCGGTTGCGCCTTCGCGCGCTGGACGCAGGGGCGCACAGGTCCCCGGCGCGCGCGGCGAAAGCCTGCTGCGGCGAGCCTGCCTATAATCCCGCATGCCTCAGCCGTCCATGTATCCACGCCGCGCGCATGGACATTGAGAACGGCTCGCATCGCCGGGCGGCGGGCATGAGGCTGTCGACGCTCCACATTACGGACCTGGCCCTGTCGCGCGGAGGGCGGGTGCTGTTCCAAGGGCTGTCGCTGACGCTTCGGGCGGGCGAGGCGGCGGCACTGACCGGCGCCAACGGCGCGGGCAAGACCTCGCTGCTGCGCGCAGTCGCGGGCTTTCTCCAGCCGGATCGCGGCGAGGTCGGCTTTGCGGTTGAGAACGGCGACCGCCTTGAGCCCGAGATCGCGCGCGGTCGCGACCTGCACCTTCTGGGTCACCTCGACGGGCTGAAGGGTCAGCGGACGGCGCGTGACGAACTGACGTTTCAGACCCGTTGGCTGGGCGGGTCGGATGGGGCGATCGCCGAGGCGGCGGATCGCCTCGGTCTCGACCCTCTGCTCGAGCTTGAGGTGCGTCGCTTGTCGGCCGGGCAGCGGCGGCGGCTGGCGCTGGCTCGGTTGATCGCCGCGCCGCGCCCGCTGTGGCTGCTCGACGAGCTTTTGAGCCCCCTGGATGCGCGTTGGCGACGGGCGGCCGGAGAGCTGATGCAGGCGCATCTGGACGGGGGCGGCATGATCCTGGCGGCCGTGCACGACCCGCTGCCCGTCCCCGTCCGCGCGGTCGAGATCGGGAGCGCACGGTGATGCGCGCGGTCACCGTGCTGTACCGGCGCGAGCTGGCTCTGGCCTGGGGCGGCGGAGGCGGCGCGCTGTTGGCCTGCGCCTTTCTGCTGTGCGTGACGACGATGATTCCGCTGGCCGCCGGCGGCGATCCGCGCGTCCTGAGCCCCGTCGCCTCCGGCCTGACCTGGACGGCGCTGGCGCTGGCCTCCCTGCTGTCGCTGGAGCGGATGTTCGAACGCGACCACGAGGACGGAGCCCTGGACCTTCTGACCACCGGCCCTTTGCCGCTCGAAGCCGTTGTGGCGGTGAAGGCGCTGGCGCACTGGAGCGCGACCGGCCTGCCGCTGGCGGTCGCTGCGCCCGTCGCGGCGCTGGCGCTCGGTCAGCCCCTCGGGCTGGCGCCGCTCACCTTTTCCACGGCGCTGATCGGAGGGCTGGGCTTTTCCTTCACCGGCGCGCTCGGGGCCGCGCTGGCGCTGGGCGCGCGTCGGGGCGGGCTGCTGATCGCCGTGATCGTGCTTCCCCTGTTCATCCCGCCGGTGGTGTTCGGCGCGGGCGGCCTGCAGCGGGCGGCGCTGGACCAGCCGGTCGGGCCTGCCCTGGCGCTGCTCGGCGCCTATGTGCTTTTCGCGGCGGTGATCGCGCCGCTGGCGGGCGCGGCGGCTGTCCGCAATGCGCAGGGCTGAGACGCTTGCCCGCACCCCGGCCGCCGCGTAAGCGCTGATCCCGATGTTCGGCCTGTCGAACCCTGCTCGTTTCATGGCCTTCACCCGGCCGCTGACGCCCTGGCTGTGGGGCGCGGCGGGCGTGCTGCTGGCCTGCGGCGCCTGGCTCAGCTTCACCGCCCCCGCCGACTACCAGCAGGGCGACACGGTGCGGATCATGTTCGTGCACGTGCCGGCCGCCTCCATCGGCCTTATGGCCTATGCGGCGCTGGGGGCAGCCAGCTTCTTCGCCCTGGTGTTCCGCCATCCGCTGGCGGATGCGGCGGCGCGGGCGGCGGCCCTGCCGGGCGCGGCCTATACGGCGCTGGCCTTGGTCACCGGCTCCCTCTGGGGCCAGCCGATGTGGGGGACATGGTGGGTGTGGGACGCGCGCCTGACCAGCGTGCTGGTCCTGTTCCTGTTCTATCTCGGCTACATGGCCCTGCGGGCCTCGATCGACGATGAGGCCCGCGCGGCGAGGGCCGCGGCGGTGCTGGGCCTCGTCGGCCTGGTCAACCTGCCCATTGTCAAGTTCTCGGTGGACTGGTGGAACACCCTGCATCAGCCAGCCAGCCTGCTGCGCGCCGAGGGATCGTCGCTGGCGCCGCCCTATCTCCAGGCGCTGCTGGTGATGATGGCGGCGTATGGCGTGCTGTTCCTGGCCCTGTGGCTGACGGCGATCCGCACGGAGGTGCGCAGGCGGCGCGTGCAGTCGCTGCGTGCGCGCCGGGCGCTGGAGGCGTGATGATCGACCTGGACATGAGCCCCTACGCCGCCTTTGTCTGGCCAGCTTGGGCGATCAGCGGCGTCGTGCTGGCCGCGCTGGTCGTGCGTGCGGCCGTAGCGGCCCGGTGCTGGAGGGCGGCGCTGCGCGACCTGGAAGCCGGCGATGAATAGATGGCTGGCGCTCCTGCCGCTGGTGGTGCTGGCGGCGCTGGCCGCCCTGTTCATCGGCTGGTCCTTGAAGCGCGATCCGGTGATCAAGCCGGACGCCATGGTCGGTCAGATCATTCCCGCATCCAGCCTGCCGCGCCTTGACGCCCCGGTGACCGCGGACCTGCGGACGCTGGCGGCCGGCCGCCCGGTGCTGGTGAACCTGTTCGCCTCCTGGTGCGCGCCCTGCCGGATCGAGCATCCCAAGCTGATGGAGTTGAAGGCCCGGGGCGTGGTCGTGATCGGCGTGGCCTACAAGGACGAACCGGTCGCCACGCGCGCCTTTCTGGAGGAACTGGGCGATCCGTTCAACGCCGTGCTGGTCGATCGCGAGGGACGGCTGGGCCTGGACCTCGGCGTATCGGGGGTGCCGGAAACATTCGCGGTGGACGCGTCCGGCCGCATCCGCGCCAAACAGGCCGGCCCCCTGCTGGACGACCGCGACGTCCTGCGCCTGACGCAGGCGCTTCAAGCGGATTAACCTTTTTCAGACGGATTGCGTTAACACTCCGGACATGAGCGCGATTCGTCCCGGACTGCCGCAGATCGTTCCGCAGTCGGCGGACGCCGGACGCGCGCGCTCGGCCCAGGCCGCCGCCTTTTTTCGCGCCGCCGTTGATCAGGCCCAGACGGCGAGACCGGCGACGGCTCAGGCCTCAGCGCCCGCCCCCGCCGTGGTCACGACCCGCACGACCGCTGCCGCGCCCGATCCGAACCGACCGTTGCGGCCGGGATCGCTGCTCGACATCCGGATCTAGCGGTCAGCTCCAGCCGCGGCTGGCGATGTACTGCTCAAGCGCGGCGATGCGCGTGTCATCGGACGGGTGGGTCGAGGCGAACTGCGGAACCTGGGTCTGGCGCTGCGCCGCCATCAGCCGCCACAGGGCCACCGACTGGCTGGGCCGCCAGCCCGCCTCCTGAAGGTAGTCGACGCCCAGCCGGTCCGCTTCCAGCTCGTCGCGCCGGGAATAGGGCAGGAGAATGCCGTACTGCGCCCCCAACCCGCCGATCGCGCCCACCGCTTGGCCGTAGTCGCCGGCGACGCGCGTGCCGAGCTGCAGCGCCGCATTGGTCAGGGCGCTGGATGAGGTGCGCTCGGCCGCGTGCTGGGCGACCACATGGCCGATCTCGTGACCGATCACCGCCGCCAGCTGATCGTCGTTCTGCACCAGGCTCAGCAGACCCGTGGTCACGCCGATCTGACCAGACGGCAGCACGAATGCGTTCGGGCTCTGGTTTGTGAAGACGGCGTATTCCCAGGTCCGGCTCCCCAGCCCCGCCGCCTGCACCAGACGGTCGCCGATGCGGCGGATGCGATCCACCTGAGCGCCGGTGGTGACCGCATTCTGGGTGCGCACCTGCTCGGCCCAGGCGGCGTTCGACTGCTGCACCAGCGAACCGTTGTCGACGATCAGCAGCTGGTTGCGCCCAAGCGCTTCGTTGTAGGCGCAGGCGGCCAGGGCGGCGCTGGCCGAGGCGGCGAGCAAGGCAATGCGGACGGCGCGGGTCATGTCGGGCTCCTGCGGCAAAGATTGAACGCAGGAAAACCGGCGATGCGCGCAGAGGTTCCTGCGACGAAACGCGCTTTCCCCAAGCAGAAAGGCCCGGTCCGAAGACCGAGCCCTTTGCGGTTTCGACTGGAGCGGGCGATGGCTGATCGAACGCCCGACCCTCACCTTGGCAATCTGGGGGCGGCCCATGGCACCAAAGCAAAAAGGCCCGGTCCGAAGACCGAGCCCTTTGTGGTTTCGACTGGAGCGGGCGAGGCGATTCGAACGCCCGACCCTCACCTTGGCAAGGTGATGCTCTACCCCTGAGCTACGCCCGCACTCCGTGGAGCGACTGCCGCCGCCCCGTGTCGAGGAGGGGGCGTATAGCGGAGGCGGCGCGCAGGCTGCAAGAGCGAAGTTGAGAAAAATGCGCTCAAGTCGCGAGGCGTCGCGCGGGGAGCATAGCGCCCCCTCCGTGCGTCAGCGCGGCGCCAGGCGAATGGCGCCGTCGAGGCGGATGCATTCACCGTTGATGTAGACGTTGCGCGCCAGCTCCAGCACCAGGGAGGCGTAGTCGGCGGGCGTGCCCAGGCGGCTAGGGAACGGAATGGCGGCGGCCAAGGCGTCTTGAATCTTCTGGTCCATGCCGGCCATCATCGGCGTCCACATGATCCCGGGCAGGATGGTGTTCACCCGCACCCCCTCCTGGGCCAGGTCGCGCGCGACCGGCAGGGTCATGGCGTAGACGCCGCCCTTTGACGCCGAATAGGCCGCCTGGCCGATCTGGCCGTCCTGGGCCGCGACGGAGGCGGTGTTGACAATCAGGCCGCGCTCGCCGTCCGTCAGGGGCTCCAGCGTCACCATGCCGGCCGCCGACTGCGACAGCACGCGGAAGGTGCCGAACAGATTGACCCGCACCGTGCGCTCGAACGCCGCCATGTCATGGGCGCGGATCTCGCCGGTGTCCTTCTTACGCGATACGGTCTTTTGGCCCGTGGCGATGCCGGCGCAGTTGACGGTCAGCCGCTCTTGCCCGTGGGCGGTGCGCGCCTTGTCGAAGGCGGCTGCGACCGAGGTGTCGTCGGTCACGTCCACCTGGCAGAAGACGCCGCCGATTTCGGCGGCGATCGCCTCGCCCTTTTCCGCATTCAGGTCGAACAGGGCGACCTTGGCCCCGGTCGCGGCGATGGCGCGCGCCGTGCCCTCGCCCAGGCCCGAGGCGCCGCCGGTGACCACTGCGGCGATGCTGCTGTCGAGTTTCATCCCTGGTGTTCCTATGTTTGGCTGAACCTGATGTCTTGCGAGGGATTTAGCGGCCATGACCGCCAATGCCAAACCGGACCCGGCCACAGCACCGCTCGACGCCATCGACCCCAGGAAGGCGCTGGTCCCCTCTGTGCTGCGCCTCAACGAGATGCGAGTGCGGAAGGGATTCTGGCCCAAGGTGGTGCGGACCGCCGCCCGCATCCCGTTCGCCGATCAGCTGGTCAGCGTCTGGTACGCCGCGCGCGATCCGGAGACGCCCTTGCCCGCCAAGGGCATGATGCTGGGGGCGCTGGCCTATTTCGTGCTGCCGACCGACGCCATTCCGGACATCTTCGCCGGCATCGGCTTCACCGACGACGCGGCGGTGATCGCGGCCTTGGTGGCGACGTTGGGCGCCAACATCAAGCGCCGCCACCGCGACCAGGCCTCCGACACCCTGGAGCGGCTGAAGGGCCGGGAGGACTGAGGCTCCGCTTGGCGAAGCACGGCGATGCAGGCTAAGCCGCACGGCCATTCGCGACAGGAGACCGCCATCCCATGACCGCCCTGATCCTGCACGGCGGCGCCGGCGCCCGGCGCGAGCGCAACTACGACGCCGAGGTCGTGCACATGCGCGAGGTGGTCGAGGCCATGAAGGCGCGGCTGGACGCCGGCGATAGTGCACTGGACGTGGCGGTCGAGGCGGTGGCGATGCTGGAGGCGTCGGGCCTGTACGTCGCCGGGCGCGGCGCGTCGCCCAACCTCGCCGGCGCCTATGAGCTGGACGCCAGCCTGATGGACGGCGAAAGCCGACGCGCGGGCGCGGTCGCGGCGCTGCAGGGCTTCAAGAGCCCGATCCGCACGGCGCGCGCGGTGATGGACCGAACCCCCCACGTCATACTGGTCGGCGAAGGCGCGGCCCTGTTCGCCCACGACCACGGGCTGGACCCCATCGGCGACGAAGCCGCCTGGTTCACACACGCGGGCCAGGGTGAAGACAACTATCCGCCGACCGGGCTCAGCCACGGCACCGTGGGCTGCTGCGTGCTGGACGCGCAGGGTCGGCTGGCGGCCGCCACCTCGACCGGCGGCGTGTTCGGCAAGATGCCGGGGCGCGTCGGCGACACGCCCATCCCCGCGGCCGGCACCTGGGCCGACGGCCGCACGGCGGTGTCGGGCACCGGACAGGGCGAATACTTCATCCGCGTCGCCGCCGCCGGGCAGGTCGCCTGGCGGGTCGGCTCGGGCCAGTCCCTCTCCGAAGCGGCTCAGGGCGTCATCGACCAAATCGGCGAGTTGGGCGGCGACGGCGGCCTGATCGCACTCGACCGCGAAGGAAACATCGCCCATCCCTTCAACAGCCAGGGCATGAAGCGGGCCTGGCTGACGTCCTCCGGCCAGATCGGCGTGGAGGTGTTCGGACGCTGACCGAGCGTCGGGAGCCGCTGCGGGACTGGGCGGACATTACCGGTCTGTAAGGTGCGCGCCGCGAGATCGCTGGTAAGGATTCCCGCGCGCCCGGAGGCACGGGCCCAAGAGGAAGCCCGCCTATGAAGATCCGCCTGTCCGCCACCGTGGCCGCATCGGCCCTGATGCTGGGGCTCGCCGCCTGCGCCACCACCACGCCGCCGCAGGCCGCCGACGCTGATCAGCGAGCCGAGACGGCCGCGTCGCAGCCGCCGGCCGGCGTGGTCGTGCCGCCGCTGGGCTTTGACAAGCGGGTGCTGGCGAACGGGCTGGAGGTCTATACGGCGCGCGACGCCGACACCTCCAACGTCACCGTGCAGGTCTGGTACAAGGTCGGGTCCAAGGACGATCCGGCGGGTCGCTCCGGCTTCGCCCACCTGTTCGAACACCTGATGTTCAAGGCCACCCGCAACCTGCCGCCCGAGACCTTTGACCGGCTGACCGAGGACGTGGGCGGCTCCAACAACGCCTTCACCGCCGACGACACCACCGCCTATTTCGAGACCGTGCCCGCCAACCACCTGGAGCGGATGCTGTTCGCCGAAGCCGAGCGCATGGGCTCTCTGGTCGTCGACGAGCCGACCTTCGTGTCCGAGCGCGATGTGGTGAAGGAGGAATACCGCCAGCGCATCCTGGCCAATCCCTACGGCCGTCTGTTCGGCCTGTTCGTGCCCGAGACCATCTACCAGGAAAGCCCCTATCGGCGGCCGGGCATCGGCTCGATCGAGGAGCTGGAGGCCTCGTCCCTTGAGGATGTGCTGCGCTTTCACCGCACCTACTACCGCCCGGACAACGCCTATCTGATCGTCGCGGGCAACTTCGACCAAGCGCAACTGGATCGCTGGATCGATCAGTATTTCGCGCCGCTGAAGAACCCCACGACCGCCATCCCGGCCAACAACGTCGCCGAGCCCGAGCCGACCGGCCCGCGCGAGGTCACCTACTATGCGCCCAACGTGCCGCTGCCGGCAGTGGTGATCGCCTGGCCGACGGTGAAGTACGCGGATGCGGACCGCGCGGCCCTGACGGTGCTGGACGGCGTGCTGTCCACCGGCGAAAGCAGCCGGCTGTACCGCTCGCTGGTCTATGACAAGCAGATCGCCGCCCAGATCGGCTCCACTCCCGACTTCGCCCAGCAGGCCGGCAACCTCAGCGCGCTCGCCATCATGGCGCAGGGCCACACTGCCGAGGAAGGCATCGCCGCCCTGAACGCCGAGATCGCCCGCCTGCGCGAGCAGCCGATCAGCGAGGCCGAGCTGACCGAGGCCAAGAACGAGCTGGTGGCTTCCGCCCTGCGCGGGCGCGAGACGGTGGACGACCGCGCAACCGCGCTGGGGTTCGCCCTGATCAACACCGGCGACGCTTCGGCCGCCGACCGCGAGATCGCCCAGATCCAGGCCGTCACCGCCGCCGACGTCCAGCGCGTGGCCGCCCGCTATCTGACGCCGCAGCGTCAATCGACCATCCGCTACCTGCCCGCCGACGCCTCCAATCCGGCCTCGGTGCAGAAGATGAACGTGGATGCGCCGGTGACAGTCGCCGCCCTCGCCCCGGCCGGTCAGCCCGCCACCCTGCTGCCGCCCGAGCAGCGCACCGCCTTGCCCCGCCCGGGCGCCGAGGTCGCGCCCTCGACGCCGGCGGTGGCCGAAAGCCGCCTGTCCAACGGCATGCGGGTGCTGGTCGCGCCGACGCAAGGTCTGCCGCTGGTGTCCGCGCGCCTCGGCTTTGACGCCGGCTCGTCGGACGATCCGGCCGGCAAGGCCGGCGTGGCGTCGCTGACCGCCGCCCTTCTGACGCAGGGCACGGCCACCCGCACCGCGCCGCAGATCGCCACCGAGATCGAGCAGCTGGGCGCAAGCGTCGGCGCGGGCGCCGGCGTCGACTTCACCAACGTCTACGCGAATGCGCCGGCCGACGTGTTCCCGCAGGCCATGACTCTGATGGCCGATCTGGTGCGCAACCCGGCTTTCGCGAACGAGGAGCTGGAGCGCCAGCAGGCCCAGACGCTGGACGCTCTGCGCGTGTCGCTGAGCCAGCCGGGCGCCATCGCATCCCAGGTCGCGGGTCGGGTGGTCTTCGGCGACGCGCCCTATGGCGCGCCGGGTTCGGGCACGGTGGAGACGGTGCCGACCGTGACGCCGCAGGACGTGCGCGCCTTCCACGCCGCCCGCTACCGGCCGGAAGACGCCACCCTGGTCTTCTCCGGCGACATCACGCCCGAGGCCGCGCGCGCACTGGCCGAGCAGGCGTTCGGCGACTGGCGTCCCGCCGCCGCGGCCCCTGCCGCCGCCGCGAGCCCGGCCGGACAGGTGCTCGCGCCCCGCATCGTGGTGATCGACCAGCCGGGCGCCGGACAGGCGGCCGTGGTGGCGGCGGTGCGGGGCGTGTCGCGCACCGACGCCGACTACTTCCCGCTGACGCTCGGCAACACCCTGCTGGGCGGCGGCTTCTCCTCGCGCCTGAACCAGGAGATCCGCATCAAGCGCGGGCTGTCCTATGGGGCGGGATCGTCGCTGGGCGTGCGGGCGGATGCGGGCCTATTCACCGCCCAGGCCCAGACCCGCAACGACGCCGTACCGGCAGTGGCCGAACTGATCCTGCAGGAGATCGGCAAGCTGGGCTCGACCGAGCCGACCGAAGCCGACCTGGCGCCACGCCGCGCCACCTTGATCGGCGGCTTCGGACGCTCGCTGGAGACGGTGGACGGCCTGGGCACGCTGGTGGCCAATCTGGCCCTCTACGACCTGCCCACCAGCGACCTTCAGGCCTATGTCGGTCGAGTGCGTGCCGTCACGCCCCAGCAGGTGGAGCAGGCCTTCGCCCGCCATCTGCCGGTCAACCAGGCCAGCCTGGTGATCGTCGGCGACGGCAAGGTGTTCATCGACGCCCTGCGCGCGCGTCACCCGAACCTTGAAGTAGTGACCGTCAGCGACCTGGACCTGAACAGCGGCGCCCTGGAGTAGGAGGCCCTCAGCCCGACAGGCACACGACCTGCGCCACGCGAAGATCGCGGCGCAGGTCGTCGGCCGCCTTGCCGTAGTTGTCGACCGTGACCGCTTGCGTCAGCGCCGGCTCGTCCGGGGTCTGCTCGCCCCGGATGGCCGGAAGAAAGGTGTCGGGCGCCGTGGTGTAGATGCGGCCCCGACGCGGCGCCTCCGCCAGGGTCACGCCCACGGCGCGTCCCCGCGCATCCAGCACCGGCGCTCCGGACAGACCGGACAGGGTGCCGTTCAGGCCTGCGGTGCGTCCGACCTCGGCCCAGGCCAGCACCGGCTCGTCGCGCGCGCCGCGACCCGTCACCTTGAGCGTCTCGCGGCCCAGCAGGCGCGAGGTGGCCTCGCCCGGCCGGCCTTGCGGAAATCCCGGATGGAAGCCGCGTTGCCCTTTGCGCAAAGGCTCCGCCGTCGCGATCGGCACCGCAGGCGGGCCGCCATCGGTCAGCAGCAGGGCGATGTCCGCATGGGGCGCCAGCCGCACGTCGGCCGCCACCGCCTTGCCCGGGCCGACCACAAGGGCGGGCTGGCGGCAGCCTTCGACCACATGGCGAGCGGTGATCCAGCGTCCGCGCTGGGCGATGGAGAAGGCGGTTCCGGCCTGCGGCTTGAACGGAGCGTCTGGGCTCTGCACCGTCACGGTCTGATCGAACGGCGTCACGGGGCCGAGCAGAGGCCCCTCCCCCTCCGCCGGCGTCGCGGACGGGGCCGGCAGCGCCGGCGGGGCGTCCGCATTCTCGCGTCGCAGCAGCGACAGGCCCAGCAGCACGGCGGCCGTCGCCGCATAGACGGCCCAGTCCGGCGGACGGCGCACGGCCATCGCTCAGCCCGTCAGCGCGGCGGCCAGGATCAGCGCGGTCGCGAGCTTGGCCCCCACCAGCACGATGGCGGCCGGCGCCTCGCCGTGCTCGATCCGCTGCGGCAGGCCGGTCAACAGCGCATCCACCACGCGGAACGCCAGCAGCTGCAGCACCACCGTCGCCACACCCCAGATCAGGATGTCCCGAACGGAGGTCGACACCGACAGCGACACCGCCAGCGGAATGGCCAGGCCGACCAGCACGCCGGCGAACGCCACCGCCGCCGCCGGATTGCCCTGGCGGATCAGGGCGATCTCCTTCCACGGCGTCAGCACGGCGTAGAGGGTCGCGCCCGCCGCCAGCAGCAGCAGGGTCGCGATCAGGTGCAGCACCATGACCGGAAAGCCGGAGGCGAAGGCCTGCAGCTCGGCGCTGATAAGAGCTTGGGTCAGGGACGAGTCCATCTTGGCTCACGCTCGAAAGCGCCCGAGCCATGCCCCATTGCCGCCCCAATCCGCAAGCGCCCAGGGGACACACTGCGTTAGGATTTGTGTCGACGCGCCTTCTCTTCCCGTCACTGTGCGACAGGGAGGATGGCGGGTCAGGCCGCCGCCTGCTCCGCCCGCCGCAGGGCCGAGGCGCGGACCTTTTCGCTTTCGGACTTCAGCTGCCCGCAGGCGGCCAGGATGTCGCGGCCACGAGGCGTGCGGATCGGGGAGGCGTAGCCCGCCCGGTTCAGGATGGCCGCGAACGCCTCAATGGTCTTCCAGTCCGAGCAGCCGTAGTCCGTACCCGGCCAGGGGTTGAACGGGATCAGGTTGATCTTGGCCGGAATGCCCTGGATCAGCCGGACCAGCGCCCTCGCCTCCTCCGGGCTGTCGTTGACGCCCTTCAGCATCACATATTCGAACGTCACTCGGCGTGCGTTGGACAGGCCGGGATAGGCGCGGATCGCAGCCATCAGCTGATCCAGCGGATATTTCTTGTTCAGCGGCACCAGTTGATCGCGAAGCGGATCGTTGGTGGCGTGCAGGCTGATCGCCAGCATGGCGGCCGTGCGCTCGCCCAGCGCCTGCAGTTGCGGCACGACCCCGGAGGTCGATACCGTGATGCGTCGCCGCGACAGGGCGATGCCTTCGTTGTCCGAGATGATGTCGATGGCGTTGGCGACGTTGTCCAGATTGTACAGCGGTTCGCCCATGCCCATGAAGACGATGTTGGACAGGCGGCGGTCTTCCTTGGGCGACGGCCATTCCTCCAAGTCGTCGCGCGCCACCTGGACCTGGGCCACGATCTCGGCGGCGGTCAGGTTGCGCACCAGCTTCTGGGTGCCGGTGTGGCAGAAGGTGCAGTTCAGGGTGCAGCCCACCTGGGACGAGACGCACAGGGCGCCTGCGCGGCCCACGTCCGGAATGTAGACGGTCTCGATCTCGATGCCGGGCGCGGTGCGGATCAGCCACTTGCGCGTGCCGTCCTTGGACACCTGGCGTTCGACGATCTCGGGGCGGGCGAGGGTGAAGGCTCCGGCCAGCGCCGCGCGCGTGTCCTTGGCGATGTCGCTCATCTGGCCGAAGTCGGTGACGCCGTAGTGGTGGATCCAGCGCCACACCTGCGAGGCGCGCATCCGCGCCTTCTCCGGCGGGCAGACGCCGGCGTCGATCAACGCCTGGCGCAGCGCCTCGCGCGTCAGGCCGGAGAGGTTGACGGGCGTCTTGAGGGCCGGGCTGGAGGCGCGCGAAAGGTCGAGCGTGACGCTCACGGACGAAGTTCCCTTGGAGTTGAGCCCGTCCTTATAGCACAAAGGCGGGCTTTTGCATGGCTGTCGATCCGCCAGCCATCGTCACCCGGCGCAACTGCGGCTAGGGTCGAGCGTCTTGGAAGGGTCGTTCATGCCGCCTGTGTCTGTTTTCGCCGCTCGAAACATCCTGGTCGGAGCTGCGGCCGCGGTCGTGACGCTGTCCTCCGCGGGCGCGGCGCTGGCGCAGACGCAGCCGGCCTATCCGCCGTTCGACGCCCGTAGAGGGGTGTTCAGCTTCGCGGGCGGGCTGGAGAAGTCGCTGCCGGCGGTGGTGCAGGTGACGACGCTGGGCCAGTCGCGCGGACCCAGCTCAGCCGACGATCCCAAGCCGTTCTCTTCCGGGTCGGGCGTGATCATCGACGCGGGCCAGGGCATCGTCGTGACCAACAATCATGTGGTGGAGGGCGGGCGCAAGTTCACGGTGGACCTGACCGACGGCCGGTTGTTCGACGCGGTGCTGGTGGGCGCCGACAAGGCCACCGACATCGCCGTGCTGCGCATCGAGCCGGGCGGCCGTCCTCTGGACCTGACCCAGGTGCGCACCGTCGATTCCGACACCCTGCGCACCGGCGACCTGGCGTTCGCGGTCGGATACCCGCTGGGACTGGACCAGACCCTGACCATGGGGGTGATCTCCGGTCTCAACCGCTCGGGCCTGGGCGATGCGGTCGAGGACTACATCCAGACGGACGCGGCGGTGAACTCGGGCAACTCGGGCGGGCCGCTGCTGGACAGCCAAGGGCGGCTGATCGGCATCAACACCTCCATCCTTTCGGGCGGCGCCGGCGGCGGCAACGACGGCATCGCCTTCGCCGTGCCGACGCGCATTCTCCAGACGGTGACTGAGCAGCTGCGCACGACGGGCAAGGTCCGGCGCGGGACGGTCGGTGCCATCTTCGGCTCGCTGACGCCCCAGCGGGCGCGCGAGCTGGATCTCGGCATCGTGCGCGGGGCGGTGGTTCTGGATGTGGCGCCGGGGTCTCCGGCTGAGCGCGCGGGCCTGCGCCGCGAAGACGTGCTGACGCGGATCAGCGCCCGACCGGTGGTCAACTCAGGCTCGGTGCTGGCGACCGTGGGCCTGTCGACGCCCGGGACGGAGCTGGCGGTGGATTACCTGCGAGGCGGCCGCTCGGCCTCGACGCGAATGTCGGTGGCGGAAGCGCCGGCCGACGAGAATGAAGATCAGCCCACAACTCCGACGACCTGAACGCCGGACAGCAGAACGCCCGCTCTGCCGGGAGGGGGAGGGGATGGCGGAGCGGGCGTCTGCTTGGAGGAAGCACCGGCCCGTCGAAGCCCTTGGTGGAAACATCCAGGGGGCTGGGGGGCTGTTCAGGATCCGGACGCTTCCGAACTCCGACAGGCCGATGATGCTGGTGTCGCCTGCCAACCGGGCGGGCGAAGGACGGAAACGGGGCCATTTCGTGTTGGTGCGGTTGAAGGATCGCAAGGCTGGCGTTGTGGGATCAGCCGCCTAGATTACGATCCATGAGCCTGGATGCTTCGCCCGACCGGCCGTTGGCCGGCCCCGTCTTCTTCGATCGCCGCGAACTGGACCTGGTGCTCCGGGTCTATGGGCGGATGGTGGCGCAAGGGGAATGGCGCGACTATTCCGTGGTCGGCCACAAGGACTTCGCCGAGTTCGCCGTGTTCCGCCGATCAGGCGATGCGCCGCTTTATCGGATCGAGAAGCGGCCTTCGTTGCAGGCCAAGCAGGGGCAGTGGGCGGTGATCGGCGAAGGCGGCCAGATCCTTCGTCGCGGCCGCGATCTCGCCCAAGCGCTGCGGGTCTTCGACGCCCGCAAGTTCAACGTGGTGGAATAGAAAAGGGCCCCTTCGCAGGGGCCCTTTCCACGTCAGCCTGTCAGCGGCTCTTAGTTCCGGTTGCCGCCCATGAAGGCCAGCAGGAATTGGAACAGGTTCACGAAGTTGATGAACAGGCTCAGCGCGCCAAAGCCCGTCGCTACGCCCAGGGCGTTCTGGTCGGCGCCGATGGCGTAATAGGTCATCTTCAGGCGCTGGGTGTCGTAGGCGATCAGACCCGAGAAGATCAGCACGCCGATCGCCGAGATGATCAGGTAGAAGGTCCCCGACTGCAGGAAGATGTTGACGATGGAGGCGATGATCAGGCCGATCAGGCCCATGATCAGGAACGTCCCCATCCCCGACAGGTCCTTCTTGGTGGTGTAGCCCACCAGGCTGAGACCGCCGAACGCCGCCGCCGTCACGAAAAAGGTCGTGGCCAGCGAGCCGCCGGTGTAGCGCAGGAACAGCACGCCGAGCCCTGCGCCGATCGAGGCGACCACCGCCCAGTACAGCGTGTTCACGCCGCGCGCGGTGGGGTTCTTCATGAAGAACATCGAACCGAACAACAGAACCAGCGGCGAGAAGGCCACGATCATGCCCAGCAGGGTGTAGCCGACGCGACCGTCCGCCGTTACCTGGAACATCAGCTGCTGCACGGCCGGCACGTTGCCGGTGACGTAGGCGAGGGCGCCCGCGACCACCAGGCCGATGGCCAGCTTGTTGTAGACGCCCAGCATGAAGGCCCGCAGGCCCGCATCAACGGACATGTCCGCCGTCTGCGGCAGCGGCCGGGCGTAGCCGTTGTTGAAATCGCTCATCGCGACATGTTTCTCCCAATGGCGCCGGCAAGACGTCGCCGGTCGCATGAAGCCAATATCGGAACCTCGCGGTCCCCTCGCAAGCAGAACCGGGCTTATCAGGCGCGGTTCCGGCCGCTACCAACGGTCGCATGCCCCGCCTCTTCACCGCCCTGACCCTGCCGCCGGACGTCGCCGAGGTGCTAGAGCGGCGCCAATCCGGCCTGCCCGGCGCGCGCTGGCGTCCACTGGAGGCGCTGCACGTCACGCTGGCCTTCTATGGCGAGGCGCCGGACCGCCAGGCCGATGACCTCGCCTCCGAGCTGGCGCGCATCACCGGCGGTCCGTTCGAGATCGCCCTGTCGGGCGTCGGCGCGTTCGGCGACGCGCATCGCAGCCACACCCTCTGGGCCGGCGTGGTCATGCCGAACGACCCCCTGTCCGTGCTGGCCGGTCGTTGCCGGAACGCGGGCGAGCGCGCGGGCCTGGTGATGGAAAGGCGCAACTATCGGCCCCACGTCACCCTCGCCTATCTGAAGCCGCAGGCGAACCCGGACCGCATCGGCGCCTGGATGGCCGGGCACAATCTGCTGAGTTCGCCGCCGATCCGCATCGACCGCTTCGGCCTGTATTCCAGCGTCCTGACGCCGGACGGCAGCCGCTACGAGCTGGAGCGTGAGTATCTGCTCTAGCCGCTCCGCTTGCGGCCGGAACGGACAGCGAACATAAGACAGCCATGCCCGCCGCCGCCGTGCACCTGGAACTGGTCTTCAGCCGCCCCGAAACCACGCTGGCGGTGACGCGCGGCGCGGCGCGCGCCCTGGTGGACCTGGGCCATGCGCCGCTTCTTGAGGTCTGTCTGCCGAACGGGCGGCGGGCCGACGTGATGGCGCTGGGGCCTCGGGGCGAGATCGTCATCTGCGAGGTCAAGTCCGGGATCGACGACTTCCGCTCGGATCGGAAATGGGGGGAGTACGCGCCGTTTTGCGACGCCTTCTACTTCGCCGTGGCGCCCGAGTTTCCGCTGGAGGCGCTGCCGGACGGGCCGGGGCTGATCGTGGCCGACGGCTTCGGCGGCGCGGTGGTGCGCAAAGCGGCGCCGGTTCCGCTGGCGCCCGCGCGGCGCAAGGCCCTGACGCTGGCGTTCGCGCGGCTTGGCGCCATGCGATCGCTGCGAGAGTGAACGGAACGTCCGCTCGCCGGTTGTTCAGGCTCGACACACACCGAGAAAGGACATCCGATGACGGACAAGGACGAACACCCGACGGGCCCCGGCGCGGGCGAGGAGAACGACGGCCTGCACAAGCCGGTCAAGCCGTCTCCGGAGCTGGCCGAGGTGGTGGGCGAAGGCCCCATGGGGCGCGCCGACGTGGTCAGCGCGCTTTGGGACTACATCAAGAAGAACGATCTTCAGGACAGCCAGGAGATCAAGGCCGACGACAAGCTGAAGGCCGTGTTTGGAAAAGACCGCTTCACCATGTTCGAGATGAACGCGATCCTGTCGGATCACCTCACCGACGCCTGATCGCGAGCGTCAGCGAGGCGCCCGCTTGGCCAGTATGCGCTGCAGGGTGCGGCGGTGCATGCCCAGCCGGCGGGCGGTCTCCGAGACGTTGTGGTCGCAGAGCTCATAGACGCGCTGGATGTGCTCCCATCGCACACGATCGGCGCTCATGGGGTTTTCCGGCGGCTCGGGCGCCTGTTCGCCGCTGGCCAGCAACGCCTTGGCCACGTCGTCGGCGTCCGCGGGCTTGGACAGATAGTCGACGGCTCCGGCCTTGACCGCCGCGACAGCCGTGGCGATCGCGCCGTAGCCGGTCAGCATGACGATGCGGGCGTCGGCGCGGCGCTCGCGCACCGCCTCCACCACCTTCAGCCCGTTGCCGTCCTCCAGCCGCATGTCGAGCACGGCGAAGGCGGGGGCGCCCATGCGCAGCTGCTCGGTCGCCTCCGCCACCGATCCCGCCGTGGTGACCTCAAAGCCCCGCGCCTCCAACGCCCGGCCCAGCCGGGTGCGCAGCGCCTGATCGTCGTCCAGCAGCAGCAGCGACTTGTCGGACAGGGCTTGGACGCGGGTTTCCAGATCGGACATGGGGGCCTTCATCTTTCGGTGTCTTCAAGTGGCGTTGCAACGCTTCGGGTCAAGCCGAACTCGGCTGCGACGTTTCGCCCCGATGCCAGGCGTTCGGCGCCTCAAGCGTCGCGCGCGACCAGCGGACGGCGACCCGGGCGCCGCGCCCGCCGCGTTCGGCCGCCAAGCCCTGCCCCACGCTGACCTGTCCGCCGCTGCGCTCCAGAAGCGTGCGGGCGATGAAGAAGCCCAGACCCATGCCGCCCTGGCTGGGCGCGACAGGCGCGTCGGCATCCTCGCGCGGTCGGCGCGGACGGCCGGACCGGGCGGCGTCGGCGATCTGGGCGGCCAGCGCGCGCCGGGCCTTTCCGTGCGGCCGGCTGGTGACATAGGGCTCGCCCAGACGCGGCAGGATGTCGGAGGCGAAGCCCGGCCCGTCGTCCAGGATCTCGATCTCGATCCAGCCGGCGTCCACCACCGCCCGCATGACCACCTTGGAGGCGGCGAAGTCGGCGGCGTTCTCGACCAGTGTGGACAGGCCGTGGACGATCTCGGGCATCCGCTTCACGCGCGGCGACGCCTGGCCGGGCGGGGTCTTCACCTCCAGATCGAACTGGAGGTCGAAGCCGCGGTGCGGGGCCGCCACCTCCTCGATCAGCGCCTGCAAGCCCACGTCGGCGTAGAGGACGCGGTCCTCCTCGGGCTCGGCGGACAGCTGCGCCAGGATGCCGCGACAGCGTTCGGCCTGCTGCAGGATCAGGGCGGCGTCCTCGGCCGCCGCGCTGTCGGCCGGCGAGGCGCGCAGAAGCTCCTTGGCCACCACCTGGATCGTCGCCAACGGCGTGCCCAGCTCGTGCGCCGCCGCCGCCGCCAGCCCGCCCAGCGCCGCCAACCTCTGTTCGCGTTGCAGCACGTCCTGGGTGGTGGCCAGCGCCAGCTCCAGCTTTTCGGCGTCCGTCGCCACCCGCCAGGCGTAGCCGGAGGTGAACACCACCCCCGTCACCAGCGCCGTGCCCAGGCCCAGACGGTAAAGCAACGGCAGCTCCAGATGCTCGTGCAGCCGCCACGGCAGCGGCAGCGACCAGAAGAACAGCACCACCACCGCCGTCAGCGCCATCAGCCCAAGGACGCCCGCATGTCGCGCCGGGACGGCCGCCGCCGCCACAGTCACTGGTGCGACCAGCAGGACGCAGAACGGATTGTCGAGGCCGCCGGTCAGGCCCAGCATGACGCTGAGCTGCAGGATGTCGAAGCCGAGCTGAAGGCCGGTCTGGCGACCGTCCGGCAGGCTCTGGTCCAGCCGGCGCGCCCGCGCCATCAGTCCGAGGTTCACCGCCGCCGAGAAGCCGATCACGCTCAAACACGGCCATAAGGGCAGCGGGAAATGCAGGGCGAAATAGGCCCACAGGATCGCCGAGGTCTGGCCCAGCAGCGCCAGCCAGCGGATCACGATCAGGGTGCGCAGCGACAGGCCCCGACCTCGCCCCGTGATCTCGCGCGGCGACTCCGACCAGCCGGACAGGTCCGCAAAGCTCTGCGACGACGGATGGGCTTCTGGATGGCTCACCGAGCTTCTATAGACCGACGGACCGCAATCCGGAAAACAACGCCCATGCCCCGCCGCTCCATTCTGCTGTTCGCCGGCGCCTGTATCGTCATCGCCGTGGCGCTGGCTATCGTCACCTTGGTGGTGGTGTCCGGGCGCGAGCGGGCGGCGGGCGGAGAGATGGCGGCGACCGGACAGCCGCTGGTCGGCGGCGACTTCCAGCTGGTTGATCAGGAAGGGCGGCCGGTCGACCAGACGATCCTGAACGGCAAGTGGAGCCTGGTCTTCTTCGGCTTCACCTATTGCCCCGAGTTCTGCCCCACGACCCTGGCCGAGATGGCCGCGGTGCAGCAGCAGCTGGGCGAGCAGGCGCGCGACCTGCAGATGGTGTTCATCAGCATCGATCCCGAGCGTGACACGCCGCAGGCGCTGAAGGACTATCTGTCCTCTGATGGTTTTCCCAAAGGAACGGTCGGCCTGACCGGCACGCCTGAGCAGGTGGCGCAGGCCGCCCGCGCCTATCGCGCCTTCTACCAGAAGGTCGGCGAGGGCGAGGGCTATACGATGAACCACGCCCTGACCGTCTATGTGATGGGTCCGGACGGGAAGTTCCGCACCACTCTGGGCTATGGCCTCGGCCCCCAGAAGGCGACGCAGATCGTGCGCGACGCCATGGCGCGGGGCTGAGAGGCGCGCGGCTGAGGCGGCGGTCGGCTTCGTCAGTGGTCCACCGGGACGGAGATCGGCTGCGGCTAGGCCCTGACGGGCCGATCGTGCGGCTGTCGATCAACCCGCGAGCCAAACGTCTGTCGATCCGCATCGACGCCCGCGCGGGCGAGGCGGTGGTGGTCGCGCCGCGCGAGCGGCTGCTGGCGCAAGGCCTGGCCTTCGCCCGCACCAAGACCGACTGGATCGCGGAACGGCTGGAGGCGCGGCCGGTCGGGACGCCGCTGGCGCCCGGCGGCGTGGTGATGTTGAAGGGAAAGGCTGTGACGCTGGTCGCCACCGGCGGCGCGGGCGCGGCCCAGCTCGGCCGGACGGCGGAGGGGCCGGCCATTCTGTCGGGCGGAGAGGGCGAGGCCTTCGCCCGCCGCGTCGAGAACCTGCTGAAGCGTCACGCCCGCGACATCCTGACCGCCCGCACCGCCGTGCACCTGCGCACTCTGGGCGAGGCGGCGGGGTCGGGGCCGGCTCGGGTGTCCATCGTCGACACCCGGTCGCGCTGGGGCTCGTGCAGCCCTCACAACCGCTCGATCCGCTACTCCTGGCGGGTGGTGATGGCGCCGGAGCCGGTCATCGACTACCTGGCTGCGCACGAGGTCGCACACCTGGTCCACGCCGACCACAGCCCCGCCTACTGG
>JAEYAO010000011.1 GCA_023456105.1 Pseudomonadota bacterium | reverse complement strand
GGTGTCGAGGCTCTTGGGATAGGCCGACGTCATGCGCCAGCGGATTTCAGGTTGCGCCTGCGCGATGGCCGGGGAGGCGACGGCGCCCGCCGCAGCTGCAAGGCCCGCACCCTTGAGAACTTTTCTTCTATCCATGAGCATTTCCTCAACCGCTTTATGTCGTCATTGCCGGTTTGGCTGAACATTCCATAAAGCGGGAGGTGGGCCGCTGTCACTCCGCATTCCGTTGGGGTAGGTATGCGCGGGCGGAGACAAGCTATGCAGTGGCGTCATTGATGAGGCGGCCGGTGAATTGACTGATGTCATCACCGGCCTCTTGATGGGTTGAAGCGTGGGGCTTCACGGTCGTCGCTCGGCCGGGCTGATCCCAGGATCAGGTCCGGGGGTGGCCATGACGTGGTGAGCGTCATCCCCTCCGCGGTGCTTCGGCCGGGAATGACACTTTCACGCTTCATGCCTGCAGGAAGGTTCAAGGAGCGATCACCGCTCTTCCGAGCCACCCTTCGACAAGGGGCGCTGCTGCTGACCGCTGTGGGCGCGGGCAGAACGCTTCGGGGGCTTCTCGTCGCCGGTGGAGGATGTGGAATGTCCGCCCGACTGGGTGGCCGTGGGATGTCCGCGCACCAGGGTACCCTTGGGTACGTCGACTGCGTTCCCGGGCGCCGGGACACGGGCGCGGGACGAGGCGCCGCCGCTCATGCCGGTCGGCCCGCTCGGCCCTTCCGTTTGGGCGCCGCGGGGAGCGGGGCTCTTCGTGGCGGTGGTGTTCACGCCACCGGCAATCTCCTCGTTCGACAGCAGGAAGCCGGCCTCGTCGTCCTCCTGCTCAGGCACGTCCTTGAAGGACCGGATTCCGGCCTTCGAGCCGCTCGTCGGGCGGTTGTCGTCCACGTGCTCGATATCGAGGTCGGGGTCGAGCTTCTTCGAGGCCCCCATAAGGCCGGTCGCCTTTGCGGCCGCGCGCTTGGTGTTGCCGACATCGTTCCTCTGGGTCGGGCCTGCGACGAAGCTGTCGCCGGTCTCTTCCTGGGTGACTTCGTTCAGCACCTCGTCGACATCCGGCTCGGGAGGGCGGCCACGCTTGTCTTGAGCCATGGGCTATTCCTCTTCTTGGGTTTCGGGCAGGCGGTGGGAGCCTGCATTTCCAGGAGGCAACGTCCCGTCGAGGACGGGTGTTCCGGCCCGCACTCGTTAGAAAGCGGGGCCGTTGTCCTTATTGTCCGAGCTCTTTCTGCATGTCCTGCAGCAGCGCCAGATGCTCTTTGATCTGGCCCCGCGCGAGCTTGGCGAGGTTCGACATCTCGCGGTTGCCCGAGGCCTGCTGGAGCTGGGTCTCCTGAAGCTTCAGCAGGGCCTGATGTCCCTCGATCTGCAATGCGACATAATCCTTGTCGAAAGCAGCGCCCGCTTGTGCCTTTGATAGGCGCTCCATGGCCTGCGCGTCCTTCTGCGGCAATTCGGGCGCCGTCGCGGCGGATTGCTGTGCGCCCTGTGTGGTCGAGGCGGTCGCGTTCGGGTCGGCGAAGGAATGCATGATGTCGGTGAGGAGGTTCTGCTCCGCGATCTCGAAATCCGCGAATTGCTTCACGCGCGAATTCTGAGCCTTGCTGTGCGCGAAGTTCGACTGCTGCAGCGAGACGGTGCTCAGTGCCAGCATCTGCTGGATGTACTGCCGGTCCGCCTGCGATTGCTGCTGGCCCATGGCCGCCGGTGCGCTCGCTTGACCCTGGCGCATCGGAGTCTGCGTATCCTGCGGTGCGCCGCCCTGCTGGGTGCGCTGCTGACGCTGCTGCGCGTTCTGGCCGAGGGCGGGATTTGTCTGCGTCTCCGCGGGCTGAGGTGTAGTGGGTTGAGTGATGGCTTGGTTCTGCTGCTGGGCGAGGGCGGGAAGACTGATAGCGGCCATGAGGCCTGCGATCATGAAGCTGCGTGACATCAAGTTTCTCCTGCGAGCAAGTTGTGAGGGCGAACGTTCGCGGGAGGAATTTGTTCGAGAAATTGCTTCCATCTGTTCGTTCCGGCTCGGGTCGAACTTCGGCCAAGCGTGTCCGTTGTGACACTGAGCGAACGAGGGAAATAAGATGCAGGACCGGGTCACACGAATCGTCATGCTGGTGATCGCGGTGCTTCTCGCGATCTTCGTGCTGCAGCCCTACGTGACGGGCTACCTGTTTTCTGCCAGGGAGCCGCGACCCGTCGCGGCGCGTGGAGATCTGTCGGACTATGAACGGTCGACGATCCGTGTGTTCGAGACCGTCGCTCCCTCGGTCGTCCAGGTGGTTGGGCTGTCCGGGCGAGGGCCCACGGGCGGAGAGCCGGCAGGCTCGGGCACTGGGTTCATCTGGGATGCCGCCGGTCATGTCGTCACGAACCACCATGTGGTCGAGAACGGCGCGTCCTTCGTGGTGCGGCTCGCGTCCGGCGAGGTGCTGCCGGCCGATGTGGTCGGGCGCGCTCCCAACTACGATCTCGCCGTGCTGAGGGTTCAGCGCCAGGGCGGGTTGCCTGCGCCGGTCGCCGTCGGCACCTCGGCGGATCTGAAGGTCGGGCAGACCGCCTATGCCATCGGCAACCCGTTCGGACTCGACCAATCGCTTACCACCGGCATCATCAGCGCCCTCAAGCGCCGCCTGCCCACCAGCGGCGGGCGCGAGGTCGCTGACGTGATCCAGACCGACGCGGCGATCAATCCCGGCAACTCGGGCGGCCCGCTCCTGGATTCGGCAGGCCGCCTGATCGGTGTCAACACGGCGATCTTCTCGCCCTCCGGCACCAATGCGGGCATCGGCTTCGCCATTCCGGTCGACGTGGTCAACCGGGTTGTGCCGGAGCTGATCCGCAACGGCCGCGTCCCGACCCCGGGCATCGGGATCCTGGCGGGCGACGAGACGCTCGCGGCTCAGCTCGGCGTGAACGGAGTAATCGTGGCGGATGTCGTGCCGGGCTCGCC
>JAEYAO010000021.1 GCA_023456105.1 Pseudomonadota bacterium | reverse complement strand
TTGGGAAAGTGCGGCCGGAGCCGCTCCATCTGCTCGTCCGTCAGCCAATATAGGTCACTCATATCCAGACTCCTCGGGAGCCTGAATCAGATCCAGCGCCTCACATCAATGGGTCCTGAGCCTAGCTTCCCATCATGCCCCTCTTGATGTGCCCCAACGACGACGCCCCGATGCAGACGCTGGAACGCTCCGGCGTCCAGTTCGACATGTGCCCCAAATGCCGAGGTGTGTGGCTGGATCGGGGAGAGCTGGAAAAGCTGATGGAGGCGGCGATGGACGAAGGCCGCGCCAGCGCGCCCGCCGCCTACGCCCCGCCGCCGCAGCCCGGCTATGCGGCGCCGCCTCCGCAAGCCCATCCGCAATCCCACTCCCAACCTTGGGGAGGAGGTGGCGGCTATCGCGATGACGATCGCCGCTACAAGGACGATCGCTACCGGGACGATCATCGTCACGGTTACAAGAAAAAGAAGCGCGACAGCATCTTTGACATCTTCGACTGAGGCTGGCCGCGCCGGCGTCAGTTCGACGGCTGGGCCGAGGTCGTAGGCGCGTTGACGTTGGGGGCCTCGCCGGTCGCCGGCGCGGTCGGTTCTCCGGTCGAGGTGGTGGGCGCATCGGCCGCCGGCGCGGTCTGGCTGTCGCCCTGGAAGGCCTGGGCGTCCACGACCTGGCCGCCATCGTTGGCGTTGGTCTCCGACATACCGTTCTGGCTGACGAACCACAGGCCCAGCAGCAGAACGGCGGCGGCGCCCGCGGACACGATCAGCAGCCAGAGGATGCGCTTGCCGGGCCGGCCCTGACGCGTGTCTTGCGCGCCCGCCGTCCGGTCGGCGTCGACGACGTTGGAGGTGCGAACATTGGGATCTTCATGGGTCATGGCCGCCGTCCGTCCTGATGATTGCGTACAGGTCCCATCAACGCGGATGCGAGCTTCGCTGTTCCGTCGACCGGTGATCGGCCGGTGGCGTCAATCTTCCTGTCCACACGGAACCGTGTTCGGCCCGCGCCGTTGATGCCCTGCGGAGGCGGCGACGCCCCCCGACTCCAGGCCGGCCTAGCCGGTCTGTCGCCTCCGCGCCTCATTCTCGATAATGCCACTGAAGGGCGGTCCCTGGCGGGCCGCCTTTTCTTTTCGCCGGGCTCGACCCGCTCGCGTCGCTTGGCCACTATGAGATCAACGCCAGCGGATCGGAGAATACGATGACAAGAATCAATCGGCAGTGGGTGCTGCGCCAGCGTCCGCGCGGCATGGTCCAGCCCGGCGACCTGGAGCTGGTGGAAAGCCCCATCCCGGACCTCAAGGAGTCGGAGGTGCTGGTGCGCACCGTCTACCTGTCGCTGGATCCCACAAACCGCACCTGGATGAACGACGCGGAAGGCTATCTGCCGCCGGTGGGCCTGGGCGAGGTGATGCGCGGTCTGACGCTTGGAGTGGTGGAGCAATCGCGCTCGGACCGCTTCAAGGCGGGCGACGTGGTGACGCCGCTGTCCGGCGGCTGGGCGGATTACGCCGTGGTGTCGGACCAGGCGTTGCGGCCGGTGCACCGCGCCGCCGGCCTGCCGCTGACGGCCAACCTGTCGGTGCTCGGCATGACGGGGCTGACGGCCTATTTTGGCGTCACCGACGTGCTCAAGGTCCAGGCGGGCGAGACGCTGGTGATCTCGGCGGCCGCCGGGGCGGTGGGCTCGATCGCCGGACAGGTCGCCAAGCAGCGCGGCGCGCGGGTGATCGGCATTGCGGGCGGACCGGACAAATGCCGCTGGCTGGTCGACGAACTCGGCTTCGACGCCGCCGTGGACTACAAGAACGAGGACGTAGGCGAGGCGCTGGACCGGCTGGCGCCGGACGGGGTCGATCTGAACTTCGAGAACGTCGGCGGCGACATCATGATCGCCGTGTTCAACCGGCTGAAGGTGCATGGCCGCATGGCCGTGTGCGGACTGGTCTCGTCCTACAATGCGACCAAGGCGCCGCCGTCGCCGAACTTCGCCCGGATCATCACCCATCGCCTCGACGTGCAGGGCTTCCTGGTGCTGGACTACGCCCACCGCGCCCGCGAGATGGTCGAGGAGATGGGCCCGTGGCTCGCGGACGGCCGGGTCAAGTGGAAGGTCCACGTCGACGAGGGGCTGGAAGGCGCGGTCGGCTCGCTGAACCGCTTGTTCACCGGCGACCACAACGGCAAGCTGCTGGTCCGCGTCTCCGACGAACCGGCCTGAGGACCCCACCGGCATGAGCGAACCGCTGCTGGCCCATTTCGAGGACCTGGATGTCGGACAGGTTGCGCCGCTCGGGGCGTGTGCGGTCGATGCCGGCGCGCTGGACGTCTTCGTCGAACGGTTCGCGCCGGGCTGGGACACGGCCTATGGCGCACCGGACGCCATGGTCTACGCCCTGTGGAGCCGTCTGTTCGCGGACAAGGCGGCGAGCTGGGCCCAGTCCAAGGTGCTGGCGGTGGACGGGCTTCGCTTTATGCGCAATCCGCCGGCGGGCGAGCTGCTGCGCGGCCGCATGACGGTGATGGGCAAGGATCCGGTCGGCGACGAAAAGGGCATCGTCATCGCCTCGCACGACCTCCTGGACGAGAGCGGCCGTCTGGTGTTCGCCTGCCTGACGCGGGCGGTGTTCTCCAGGCGCTAGAACAGGGCGCCGAAGCCGGAACCGCCGTCGCGGTCTGAGCGGCTGAAGGCGTGATCGGCGCGCGCGGACGGCGTCTGCGGCCGGCTCTGGATCTGGACATCGTCTCGCAGCTGTTGCGAGCGGTCCTTTGCGGGATCGACCTGGGTGACAGGCCGGCGGGTGAAGGGCGTGTCGGTCATGAACGCTGTTATGCCGACAACAGCCTTTCGACCTTGTTGACGCTTGTGGTGAATCTCGCCGTCAGGTGCAAAAAAGGCCCTGTCGGCGAGAGCCGGCGGGGCCTTTCTTTACGATCAAGCGCCTTAGTTGTTGGCGGCCGAAGGCGTCTGCGCCGAGCGCTGGAAGGCCAGGGCGATCAGGCGGTCCCACCCCAGCAGCGACACCAGATGGGCGTAGATCTGGCCCAGGGCGCCGTTGTCGCGCAGCTCAGCCAGCTTCTCGGCCGGCAGGGCCTTCAGCTTGTCTTCGGAGACGGCGAAATATTCAGCGAGGCGCTGCGGCTCGCCGGCGCTGCCGTCGGGATTGCGCGGGGTGAAGTTGGCGGTGCGCGTCTCGAACAGGTCAAGCTCGCCCAGCAGCTGAACAAAGGCTTCGGTGCGCAGGCGCTCCTGCTCGAAGTTGTTGCAGAACTCCATCGCCATCTTGGTGTAGTCGCTGGGCTGGCCGTCCACGAACAGCGGCGTTTCGCCGCCTTCCGTGACGATCGGCGCGCCGCGGTCGATGCACAGGATCAGTCGCGAGTTCTGCTTGTCGTCGGCGAAGACGAACGGGAAGCGGCGCACATAGGCCGGGATGTAGGCGTCGGGACGGTAGTCGCCCTCATTGGAGACATACAGGTTCTCGCCCTGGCGCAGGCCCATGACCGCGACCGGCTGCTTCTGGTCGCCCATGAAGACCACGGGGAAGGACAGGGCGGCGGCGGCGAACTCGGTCACCGTCAGCGGCACGAAGTTGGTCGCGCCCACAAAGGCGTACGGCTTGTCGGCGGCGTTGACGCCCAGGCCGCCGTGACGGGCGGGATCCAGCGGCTCGGGCTGGTTGTAGAACAGGACGTTGCCCGAAAGCGGCGAGGACGAAGCGTCGGTCATGGGTAAGCAGGATCGCTGAGAAGCCGTAAGGAACGGGCCTTCTAGCCGAAGGGCAGGCACGCGGCAAACATCGCCGTTCGCCATGCTGTGCGCGTTGTGTTGCGGCGGGAGACCGCAGGCATTAGCTGTGGGTCATGGGCGCAGCCTGCGATCACGATCATGTTCACGGCGGCTTGCACGGCGGGGCGCTGGAGCGCGCGCTGGGCGCCTCCGAGCGCCGCATCGCCGACGCCGGCGAGCGGATGACCGCGCCCCGCCGACGCGTGCTGACGCTGCTGCTGGAGGCCGGAGAGCCGGTCAAGGCCTATGACCTGATCGCCCGCTTCGGCGGCGCCGAAGGCCAAGCGGCCAAGCCGCCGACGGTGTACCGCGCCCTGGATTTCCTGGAGCGACTGGGGCTGGCGCACCGCATCGCCTCCATCAGCGCCTATGTGGCCTGCAGCGGCGACGACCAGAGCGCGCACGCCGCCGCCTTTCTTATCTGCGACTGCTGCGGCGCGACGCGCGAGGTCGCGATCGGCGAGGACGACCGCCTGCATCAGGCCGCACACGAGGCGGGCTATGCGGTGCAGCGCACAACCATCGAGGCGCACGGACGCTGCGCCGCCTGTCGAGAGGCCGCCTGATCCATGGACCCGTCCGGGCTCGACGCGCCGCGCCGTCTGAGCATCGCCATCGAAAATCGGTGGGGCGGCGGCGAGATGGCGGTGCTGGACTTCGGGCCGCCCGAACGCCCGGTGGACGTGGTCTTCGCCCACACCAACGGCTTCAACGCGGCGACCTATCGCAGCGTGCTGGCGCCGCTGTCGGCCTCCTTGCGCATCTGGGCGCCGGACCTGCGAGGGCACGGGCGCACGACCTTGCCGACCCGCACGCACAGGCGCTGGGACTGGCGCGACCACCGCGACGACCTGATCGCCCTGCTTGACGCCGTGGAGGGACCGCCGGTGGTGCTGAGCGGCCATTCGATGGGGGGAACCTCGGCCCTGCTGGCGGCGGCCGAGCGGCCGGAGCGGACGGCCAGTCTGGTGCTGTTCGATCCCGTGATCTGGAGCCGGGCGACCAGCCTCCTGTTCCGCCTGCCGGTGATGCGGGCGGGCCTGTACAACAATCCGCTGGCCAGGACGGCGAGGCGTCGACGCAGCGCCTTTGAGAGCCGCGAGCAGGCGCTGGCCGCCTATCGTGGTCGCGGCGCCTTTCGCGGCTGGCCCGATGCGGCGCTGGCCGACTATCTGTCGGATGGGCTGGTGGAGGGTGAGGGCGGCTATGCGCTGAGCGCCACGCCGGAGTGGGAGGCCTCCAACTACGCCGCCCAGAGCCACGATCCCTGGCGGGCGCTGCGGCGCTACGGCGGCCGGACGCGCATCGTAAAGGCGGAGATCGGATCGACCTGCCATGTGCCGGCGAGCGCGGCCGACAACGGGCGGCGGCGGGTGGAGGTCGTGCCGGGCGCCCGTCACCTGTTTCCCATGACGCAGCCGGAAGTGGTGCGAAGCGCGCTGCTGGACGCCGCAGTCTGACGGATTTCGCGCGGGACACGCCTCCCGCCGCCTGATAGGGCGTCGGCGAGCATAATCGTTTCTCCGAGCCGCCGCCCTCTTGTCCTTTTTTCACGCCGGTCCCGCGCCGCGAGGCTCTGGCCCCCGCATCGGGGCGCTGCGCGACGGCTTGCCGATCACGGCGGGGATGAAGGTCGGGCTGTTCGGCGGCTCGTTCAATCCGGCCCACGACGGGCACGCCCATGTGGCCGAGACGGCGCTGCGGCGATTGGGGCTGGATCGGGTGGTCTGGCTGGTGTCGCCGCAGAACCCGCTCAAGGACGCGCGCCACAGCGCACCGCTGGCCGAGCGCATGGCCTCGGCGCGGACGCAGGCGCAAGGGCCCGCCATGATCGTCTCGGATTTCGAGACCCGGGCGGGCACGCAGTGGACGGTGGACACCCTGCGGGCGCTGAGGAGCCGGCATCCAGGCGTGCACTTCGTCTGGCTGATGGGATCGGACAACCTGGCCAGTTTTCACCGCTGGCGCGGCTGGACCGACATCATGCGGATGGCGCCGGTGGCCGTGGTGGCGCGGCCGGGATCGCAGCTGGATAGCCGCAGCGCCCCGGCGGCCCGACGCTTCTCGGCCTTTCGCGTGCCGGACGCTCAGGCCGGTCTGTTGCCGACGCTTCATGCGCCCGCCTGGACCTATCTGGCGGCGCCGCTGAACGCGCGCTCCTCCACCGCGATACGGGCGGGACGGATGGCGGATCGCGTGGTCGGGTGACGTTCGGCGCGGGGCGTGCTATATGTCCGGACTAGATAAACGCTCCTGGAGCCCTACGCTGACCCCCTCTCCCGCGCACGATGCGCAAGACGCCGCCGTTTCGAACCTGGCGAACGAGATGGATCCCATCGAACCCCTCCATACCGAGGACGGAGCCGAAACCGACTCCGACTTCGCCGGTCTGGAGTTCGGCGACGACGACTTCGACGACGAAGCCTCGGCCGGGCCGACCGGCGAAGAGACGCCGCGCCCCGTCGGTTCGACCCCGTTGGAAGAAGCGCTTCTGGCCAAGCTGGACTTCGACAAGGCTCAGGACATCGTCCTGATCGACCTGAAGGGCAAGAGCCCGATGGCCGACGCCATGATCGTGGCCTCGGGCCGGTCGCACCGCCACGTCGGCGCCATCGCCGACCACCTGCTGCGCGAGCTCAAGGACCAGGGGCTGGGCAAGGCCAAGGTCGAGGGCCTGCCGCACTGCGACTGGGTGCTGATCGACGCCGGCGACGTGATCGTGCACCTGTTCCGGCCGGAGGTGCGCACCTTCTACAACATCGAAAAGATCTGGGCCGTCGACAGCGCCCACCGCCGCCCCGCGAGCGTCTGATCCTTCGGTGAGGCTGGCCGTCGTCGCCATCGGCAAGCCCGGACGCGGGCCGGAGGCGGCGCTGGCCGACGACTACGCCCGGCGCGCCACTCTGGCGGGCCGGGCGCTAGGTCTGGGTCCGCTCGAACTGATGGACCTGGAGCCGCGAAAGAGCGGCAAGGCGCCGGAGGCCGAGCTGATCCTGCAGGCGGCGGAGGGCGCGCATCTGATCGCCTGCGACGAGCGGGGCCGGACCTATTCCTCGCGCGCCTTCGCCGACCACGTCGCGACCCTGCGGGATCGGGGCGAGCGGCGGGTGGTGTTCGCCGTCGGCGGCGCCGACGGTCTGGACGACAGCGTGCGCGCGGCCGCCGCCTCGACCCTTGCGTTCGGGCCGCAGACCTGGCCGCACGCCCTGGCCCGAGCCATGCTGGCGGAACAGCTGTATCGCGCCGTGACGATCCTGTCCGGCTCGCCCTATCACCGCGACTGAAGGCGATGCGGAAGAGCGGCATGCTGCGTGTCGCGGGCGCCGCCGTCCTGGCGCTGGCCGCCGCCACGCCCGCCGCCGGCCGTCGCGCGCCGCAGTCGGACC
>JAEYAO010000100.1 GCA_023456105.1 Pseudomonadota bacterium | reverse complement strand
TTCTCGAGCCCGGCCCTGATCGGGCCGGTGGCGAGGGGAGTCAGCCTGTCGCCCGATGGTCAGCTTGTGGCGTTCCTGCGGGGGCGTGAGGACGACGCCAACGTGCAGGACCTGTGGGCCGCGCCGACCGGCGAGGGCGAGCCCTACAAGCTGATCGACGCCCGCGCGTTGGCGCCCGACGCCGGCGAATTGTCGGAAGCCGAAAAGGCGCGCCGCGAACGGCTGCGGATAAGCGCGCGCGGCGTGGTGGACTACGCCTGGGACCAGCAGGGGCGCTACATCCTCGCGCCGCTCGAGGGCGACCTGTTCCTGGCGACGCGAGCCGACGGATCGGTGCGCCGCCTGACCGAAACCGAGGCGGACGAGATCGACGCCAAGGTCTCGCCCAAGGGCTCCTACGTCTCCTTTGTGCGCGACCAGAACCTGTACGTGCAGGACTTGGCGACCGGCCAGGAGACGCCGATCACCGATGACGGGCGCGACCTGATCACCTGGGCCACCGCCGAGTTCATCGCCCAGGAGGAAATGAAGCGGTTCACCGGCTACTGGTGGAGCCCCGACGAGCGCTACATCGCCTTGACGCGGGTGGACGAGAGCCCGGTCGACGTCGTGCCGCGCTTCGAGATCACCGGGGCGGGCACGACCGTGGTGGAGCAGCGCTATCCCAAGGCGGGGCGGCCGAACGCCGTGGTCGAGCTGTATGTGCGCGATCTCCAGAGCGGCGAGCGAACAAAGGTCGATCTGGGCGACAACACGGATATCTATCTGGCGCGGGTCGACTGGTCGAACGACGGCCGCACGCTGTACGTCCAGCGCCAGTCGCGCGACCAGAAGCGGCTGGACCTGCTCAGCGTCGATCCGGCGACGGGCCGCTCGCGCGTGATCGTCAGCCAGCGGGCGGACGCCTGGGTCGATCTGAACGACGACTTCCACGTTCTGGCGGACGGCCGCTTCATCTGGTCCAACGAGGACTCGGGCTGGCGCCACCTGTACCTGTACGATCGCAACGGCCGGGTGGCGCGTCCGATCACGCGCGGCGACTGGCCGGTGAAGGGCCTGAACGGCGTCAACGAGCAGACGGGCGAAGTCTTCTTCACGGCCTCCATGCGCGACGGCAAGGAACTGCCGATCGAGCAGCAGCTGTTCCGCGCCAGCCTGAACCGCACCGAGGCGCCGGTTGCGATCACTCCGGCCGGCGGCTGGTGGAACGCTTCGGTTAACGCGCCCGGCACGGCTTACGTCGGCAACTATTCCGATCCGAAGACGCCGCCGCAGTCCGCGCTCTATCGGATGGACGGCACGCGCGTGCGCTGGATCGAGGAGAACCGGCTCGACGCGGACCATCCGTTCGCGCCTTACGTCTCGCGGCTGCGCGAGCCTGAGTTCGGAACCCTGCAGAGCCACGGCCAGACGCTGGTCTGGCGCATGCAGACGCCGCCGGACTTCGATCCGTCGCGTAAGTATCCGGTCGTGATGCAGGTCTATGGCGGACCAGGCACCGGCGCGGGCGTCCAGAAGAGCTGGCAGCCGGCGACGAGCCAGCTTCTGACCGAGGCCGGATATATCGTCTTCCGCCTGGATAACCGGGGCGAGGGCGACCGCTCGCAGGCGTTCGAGACCAGCAACTATCGCCAGCTCGGTGTCGTGGAGACCGAGGACCAGACCATGGCGGCGCAGTGGCTGAAGCGTCAGCCGTTCGTCGACCCTGAGCGCATCGCCATCATGGGCTGGAGCTATGGCGGCTTCATGAGCCTGATGACCCTGACCGAGCCCGAGGCGGGCCTGGCCGGGGCGATGGCGGGGGCGGCGCCCACGGACTGGGCGCTCTACGACACCCACTACACCGAGCGGTACATGTCGACGCCGCAGGACAATCCGGAGGGCTATGCGCGAACCGACGTCCTGCCGCGCCTGGGCGACATGACCGGGCGGCTGCTGATCCTGCACGGCATGGCCGACGACAACGTCATCCTGCCCAACGCCACCCGCGTCATCGACAAGCTGCAGGAGCAGAGCCTGCCGTTCGAGATGATGCTCTATCCCGGCCAGCGGCACGGCGTCCGCGGCGATCCGAGGCAACTGCAGCAATGGCGCACCTATCTGGACTTCCTCAACCGCACCATCGGCACGCGCTCGCACGACGCGCAGGACTGATCGGCGGGGCGTTGGCGGCCCTGTCGCTCGCCGCCTGCGCCTCGACGCCGTCGATTGATGTCGCCGCCCTGCAACAGCGTGACGCCGCCTACGCCAGCGTGATCCGGTTCGCCGACGCGCCGGCGTCGGCCAGTCGCGGGTCGCTGGCGGGCATGCCGGTGCTGCTGAAGGACAACATCGAAACCCGCGATATGCCGACCACGGCCGGATCGCTGGCGCTGGCGGGCAATGCGCCGGGACGCGATGCTCCGTTGGTGACGCGGCTGCGCGAAGCGGGCGCCTTGATCCTGGGCAAAACTAATCTGTCGGAATGGGCGAACATCCGCTCGTCAGAGTCGGTCAGCGGCTGGAGCGCCGTGGGAGGGCAGACCCGCAACCCCTACGACCTGGAGCGGACGCCCTGCGGGTCGTCCTCCGGCAGCGCGGTGGCCGTCGCCATCGGCCTGGCGCCCGCCGCCATCGGAACGGAGACGGACGGCTCAATCACCTGCCCGGCGTCGGTGAACGGCGTGGTCGGCTTCAAGCCGACGGTGGGCCTCGTCTCGCGCACCCATGTCGTGCCGATCAGCCATTCCCAGGACGCCGCCGGCCCGATCACGCGAACTGTAGCGGATGCGGCGATCGTGCTGAGCGCCATCGCCGGGTCCGATTCGGCCGATGTGGCGACCGCGGAGGCCGACGCACGCAAGGTCGATTATCGCGCGGCGCTGGACGCCGGCTCGCTGCGGGGCGCGCGCATCGGCGTGATGCGCTTCCTGCTGGACGGCTATTCGGCAGAGACGCGTGCGGCGTTCGAGCAGTCGCTGACCGCCCTGCGCGCGGCCGGCGCCCAGCTTGTCGAGATCACCGAGGCGCCCGCCGACTATCAGCGGATCGGCGGGTGGGAGCTGACTGTCCTGCTGACGGAGCTGAAGCACGATCTCAACGCCTATCTGGCCTCCACCGACCCGGCGCAGGTCCGCACCCGCACCCTGGCTGACGTGATCGCCTTCAACGCCGCCGAACCGCGCGAGACGGTGCTGTTCGGGCAGGATCTGTTCGAGCGCGCCGAGAAGACGAGCGGCCTCGATGATCCCGCCTATGTCGAGGCGCGGTCGCGCTCGCTGAAGGCGGCGGGCGAGGACGGCGTCGACCGGATGATGTGCGATCATCGGCTGGTCGCGCTGATCGCGCCGACCACCTCGCGCGCCTGGACGAACGATCCGGAGGATGAGGACGAGATGCAGGGCTCGGCCAGCCGGCTGGCGGCCGTCGCCGGCTATCCGCATCTGACCGTGCCCATGGGGCTTGACCGCGGCATGCCGGTGGGGCTCAGCTTCATCGGCGGCAAGTGGGAGGACGCGCGGATTCTCTCGCTCGGCTACGCCTACGAGCGCGTCAGGCCCTTCACGCCCCGCGCGTCGTATCGCTGACATAAGCGAACGGCCCGCGCGCTGGCGCGTTGGGCATCCATGGAACTGATCCTTCTGCTAATCGGCGCCGTGGTGCTCGCGGGCGCTCTGTTCGCCCTGTCTCCCATGAGACGCGGATCGGCGCACTTCGTCGACAAGGACGCGGACGGCGAACCGGATGAGCCGGACGGCCCGGCGAAGGGCCTTTAGCCCGGCCATGGATCACCAGACCCTGGCCAACGTGATCGGCTCGGCCGCCGCGCTGTGCTCGATCACCAGCTTCATCCCGCAGGCGCTTAAGATCTGGAAGACGCGCGACGCATCCGCCGTCAGCCTCCGGACCTACTCGCTGACGGTCAGTTGCTTCATCCTGTGGGTGATTTACGGCGCGATGACTGAGGCATGGCCCGTGACGGTGTCGAATGCGGTGGCGCTGTGCATGTCCGCCTGGGTGCTGGTGATGAAGTGGCGCTTCCGCGACGGAGACCCCAAGGAGGCCGCCGCCTGAGGCTTACCCGACGTGATCTTGGCGCCCTCTGCGGAGCGCGCTAGGCCTTATCCACCCACCGTCCCAAGGAGACGATCAACATGGCCGATCTGGCTCAAGTCACCGAAAAAATCCGCGCCGCTGTCGGCGACAATTCCGGTCTCGGCAAGACCGTGAAGCTGGACCTCGACGGTCAGGACAAGATCTTCATCGACGGCGCGTCGGTCCCGAACACCGTCACCAATGAAGACAAGCCCGCAGACGCCACCGTGTCGATGAAGTGGGACGACTTCACGGCCCTCTCAGAAGGCCGCCTGGATCCGATGATGGCCTTCATGCAGGGCAAGCTGAAGATCGCCGGCGACATGATGATCGCCCAGAAGCTGGCGCCGCTGCTGAAGCGCTGATGCATCGGCGATAGGCAGACAGGATGACGGCGCGGGACCTACGGGACCGCGCCGTTTTCACATCGGGGAACGCCATGGACTTCCGCCACAGTGATCGGGCTCTGCAGTGGCAGACGCGCCTGCGAGACTTTCTTGAACAGGAAGTCGTCCCCCGCGAGGCGGAATACCGGGCGCAGGTCGCGGACAGCCCGTCCCGACAGCCGCCCGCCATGGAAGAGATGAAGGCGGCGGCGCGCGCCGAGGGTCTGTGGAACCTGTTCCTGCCGGGCGAGACCGGCGCCGGCCTCAGCAATCTCGAATATGCGCCGCTCGCCGAGATGATGGGGCGGCATCTGTGGTCGGCCGAGGTGTTCAACTGCAATGCGCCGGACACCGGCAACATGGAGGTGCTGCACCTCTATGGCGACGAGGCGCAGAAAAGCCGTTGGCTGCGTCCGCTGATGGACGGCGAGATCCGCTCGGCCTTTCTGATGACCGAGCCGGAGGTGGCCTCCTCGGACGCCACCAACATCCAGACGCGCATCGAGCGCGACGGCGACCACTATGTCATCAACGGCCGCAAGTGGTGGTCGACCAACATGGCGCACCCAAACGTCAGGCTCGCCATCGTCATGGGCAAGACGGACCCGGACGCGCCGACGCACGCGCAACAATCGCAGATCATCGTGCCCACGGACACGCCCGGCTTTCGCATCGAACGCATGCTGTCGGTGTTCGGCTATGACGAGCGGCCGATCGGCCACGCCGAGGTGGTGCTGGACAACGTCCGCGTGCCGGTCGCCAACCTGATTGCGGGCGAGGGCAGGGGGTTCGAGATCGCGCAGGGGCGCCTGGGTCCCGGCCGGATCCACCACTGCATGCGGGTGGTCGGCGCCGCGGAACGGGCGCTGGAGCTGATGTGCGAGCGGCTGCTGTCGCGCACCGCCTTCAGAAAGCGTCTGGCCGAGCATTCGGTGTGGGAGCAGCGCATCGGCGAGGCGCGCACCAACATCGAGATGTGCCGCCTTCTGGTGCTCAAGGCCGCCTGGATGATGGATGAGGTTGGGGCGAAGGGCGCGCGTTCAGAGATCGCCCAGATCAAGGTGGCCGCGCCGCGCATGGCGCTGCAGGTCATCGACGACGCGATCCAGGCGTTCGGCGGCGCGGGGGTTTCGGCCGATACGCCGTTGGCGGAACTCTATGCCTCGGTGCGGACGCTGCGCATCGCTGACGGCCCCGACGAGGTGCACAATCGGACCATCGCCCGTCTGGAATATGGGCGCTTCAAGGACAAAGGCCGCGAGAACGCGGAACCTTGACCATAAGCAGCCGTTCACGGAGCAGTCGGAGTCAGCGCCATGAACGCACGCCTAGAGCCTGATCCCCGCGCGGCCGCCGAGATCGATCGCTTCCGCCGGATTCGTTCTCGCATGACCGACCTGGCGCAAGGGCTGTCGGCCGAGGATCTGGCGGCTCAGTCCATGCCGGACTGTAGTCCCGGCAAGTGGCACCTGGCGCACACCAGCTGGTTCTTCGAGGCTATGCTTCTGGCGAGCGAACCGGGATACCGCCCGGTCGATGAGCGATACCAGGCGCTGTTCAACTCCTATTATGAAGCGCTGGGCGAGCGGGTGGCGCGGCCAGAGCGGGGGCTGATGACCCGGCCTTCGCTGGACGAGGTCATGGCCTATCGACGAGAGATCGACAGGCGCATGGCGATCTTCCTGGGCGATGCGCCGACCGACAGCCTGACCCGCTATCTGCTCGAGCTTGGGCTGCATCACGACCAGCAGCATCAGGAGCTTTTCCTGATGGATCTGCTGCATCTGATGTCACGCTCCCCACTCGATCCCGCAGCCTATGCGCTCGAGCCGCGTGAAGCTCCGGCGGAAAGCCCGCGTGGCGGCTCGACCATCTTCGACGGCGGCCTGATCGAGATCGGCGCCGACCGGGCGGGCTTCGCCTTCGACAACGAGGGACCGAGGCACAGGGTGTTCCTCGAGCCGTTCGCGCTGGACCATGATCTGGTCACCAACGGCGACTGGATCGGCTTCATCGACGCCGGTGGTTACGCAAGATCGGACCTGTGGCTGTCGGACGGCTGGGCGACGGTGAAGGCGGAGGGCTGGACCGCCCCGGCGTACTGGCGACCGGCGTCCGACGACGGCTGGACGACGATGTCCTTGACCGGTCGCGCGTCCGTCGATCCCGATGCGCCCGTGCGCCACATCAGCTTCTATGAGGCCGACGCCTATGCGCGGTTCGCGGGCAAGCGCCTGCCGACCGAAGCCGAATGGGAGCATGCGGCGGCGGCCCGGCCCGATGTCTTCACCAACCTGGCGGGCAAGGTCTGGCAATGGACGGCCAGCGCCTATCAGCCGTACCCTGGGTTCAAGCCGACGGAAGGCACGGCCGCCGAGTACAACGGCAAGTTCATGGCCAACCAGATGGTGCTGCGCGGCGGATCCTTCGCTACGCCTCCAGGGCATGCCCGAACCACATACCGCAACTTCTTCTATCCTCAGCAAAGGTGGGCCTTCATGGGACTGCGAATGGCCGCCGACGCCGCTGCGACGCAGAACGACACGGACGAGGATGTGCACGGCGCCTTTCGTCGTGATCTGATCGAAGGGCTGTCCCGCTTGCAGAAGGCCGTGCCGCCGAAGTGGTTCTATGATGCGGAAGGCTCGCGGTTGTTCGAAGAGATCACTCGCCTGCCCGAATATTACCCGACGCGCCAGGAGACGGCGTTGCTGCGGCGTGAGGCCGACGACCTCGCCGCCTTGTTCGGTCCTCAGGCGGTGCTGGTGGAGTTCGGCTCCGGTGCGAGCGAGAAGACCCGCATCCTGCTGGACGCCGCGCCGGACCTCGCCGCCTATGTGCCGCTCGACATCAGCAAGGCGGCGCTGGACGCCGCGGCCGCGGCCTTGAGGCTTGACTACCCGGCCCTGCGGGTTGCGCCGGTGCTGGGCGATTTCGAGACCCTCGCGGCCCTGCCGGAAGCGCTGGGCGCCGGCCGCAGGATCGGCTTCTTCCCCGGGTCAACGATCGGCAACCTGGAGCCGGAGCAGGCAATCCGCTTCCTGCGCGAGGCGCGTCGGATGTTGGGCGACGAGGCGCTGTTCATCCTGGGCGTCGACCTGGTCAAGGATCCCGCCGTGCTCACCGCCGCATATGACGATAGCCAGGGCGTGACGGCGGCCTTCAATCGCAATCTGCTGGTGCGGGCTAACGGCGAACTCGGCGCCGACTTCGAACTGGACGCCTTCGAGCATCGCGCGGTCTGGCGCCCGGACCAGTCGCGGGTCGAAATGCATCTGCGCGCCACGAGGGCGACCAGCGTCGACGTGGCCGGCCGGCGGTTCCTGTTTCAGGCCGGTGAGACGTTGCACACCGAGAGCTCGCGCAAGTTCACGCGGGAGATGGTGGAGACCATCGGTGAGGCCGCCGGATGGTCGATCCGACGCTTCGACGTCTCCAATGATCCGGCGGTGGCGCTGGCCACGCTCACGGCGAACTGACGGCCACGCCACCCAAACAAGGAGAGGCGGCGAACCTGAGTTCGCCGCCTCTTCTTCTATCAGCCTGCGTGTCGATTACTCGGCAGGCGGCGCTTCATCCTTGCGCGTCCCGTGGGACGCTTCGCCGCCCTTGCGGCCGGCCTGGGCCGCGAGACCTCGGTCCTGGGAGAAGCTGCGCTTTTCGCTGGGCACGCTGGCGCCGCCCTTGCGGGCGATCTCGCGCTGCCGCTCCGGGTCCATGGAGGCGAAGCCCCGTTTGGAAACACCAGAGCCGCGTGTGGTCTGTCCTTCCGCCATCTGAGGTCCTTTCCTGATTGTTGTGGCGCTTACCAAAGTGAACCCGGTTGAATCGGAGCGGTTCCGGCCGGATTTCAGTTTTCGTGGTCCGCTGATCTTGAAGGATTTTCGACCTTGACTGGCGCCTACCCGTAGGGCCGAGAATCGCCAGGATCACCGCCGCCCGACTCCAGCGGCGGCGCCTCTTCAGGGGTGTCGGAAGGGTCGAGTTCCGGCTGCGGCGAGGGGCTCGGGTCGATCTCCGGGCCCGGAACGCCAGTGGGGGTGGGTTCGATGTATGTCATGGTTGTCTCCTGTCCTTAGCCAACGCACGCGTGACGCCGCCGTTCACAAGGGCAGACACAGGAACCGCCGATGTGCTGGCGGGTTGTTCGCCCGACAAAGGACAAGCCTTTCAACGGAGACGGCAATGACCGACAGCTATCCCTCGACCACGCCCGACGACATCATCACCGAGGGCGACGACATGTCGCGCCGACTGGAGCGCGACGCCGACGCTTTGCTGGCCGGTTCCTCCACGGGAACCGAAGGTACGACCGCGATCGGGGAAGGCGTCGCCTCGCTGCGGCAGGCGGTGCGCGAAGACGCCGGCAAGGTGAAGGCCCTGGCTCAGACCACGGCCGCCGACACGCGCGACCGCATCGTCGAGGAGCCGCTGAAGGCCACCTTCTATGCTTTGATCGCGGGCGTGCTGCTGGGCGTGCTGATCAGCCGCTGACCAACGCTTCAGGCGGGGCCGGTCGCGGGTCGCTCGACCGGCGTCCGGCGCAGCGCCGCGTCCGATACGAACGGATTGCTGCGCCGCTCCTCGCCGAATGTGGAATGCGGCCCGTGCCCCGGCACAAAGGTCACGTCGTCGCCCAGCGGCCAGAGTTGCTCGACCACCGAGCGGACGAGCGCGGCGGGATCGCTTTGCGGAAAGTCGGTGCGGCCGACCGATCCCTTGAACAGCACGTCGCCGACCTGGGCGAACCTTGCGGCGCGATTGAACAGGATCACGTGACCGGGGGTGTGGCCGGGGCAGTGCCGCACCTCCCAGCTCGTCTCGCCCAGCGTCAGCGTGTCGCCGCCTTGGAGCCATCGATCCGGCGTGAAGGTGCGCGCCTCGGGCAGCCCAAACATCTGCCCTTGCGCCGGGATGCCCTCGATCCAGAACAGGTCGTCCGGGTGAGGTCCTATGATGGGGACGCCGGATTTCTCCTTCATCTCGGCCGCGCCGCCGGCGTGATCCAGATGTCCGTGCGTGATCCAAATCTGGTCCAGCGCCAACCCCCGCCGGGCGACCTCGCCCAGCACCGCATCGACCGAGCCGCCAGGATCGATCACCGCCGCTTTCCGGGTGTGCGTGCACCAGACGACGGTGCAGTTCTGCTGCAGCGGAGTGACCGGCGTGATGAAGACGCCGATGGGAGAGCCGGTCTGGGTCATGCCGCCTGTCTAGCAAGGCGGAGGCGCGCGCAAAACCATCGCCGCGTTGACCTTTGAACTCCGCCTCGACATAAGGGCGGGCTTCGAGGCGCCGCTCCTGACGGGGGCGGCTCTCTTGCTTTATCCACTCCGCGCCGGCCGTTCATGGCCCCGGCGCCCCAGAGCGTCAGAATCCCGACCATGCAAGTCGTCGAAAAGTCGAACGAAGGCCTCAGCCGCGTGATCGCGGTGACCATCCCGGTGGCGGAGCTGAACGCCAAGCTCGACCAGCGCATCAAGGAAGTCGCCCCCCAGATGAAGCTGAAGGGCTTCCGTCCGGGCAAGGTGCCGGCCTCGCACGTGCGCAAGACCTTCGGCCGCGACTTCATGGGCGAGATCATCAACGCCCAGCTGAACGAGACCAGCCAAAAGGCGCTGGACGAGGCCAAGCTGCGCCCCGCCGCCCCGGCCGAGATGAAGCTGGTTTCGGACATGGACAAGGTCGTCGCGGGCCAGGAAGACCTGTCCTACGAGATGGCGCTGGAGGTGATGCCCGACTTCACGCCCGTCGATCCCAAGACGCTGAAGCTGGAGCGTCCGACCTATGAGGCCTCCGACGCCGACCTGGACGAGGCGCTGACCGAACTGGCCGGCCAAGCCAAGATCTACGAAGACAAGAAGGGCAAGTCGGTCAAGGCGGCCGACGGCGACCAACTGACCATCGACTTCGTCGGCAAGATCGACGGCGAGGCGTTCGAAGGCGGCTCGGCCGAGGACGCCGACCTGGTGATCGGCTCAGGCCGTTTCATCCCCGGCTTCGAAGAGCAGCTGACGGGCGCAAAGGTTGGCGAAGACAAGACGATCGAGGTAACCTTCCCCGAGGATTACCAGGCCAAGCACCTGGCCGGTAAGGCTGCGACCTTCGACGTCAAGGTCAAGGCGATCAAGGCCGAGGCCGAGTCGAAGATCGACGACGAGTTCGCCACCCGCATTGGCTTGGAGTCGCTGGACAAGCTGAAGGAACTGCTGAAGTCGAACCTCGACCAGCAGTACAGCCGCCAGATACGCTTCAAGCTGAAGCGCGCCCTGCTGGACCAGCTGGATGAAGCGCATGACTTCCCGCTGCCGCCGAAGATGGTCGAAGCCGAGTTCGACGGCATCTGGCAGCAGGTCGAAGCCGACAAGTCGGCCGGCCGCCTGCCTGAGGAAGACGCCGCCAAGTCCGACGAGGACCTGAAGGCCGAATACCGCACCATCGCCGAGCGCCGCGTACGCCTGGGTCTGGTGCTGGCCGAGATCGGTCGCGCCAACAACGTCCAGGTCACCGACCAGGAGCTGAACGCCGCCATCCTGCAGGAAGCCCGCAACTATCCGGGGCAGGAGCAGCAGGTGCTGAACTTCTACCGCCAGAACCCCAACGCCGCCGCGCAGATGCGTGCGCCGATCTATGAGGAGAAGGTGGTCGACCTGATCGTCGGCGTCGCCGACGTCACGGACAAGCCGATCACCAAGGAAGAGCTGCTGAAGGAAGACGAAGAGGGCTGATCTCCTCCGATCCTGGTCGATCGAAAGGGCGGAGTCGGCGGCTCCGCCCTTTTTCACGTGCGTTGTCCGACCTTGCGGCGCAGCCTTCGGAACGCGATATGCAGAGCAAGGGCGGGCGACCAAGCGAGTCGCGCCTGTTCAACGCATCCGAGAAGGCCTTCATGCGCGATCCGATCGACTATCTGCAATCCAACCTCGTGCCCATGGTGGTCGAGCAGTCGAGCCGTGGGGAGCGGTCGTTCGACATCTTCTCGCGCCTTCTGCGCGAGCGAATCATCTTCCTCACCGGGCCGTTTGAGGACGGCATGGCGTCTCTGATCTGCGCCCAGCTGCTGTTTCTGGAATCGGAGAACCCGAAAAAGGAAATCAGCATGTACATTAACAGCCCCGGCGGTCAGGTGACCTCGGCGCTCGCGATCTACGACACCATGCAGTACATCAAGAGCCCCGTTTCGACGGTCGTGATGGGCATGGCGGCCTCGGCCGGCTCTCTGATCCTGACGGCTGGCGAGGCCGGCCAGCGAATCGCTCTGCCGAACGCGCGCGTCATGGTGCACCAGCCGTCCGGCGGCTTCCGCGGTCAGGCCTCGGACATCGAGCGTCACGCCGAGGACATTCGGTACACCAAGCGCCGGCTGAACGAGATCTACGTCCACCACACCGGCCGGACGCTGGAGGAGGTCGAGAACACGCTGGACCGCGACCATTTCATGTCGGCCGAGGAAGCCAAGGCTTGGGGTATCGTGGACCACGTCTACGATCGTCGCGAACAGGCTGACGCCGATGGAGTAAAGACGCCCGGCGCCTGATCCGGCTGCGGTTGAGCACGGAAAGGCGCACCCTCACCGGTGCGCCTTTTTCTTTTGTGCTATCAGTGCCGGATGCAACACACGCGAGACCCAAGCGGCGTCGTCGAAGTCGATGGCGAGACCTATGAGTGGGAAATCCGCCGTCAGCCCCAGCCGAAAGGTGGGGGTAAGTGGGACGGCCTGGCACTATCGCTGCGCCTTAAGGGTTTCAAGCGCGAAGCTATCGTCCAGTTTCCCATGCCCATGCGCGCGAACGGGCACCCGGACGTGGAAAAGCAGCGCGTCAACGTCGACGCCGTCCGAAACGCCGTTGCGTCGGTGATTGAGGCGGGCTGGTCTCCCACTTCGCGCGGCAAGGCGATGGTGTTTGACGTGGACGCCGATGGGCGCTGACCGTCAGGGCCTCTGTGTGAACGCTCGGAAGCCGGGTTCCTCGGCGATGGCCAGCATCTCCGTGTCTCCGGATGTGTCGCCGTAAGCGGCGCGCAAGCGGACGTCGGGCCCGAAGGCGGCGCGCAGGCGGTTGACCTTTTCCGCGCCGCGGCAGTTCTCGCCGGCGAAGGCGCCCGTGACCCGATCTCGTTCGTCAAAGGCGATCTGAGTGCCCAGCAGCGCGTCGGCGCCCAGCCGGCGAGCGAACGGCGCCACGGTATCCTCCGGCGAGGCTGTGACGATCACGCGATAAGCGCCGCGTTCTCCCCAGCTGTTCCAGCAGGCGAGAGCGTCCGGACGCATGAAGCGCGACCATGAGTCAGCGGCGAATCTCTCGGCGTCGGCGTCGAGTTCCGCTCGCGAGACGCCGCTGAGGAACTCCTTCACCGATGCCGCCTTGATCCGTCCGCGGTCCCGGTCGCGCGCATAGTGCGCCAACGCCGGCGCCAGCTTCACCAGGCCCAGCGCCCAGCCGCCCGGCCCCGCACGCCACCGAAGGAACTCGGTGAAACTGTCGCGGATCGTCAGCGTCCCGTCGAAGTCGAACGCCACAATTGCACGGCCCGCGGGATCGAACGATGGGAAGTGGCGAAGCGGCTCGGTCCTCCCCATGTCAGACATTCGCCGTGATCCTCGTTGAGTCTGACCCATTGTCGCCTCGCAGCATCCCCCGGTCGCCTTCGGGGTTGTGGCGAGACGAGCGATGGGTGATTGTCATTTTTTGAAGACCTTCGCGACCAGGATTACGGAATCAACGCGGAGTAAGCGCGTTTCGCCTCATGTCGAGGCGCATCGCGGGAGTGAAAAGAAGGGTCCATGACCAAAGCAGCCGGCGCCGACGCCAAGAGCACCCTGTACTGCTCCTTCTGCGGCAAGAGCCAGCATGAAGTCCGCAAGCTGATTGCGGGCCCGACCGTGTTCATCTGCGATGAATGCGTCGAACTGTGCATGGACATCATCCGCGAAGAGCACAAGATCGGCTTCGTGAAGTCCAAGGACGGCGTGCCGACCCCGAAGGAAATCCGCGAAGTTCTGGACGATTACGTGATCGGCCAGGCGCACGCCAAGAAGGTGCTCTCGGTCGCGGTGCACAACCACTACAAGCGCCTGAATCACGCGACGAAGAACAACGACGTCGAACTGGCCAAGTCCAACATCATGCTGATCGGGCCGACCGGATCGGGCAAGACGCTGTTGGCTCAGACGCTGGCGCGCATCATCGACGTGCCCTTCACCATGGCCGACGCCACCACCCTGACCGAGGCCGGTTACGTCGGCGAGGATGTCGAGAACATCATCCTGAAGCTGCTGCAGGCGTCGGACTACAACGTCGAGCGGGCCCAGCGCGGCATCGTCTACATCGACGAGATCGACAAGATCAGCCGCAAATCCGACAACCCCTCGATCACCCGCGACGTCTCGGGCGAGGGCGTGCAGCAGGCCTTGCTCAAGATCATGGAAGGCACCGTCGCCTCCGTGCCGCCCCAGGGCGGGCGCAAGCACCCGCAGCAGGAATTCCTGCAGGTAGACACCGCCAACATCCTGTTCATCGTCGGCGGCGCCTTCGCCGGCCTGGAGAAGGTGATTTCGGCGCGGGGCGAGGGGGCCTCGATCGGCTTCGGCGCCAAGGTCAAGGAGATCGACGAGCGGCGGACCGGCGACATCCTGAAGGGCGTCGAGCCGGACGACCTGATGCGGTTCGGCCTGATCCCCGAATTCATCGGCCGACTGCCGGTTCTGGCCACGCTGGAGGATCTGGACGAGAAGGCGCTGGTCACCATCCTGACCGAGCCCAAGAACGCCCTGGTCAAGCAGTACAAGCGCCTGTTCGAGATGGAGAACGTCGGCCTGACGTTCACCGAGGACGCGCTGATGGCGGTGGCCAAGAAGGCGATCACCCGTAAGACCGGCGCGCGCGGCCTGCGCTCGATCCTGGAAGGCATCCTGCTCGAGACCATGTTCGAACTGCCCACGTTCGAGGGCGTCGAGGAAGTGGTGGTCAACGCGGAGGTCATCGACGGCAAGGCCCAGCCGCTGCTGATCTACTCCGAAGCCTCCAAGAAGAAGGCCGACGGAGCCGCCTGATCCAGGCGGTCGATTGGAACCGGATAAGGCGAGCCGGCGGGCTCGCCTTTTTCTTTGCAAGCGGCTTGGCCGCACGATGTTTCGGGTGCTCTTTCCGCCACGCTTGAACCCTGCCGCCCAGAGGCCACATACTCAGCCGAACGCCGTCGGAATCGACGGGCCGCTTCGATCCGCCAAGGCATGACGCCGAGGCGGACGCGGCGGCGGGCCGGAGATCACCAAGGGCCCAGGAGTGTGCATATGTCCGAGACCAAGATCCTTCCCGTCCTGCCCCTGCGGGACATTGTCGTCTTCCCGCACATGGTCGTGCCGCTGTTCGTCGGCCGCGAGAAGTCGGTGAAGGCGCTGGACGAGATCATGAAGGGCGAAAAGCAAATCCTGCTCGCCACCCAGAAGAACTCCGTCGATGACGACCCGTCACCCGACGCCATCTACCCCATCGGCGTGCTGGCCAGCGTGCTGCAGCTGCTGAAACTGCCTGACGGCACGGTCAAGGTGCTGGTCGAGGGCAAGGGACGCGCGCGCCTGACGCGCTTCACCGACCGAGCCGATTATTTCGAAGCCGAGGCCGTGGAGATCGCCGACGAGCCGGGCGAGCCGTCACAGGCCGAGGCGATGCTGCGCGCCGTGGTCGAGCAGTTCGAGAACTATGTGAAGCTGAACAAGAAGGTGCCGCCGGAGGCGCTCAGCTCCATCCCGCAGATCACCGACGCCTCCAAGCTGGCCGACAGCGTCGCCGCGCATCTGTCCGTGAAAATCAGCGACAAGCAGGGCCTGCTCGAGACCATCGACGTACCGCAGCGCCTGGAGAAGGTCTACGGCCTGATGGAGGGCGAGATCAGCGTCCTGCAGGTCGAAAAGAAGATCCGCAGCCGCGTGAAGCGGCAGATGGAGAAGACCCAGCGCGAGTACTATCTCAACGAGCAGATGAAGGCGATCCAGCGCGAGCTGGGAGAAACCGACGATCAGCGCGACGAGATCATGGAGCTCGAAAAGCGCATCCGGAAGACGAAGCTGTCCAAGGAGGCGCGGGCCAAGGCCGAGGCCGAGGTCAAGAAGCTGCGCAACATGAGCCCTATGTCGGCCGAATCGACGGTCGTGCGGAACTATCTCGACTGGCTGCTGTCCGTGCCGTGGGGCAAGGCCAAGCAGAAGCCGATCGATCTCGCCCGCGCCGAGGACATCCTCGAGGAGGATCACTTCGGCCTGGAGAAGGTCAAGGAGCGGATCGTCGAGTATCTGGCCGTGCAGGCCCGCACCGGCAGCCTGAAGGGACCCATCCTGTGCCTGGTCGGACCTCCGGGCGTCGGCAAGACCTCGCTGGCCAAGTCGATCGCCAAGGCGACGGGGCGTGAGTACGTCCGCATGTCGCTGGGCGGCGTGCGCGACGAATCGGAGATCCGCGGCCACCGCCGGACCTACATCGGGTCCATGCCCGGCAAGATCATCCAGTCGATGAAGAAGGCGAAGACCACGAACGCATTCGTGCTGCTGGACGAGATCGACAAGCTGGGCGCCGACTGGCGCGGCGATCCGTCCTCAGCCCTGCTGGAGGTGCTGGATCCGGCGCAGAACTCGACCTTCGGCGACCACTATCTGGAGGTGGATTACGACCTGTCGCAGGTGATGTTCGTGACGACCGCCAACAGCCTGAACATGCCGCAGCCGCTGATGGACCGTATGGAGATCATCCGGGTGTCCGGCTACACCGAGGACGAAAAGGTCGAGATCGCCAAGCGCCATGTGCTGCCCAAGCAACTGGTCGATCACGGGCTCAAGGAAGGCGAACTGGTCGTGCCGGAAGACACGATCCGCGACCTGATCCGCTACTACACCCGTGAGGCGGGCGTGCGCTCGCTGGAGCGGGCGCTGGGCGGACTGGCGCGCAAGGCGGTACGCGAGATGGCCAAGACAAACGCCACCTCCATCACCGTCGATGCGGACAAGCTGGCCGAATATGCGGGCGTGAAGAAGTTTCGCTATGGCGAAACCGATGAGAACGATCAGGTCGGCATCGTCACCGGCCTGGCCTGGACCGAGTTCGGCGGCGACATCTTGACCATTGAGGCGATCAAGATGCCCGGTCGCGGCCGCATGACCGTGACGGGCAACCTCAAGGAGGTCATGAAGGAGTCGGTGTCCGCCGCGGCCTCCTATGTCCGCGCTCGCTCGCTCAGCTTCGGCGTCAAGCCGCCGGTGTTCGAGAAGACCGACGTCCACGTCCACGTGCCGGACGGCGCCACGCCCAAGGACGGCCCGTCCGCCGGCGTCGCCATGACCGTCGCGATGGTTTCCGTCCTGACCGGCATCCCGATCCGCAAGGACATCGCCATGACCGGCGAGATCACCCTCCGTGGCCGGGTGACCGCCATCGGCGGGCTGAAGGAGAAGCTGCTGGCGGCGCTGCGCTCGGGCATCAAGACGGTGCTGATCCCGCAGGAGAACGAAAAAGATCTCGCCGACGTGCCGGACAATGTGAAGTCGGCGCTTGAGATCGTGCCGATCTCCACGGCGGACGAAGCCTTGAGCTGGGCCCTGACGGGCGCTCTGACGCCAACGGAATGGGACGAGGCGGCCGAGCCGTTGCCTGCGCCCCAACCGCCGGTCGACGGCGCGGCCGTCGTCGTCAGCCACTAAGGCGATCCGACAAGTAAAAGGGCGCGCTCCTCGCGGGGCGCGCTCTCTTTCATGCGCTGGGCGGCTCAGGCCTTTTCGACAAAGGTGTCGATGACGCGCTTCTCGCCGGCCTTTTCGAAGTCGACCAGCAGCTTGTTGCCCTCGACCACGCGCACGTCGCCGTAGCCGAACTTCTGGTGAAACACCCGCTGGCCCTTGGTCCAGCCCGAGCTCGCCTTGGGGTCGGCCGTGGCGACCAGTCGACCCTCGCCCTCGATGACGGCTCGGCGAGCGTGGGTTGGGCGGGGAGGCTGGGCGGCGGTGAAGGTCTGAGCCCGCTTCCAGCCGGGAGAGGAGTAGCTGTTGCCGAAGCTGGGAACGTCGTCCCACCGGCTCTTGGCCTCCTTCATGCCGCTGGATGCGCCGTAGTAGCCGGTGTCGGACTGCGCCTCGACGTGGGCGATCGGCAGTTCGTCGACAAAGCGGCTGGGCAGCTGTGATGTCCAGCGGCCGTACACCTGTCGGTTGGCGGCGAAGGATATGCGGGCGTCCTGCTTGGCGCGGGTGACGCCGACGTAGGCGAGGCGGCGTTCCTCCTCCAACCCCTTTTCGCCCTTTTCATCGATGGAGCGTTGGCTGGGAAATACGCCTTCCTCCCAGCCGGGCAGGAAGACCAGCGGGAACTCCAGCCCCTTGGCGCCGTGCAGCGTCATGATCTGCACGGCGTCGTCTCCGGCGCCACGATCCAGGTCCATCACCAGCGAAACGTGCTCGAGGTAGGCCTGCAGCGTGTCGAACTGCTGCATCGACTGCACCAGCTCCTTGAGGTTCTCCAACCGCGTCTGTCCGGACGTGCGGTCGGCCTTTTGCATGTCGGTGTAGCCGCTCTCCTCCAGCACCGTCTCCATGACCTGCCAGTGCGGCGTGGTCTCGGACAGGGCGCGCCAGCGATCCAGATCGCGCACGAAGTTGGACAGGGCGGTGCGGGTTCGGGCCTGCAGCTCGTCAGTGTTGATCAGGCCGCGCACCGCCGTCATGGCCGACAGGCCGTGCTGGCGGGCGATGTGCAGGATCTTCTGCACGCTGGTCTCGCCGACCCCCCGCTTGGGCGTATTGACGATGCGCTCGAACGCGAGATCGTCGTCTTCGGACAGGATCAGCCGCAGATAGGCGTGGGCGTCGCGGACTTCGGCGCGTTCGAAGAAGCGCGGCCCGCCGATGACGGTGTAGGGGATCGCCAGCATGACGAACCGCTCTTCAAACGCCCGCATCTGAAACGATGCGCGAACAAGAACGGCCATGTCCTTGTATTCGCAGCCGGTGCGCCGCGCGGTCTCGATCTCGTCGGCGATCAGCCGGGCCTCGGCCTCGCCATCCCAGACGCCGCGCACCCGCACCTTGTCTCCGCCGTCCGCCTCGGTCCACAGGGTCTTGCCCAGCCGGTCGCGATTGGCGGCGATCAGGCCGGACGCTGCGCCCAGGATGTGGGTGGTCGAGCGATAGTTTCGCTCCAGCTTGACGATCGTTGCGCCGGGGAAGTCGCGCTCGAACCGCAGGATGTTGTCCACCTCGGCGCCGCGCCAGCCATAGATTGACTGATCGTCGTCGCCGACGCAGCAGACGTTGCCCGTCGAGGCGGTCAGCAGCCGCAGCCACAGGTACTGGGCGACGTTGGTGTCCTGATATTCGTCCACGAGAATGTAGCGGAAGCGGCGGCGATATTCCTCCGCCAGATCCGCATGCTGCGACAGGATCGTGATGTTGTGCAGCAGCAGGTCGCCGAAGTCGCAGGCGTTCAGCGTGCGCAGTCGCGCCTGATAGGCCGCGTAGAGGCCCTGGCCCTTGCCGTTGGCGAAATCCTCGGCCGGCGGCAGCTTGTCCGGGGTCCACCCCCGGTTCTTCCAGTGATCGATCAGGCCCGACAGCGAACGCGGCGTCCACCGCTTTGTGTCGATGTTGGCCGCTTCCAGCAGCTGCTTCAGCAACCGCTCCTGGTCGTCGGTATCCAGGATGGTGAAGGTCGACTTCAGCCCGACCAGTTCGGCGTGGCGGCGCAGGATCTGGGCGGCGATGGAGTGAAAGGTGCCGAGCCAGCGCAAACCCTCCGCGTCGGGGCCGATCAGATGGGTGATCCGCTCGCGCATCTCGCGTGCGGCCTTGTTGGTGAAGGTGACGGCCAGGAGCTCCCAAGGCCGTGCGCGGCCCGTCGCCAGGATGTGCGCCAGCCGGGTCGTCAGCACGCGGGTCTTGCCGGTGCCCGCGCCCGCCAGCACCAGAACCGGCCCCTCGGTCGTCTCCACAGCCTCCCGTTGCTCAGGGTTCAGGCCGGCGAGATAGTCGTGCGTCGGCGCAAGTCCCGCGGGCGGCCGCGCGCGCGCCAGATCGGAGATACGGGGAAAAGGCAGGTCGGTCACGGCGGGCGGATAACTTCACAAGACGGCTGAATCGAGGTGAGAACATAAGTAGCACATCGGCGGAAGTCAGCCCGGATCGGCCGCGAAGGAGCGATCGCCGCTCGCCCAGGCCAGCGCCAGAAGACGGCAGGCCGAGGCCAGGGGCCGACGCCCGCGTCTTTCGTCGATCCGGATCAGAAGCGCCGCGCGTGACAGCTGCATGGCTTCGGCCACTGCATCCAGGATCGCCCAGAACTCCGGCTCCAGCGCCACGGAGGTCGCATGGCCGGACAGGCTCACCGAACGCTTGGTCAATCCGCTCATGGGCTGGGTTCCTCCGCAGCGAGCGGTGACACATCTGGACGGCCGAAGGGAAGCGCCGCATTGAGCATCGGTGGCCGCGCCGCCGCCGTCGCACGCTTTCGAGGCCCCATGACCCACCCCGCCCGCATCCTGTCGCCCGCCGGCTTGGCCATCGGCGGCGTGGTCGTCTGCGCCCTGATCTGGGGCACCACCTGGTATGCGATCACGCTGCAACTGGGCGTGGTCGATCCCACCGTCTCGGTCGTATGGCGGTTCGGGCTGTCGGCGCTGGTGATGTTCGGCTTCTGCTTGGTTACGCGGCGGCCGGTGCGGATGAACCGGAACCAGCATCTGGCCGCGCTGGGGCAGGGGGCGTTCGTCTTCGCCGCCTCCTACGGCTTCGTCTACGCCGCGGAGGAGAGGGTGGCCTCGGCGGTCGTGGCGGTCATGTTCGCGGCGCTGGCCTTCCTGAACCTGGCGATGTTCCGCATCGTGGTCGGCCAGAAGGCGTCGCGAGCCGCCTGGGGCGGCGCCCTGTGCGGGGTCATGGGCGTGGCCGTGCTGTCTGGCGGCGAGATAGTGGCGGCCGGGATGGACCGCACCGCGCTGACGGGCGTCGCCTTCGCCCTGATCGCCACCTTCAGCTCCACGGTCGGCAACTACTTCGCCTGGCGCGGGCAGCAGGCGCAGGCGCCGATCGCCACCGCCACGGCCTGGGCCATGGCGTACGGCACGGGCATGCTGGCGCTGTACGGCCTCCTCACGGGGGTTGAGTGGCGGATCGAGACAGACCTCAGCTATCTGTTGGCCCTGCTGTACCTGGCGCTGTTCGGCTCGGTGATCGCGTTCGGGCTTTATTTTTCGATCGCGCGGCTGAAGGGATATGCGACCGCCAGCTATATCTCGGCGCTGACGCCGCCGATCGCCATGCTGGTCTCCGTCCTGTTCGAAGGGGCGCGATTCGGTTTGTCGGCGTTCCTGGGGCTGGCTCTGGTGCTGGCGGGACAGCTGCTGCTGATCCGCTCGCCCCAAGCCTGAAGCGACCGCATTACGCGCCCCTCACTCGTCGAGCCTTGCGCCGTCCAGATGACTGGAGAGGCGCGCCTTGTCCGCCTCCGCCTGCTTGCGCTCGGCGCGGCTGCGGCCGTGGGCGGCGCGGTTTGCGGCGGCGCGCGCCTTGTCGTCAGCGCGCGCCTTTATCTTGCGGGCCTGGTTCAGGTTCACGACCTCGCCCATGCGGCGTGCTCCTCCGTACCGAAACCGCAAGGGCCCGGGCGCGTTGTTCCCGCAGGCAATCTGCCATGGCGCATCAACGCGAGGAACCCTCATGATCAACTCGGCCGACATCAAGGAACACCTGGAAGTGCTGGGCTCGGACGGCGGTCACGTCGGTCGCGTCGATCATGTTCTGGGCGACCAGATCGAACTGGCCAAGCTCGACCTCGCCGGCGGCTTCAAGCACCACCTGATCCCGGTGTCGTGGGTCCAGCGCGTGGACGACAAGCACGTCCACCTGTCGATCACCAAGGACGAGGCCAAGGAACGCTGGACAGAGAAGCACTAGGCGGCTCTCTCTCCGGAATGCAAAAGGCCCCGCCGGCGACCGGCGGGGCCTTTTTCGTTTTACAGCCGGTTACTGCGGAGAGATCATCTTCTCCGGCCGCACCGCTTCGTCGAATTCGGCGTCCGTCAGATAGCCGCCGCCGACGGCCTCCTCGCGCAGGGTGGTCCCGTTCTTGTGCGCGGTCTTGGCGATCTTGGCGCAGGCGTCGTAGCCCAGCTTGCCGTTCAGCGCCGTCACCAGCATCAGCGAGTTGTTCAGGCCGCGCTCGATGTTGTCGCGGCGGGGCTCGATGCCGACCACGCAGTTCTCGGTGAAGCTGACCGCCGCATCGGCCACCAGACGCACCGACTGCAGGAAGTTGTAGGCCATGACCGGGTTGAAGACGTTGAGCTCGAAGTGGCCCTGCGAGCCGGCGAAGGTGATCGCCGCGTTGTTGCCGAACACCTGCACGCACACCTGGGTCAGGGCCTCGCACTGGGTGGGGTTGACCTTGCCTGGCATGATCGAGCTGCCCGGCTCGTTCTCCGGCAGGGCCAGTTCGCCCAATCCCGACCGCGGGCCTGATCCCAGGAAGCGGATGTCGTTGGCGATCTTGAACAGGCTGGCGGCCACCGTGTTGATCGCGCCGTGGGTGAAGACCATGGCGTCATGTGCGGCCAGGGCCTCGAACTTGTTCGGCGCCGTGGTGAAGGGCAGGCCGGTGATGGAGGCGATCTTGTCCGCCACGCCTTCCGCGAAGCCGACGGGCGCGTTCAGTCCGGTGCCGACGGCGGTGCCGCCCTGCGCCAGCTGCATCAGCTTGGGCAGGCTCTGCTCGATGCGCTCGATGCCGTTCTCGACCTGCTGAACATAGCCCGAGAACTCCTGGCCCAGCGTCAGGGGCGTGGCGTCCTGGGTGTGGGTGCGGCCGATCTTGATGATGTCCCTCCACGCCGCGGCCTTGTCGTTCAGGGCGTTGCGCAGCATCTGAAGCGCCGGGATCAGCCGGTGCACCACCTCCTCAGCGCAGGCGACGTGCATGGCCGTGGGATAGGTGTCGTTGGACGACTGGCTCATGTTGACGTGGTCGTTGGGGTGCACCGGCTTCTTGGAGCCCATCTCGCCGCCCAGCATCTCGATGGCGCGGTTCGAGATGACCTCATTGGCGTTCATGTTCGACTGGGTGCCGGAACCGGTCTGCCAGACCACCAGCGGGAAGTGGTCGTTCAGCTTGCCCTCGATGACCTCGTCGGCCGCCTTGACGATGGCGTCGCCGACACCGGAGTCCAGCTTGCCCAGCGCCATGTTGGTCTCGGCCGCCGCGCGCTTGACGATACCCAGCGCGCGCACGATCGGCAGCGGCTGCTTCTCCCAACCGATCTTGAAGTTGCCGAGCGAGCGCTGCGCCTGCGCGCCCCAGTAACGGTCGCCGGCGACCTCGATCGGGCCGAAGGTGTCGGTTTCGGTGCGGACGTTGCTCATCGTACGGGCTCGACTTCAGGCGTGGCGGTGATGTGACGAGGCGTGTAGCACGAGAGCCATGCAGGGCAAGGCGAGGCCGTCACGATGACCACCGGCTGGATCGGCGCAGGCAAGGTGCGAGCCCGCGAGAACGGCGACGCCGTCGAGATCACTGTCGATGGCCTGACCACCCAGGCGAAATACTACAAGCCGCTGATCTACGAATTCATGCGCAAGGAGTGGCGCGGCGCGCGGCCGTCCTGGGGCGACCATGTGGTCGAGATCCGGATGGAGCACGTCGGCGAGCCGCCGATCATGGACCTCGACAATCTGGCCAAGGCCATCCTGGACGCCATCAAGGGGTACCTGTTCCACGACGACGCGCAAGTGGCGCGGCTGATCGTGGAGCGGTTCGAAGGCGAGCGCGAGCGGATCATGGTGCGGAGCTTCCCGCGCCGCTGATCCGCCGGGATCACTTCTTGCGAAACTGATCCAGCGAAACGACCTTGGGGCCGTCGGCGGCGGGCGCAGGCGCGTCCGGCTCCGGAGCCGGCGCAGGCTCCTCGATCACCTCGGGGTCGTCCCACTGCAGCATGAACTGCACGCTGGGGTCGTAGAAGCGGGTCACGGCCGTGTAGGGCATGGCCAGCACGCGCGGGATGCCGCCAAAGCGCAGCTTGACGGAAAAGCGGTCGTTCTGGACGTCCAGATCCTCGTACTGGTGCTGGATCACCACCGTCATCTCGTCCGGATATTTGGCGAGGATGTCGGGCGGCACGGACACGTCGGCTGCGCGGGTCTTGAAGGTGATGTAGAAATGGTGGGCGCCCGGCAGGCCGGCGGGGGAGGCGGCGCGCAGCAGGCCATCGCGGATCACCGTCCGCAACGCCTCGTGCGTCATCGTCTCATAGTCCATCTCGTCGACCGGCGGGGTCTGGTCGGTCATCGTCACCTCGGCTGCTGGCGAGGCGACCCATAGACGCGCCCGCGCCCGGACGAAAGACGGGAGGGCGCGCGCGGGAGATTTTTGAGGAAGTGGAGGGCTTCTGTTGCCAGGCGCCCTCCGGGCCCCGCCCAGGGATCTGAACCCCTAGGACTTAAGATTCGAAATCAACCGAACCGCATTACGCGGCGAGGCGGACTTCTCCAGCGAAGTTATCGTTCGCAGTTAGATAAAGGCCCGATACGGTGGGCCAGGACGAGCGAAAGCAGTCTTCTTTACACGTCCGTCGATGCTAGTCGGCCCCATGCTCGCTCCGCCGATAACGCGGGGAAGGATGGTGGAGCCGCCGGGAATCGCACCCGGGTCCGGTCCGCTTATTACAAGCGCTTTTATCGCCATAGTCCGGGCGAACCCGGACAAGGCCAATATAGGCGTGTACTCGAAGATGCCAAGAGCTAGCGGCGCTGCGGACGCCCCTCAGCCGTCCACTCCGGTCGGAAGTCGCTGTTGGCCAACCAGCGCAGCGGCTCGACCAGCGACTGGATCGCCTGGGTCATGAAGGGCAGGTTCAGGTTGGCGATGGTGTCTTCCGGCGTGTGGTAAGTCGGCGTCACCGCCCAGCCCGAAATGGTGTGGGCGACGATCCCCTGCAGCGCCAGCTGGTAGTTGTCGGACCGTTCAAAGAAGTTCTGCTCAGGGTAGGGGTCGGGCGCGACCAGGGCGCCGCGCGCCTTCATCTCCGACCCGAAGTTCGATCGGTCGAAACCGGTCATCATCATCACGCCAGCCGGCATCTTGGGGTCCTGCTGGCCGATCATTTCGATCTCGAGATTGGCCACGATGTCGGTCAGGGGCACGGGCGGGTTGGCGGCGAAATACTTGGAGCCCAGGAGGCCCAGTTCCTCGCTGCCGTAGCCGACGAAGAGGATGCTGCGCTTGGGCTGGCCGGCCGCCGCCATGGCGCGCGCCAGCTCCAGCACCGCCGCCACGCCCGAGGCGTCGTCGTTGGCCCCGTACATCACCACGCCGTCCGGCCGCACGCCAATGTGGTCCAGGTGCGCGCTGATCAGGATCACGCCAGCGGAAGGATCGCTGCCCTGCAGATAGCCCATCGCGTTGGTGGTGGGGCTCTCTGTCCGCGTGACCTCGCCGAGGTCCAGGGTCGCCTGAGCGTCGGCCAAGGCGGCAAGACGGTCGAACATCTCGGCCGAGACCACCGCGACCTCCGGGCTGCGCCGCGTCGCCGCTTCCGTGGTCAGGGCAACGGGCGTGCGGGTCTTGCCGCCGGCTGCGCTGATGCGCTGCGTCAGCGCCTCGTTCTCGCGCAGCACCAGGACCTGCACGCCCTTGGCCGCCGCCGCGCCGATCCAGGCGCCGACCGAGGCCGCGCCCATGTCGGGAACCATGACGATCGCAGCCTGCGGCAAGGCGGCGGGATCGGCTCCGGCGATCTGCGCCGTGCCCGATGCCGACTGTCCCGACGACATCAGCAGCGTCAGCCCCGCGCCTTCCGCCACCGTGACGTCGCCTACGGTCAGGTCGGCCTGGCCGCTGGGCGTGATCCGTGTCACGCCCGTCGTCTGGAAGAAGGATGTCATGCCTGGCGGCGGTGTCAGGCCGAAGCCTTCGAACTGGGACGCCATGTAGGCGGCGGCGATGGCCTCGTCGCGTGTCGCGCTGCCGCGTCCCTGCAGCGCCTCGCCAGCCAGGAAGGACTCGTGGGCGCTGACCCACGCCTGCTTCACCTGCCATGGCTCCTGCGCCTGCACGGCGGTGGAAGCCATCAGGAAGCCCGCCAGAAGCAGGCCGCGCGTCATCGCCATGGTCGTTCTCTCCCTACACCCCTAGCGCTGACATGATTCGGGCGACGACGCCTCACGGGGCGGTGCGCGGCCAATCGGGCGTCTGATTGCGGAACCAGGTCAGCTGCCGTTTGGCGTAGTTCCGGGTCGCCTGCTTCAGCGCCTCCACCGCCGTGGCGCGCGTCATCTCGCCGGTGATCCAGACCGCGAGTTCGCGCACGCCCACAGCCTTCATCGCCGGAAGCGCTGGATCAAGGTCGCGGGCGAGCAGCGTTTCGACCTCCTCGATCGCCCCGCCGGCGATCATCGTGTCCACACGGGCGTCGCAGGCGGCGTAGAGCGCCGAACGATCGGGCTCGATCACCAGGCCGGACCAGATTGCCGCAGGCAGGAGCGGGCGGGTGTCGGCGCGCCAGGCGCTGAGGGGCCTGCCGCTGGCGCGCAGCACGCTGGCTGCACGGACGAGACGCTGGCGGTCGCCACGCTCGATGGCGCCGGCGGAAGCCGGATCGTCCCGCGCCAGACGCGTACGAAATTCCGCTTCCCCTAGAGCGCCAAAATCGCGATCCATTTCGGCGCGAATGGAGTCCGCCACCGGTGGGATCTCGGCCAACCCTTGGGTCAGCGCCATGAAGTACAGGCCCGTGCCGCCGACCAGCACGACGGGTCGATCTCCGGCGGCCTGGATCTGCTGCAACGCCGCACGGCTCCAGCGTCCCACCGACCAGGCGTCCGCCGCGTCCGCCACGCCATAGAGGGCGTGCTCGGCCTCGGACTCGTCCTTCGGCGACGGGCGGGCCGTCAGCACACGCAGGTCGGCGTACAACTGCTGGCTGTCGGCGTTGACGATCAGCGCGCCAGTCTCACGCGCCAGTCTCATCGCCAGGCGAGACTTACCCGAGGCGGTGGGGCCGGCCAGAAAGGTGATGCGCGGCTGAGTGGTCAAATCCGGGCTCGAACAGAAACGGTTCCGGCGATAGAACGCGCGCCCATCCGCCCGCAAGCGTCAAAGGAAATCGTCATGGTCGAACGATCCGCCGTCCTGGCCGCGCTGGACCGCGTCATCGACCCGCGCTCGGGGCGGGGGCTAATGGCGGCCGGCCTGGTGCAAGGCTTGGTCGTGGCCGAAGATCGGGTCGGTTTTGTGCTGGAAGCGCCCGCCGGACAGACCGCGCTGTACGCCCCCGTGCGCGACGCGGCCGAAGCCGTGCTGCGTGCCATCCCGGGCGTCTCGCGCATTTCGGTGGTGCTGACGGCGGAGACGCCCACCGCGCCAGCGCCACGCCGCGCCGCCAGTCTGTCGCCGGCCGCCGTGGATCAGGGACGCGCCAAGGCGCCCGTCGCCACGGATCGCCCGGCCCATGTGCGCCGCGTTCTGGCGGTCGCGTCCGGCAAGGGCGGGGTCGGCAAATCGACCGTCGCGGTCAACCTCGCTGCGGCCTTGAGCGCACAGGGGTTGTCGGTCGGCGTTCTGGATGCGGACGTCTATGGCCCCTCGCTGCCGACCATGCTCGGCCTGTCGGGGCAGCCGGCCTATGAGGACGGCGCCATCGTCCCGCATGAGGCGCACGGACTGAAGGCCATGTCCGTCGGGCTGCTGACGAAGGCGAACGACGCCATGATCTGGCGCGGACCCATGGCCTCGCAAGCCATCACCCAAATGCTGGGTCAGACGCGCTGGGGAACGGCCGAGACGCCGCTGGACGTGCTGGTGGTGGACCTGCCGCCGGGCACGGGCGACGTTCAGTTGACGCTGATCCAGAAGACGCCGCTGGACGGCGCGGTGATCGTCACAACGCCGCAGGAGGTGGCTCTGGCCGACGCCCGCCGGGCCCACACCCTGTTCCAACGCGTGGGCGTGCCGACGCTGGGTCTGATCGAGAACATGAGCGGGCCGGTGTTCGGCCGGGGCGGCGCCGAGGCCGAGGCCGCGCGCCTGTCGATCCCCTTCCTGGGCGACCTGCCGCTGGACGCGTCTCTGCGCGAGGCGAGCGATGCGGGGCGTCCGCTGGTCGTCGGAAATCTGGACAGCGAAATCACGCGTCGTTTCGCCGAAGTCGCCGCCGCCGTCGCCGGGACGCTGGGGCTCTAGCGGCGCTCCAGCACGCGAAAGGTCATGGCGTGGTCGTCCTTGTCGCCCGCCTCAACGTGTTCCGCCGAAGTCTCGGCCCAAGCGCTTTCGTCGAAGGTGGGGAACACCGCGTCCCCCTCCGGCGCCGCCTCCACCTCGGTGATGTAAAGCCGGTGCGCGCGAGGCAGGACGGCCTCGAATACGGCCGTGCCGCCGATGACGCAGACCTCGTCCACGCCGTCCTCCGCCGCCGTCTCGCGCGCGATGGCCAAGGCCTCTTCAAGCGTGGCGCAGACCAGCGCGCCCTTGGCCATGCCGTCCGTCTCGTACGAGCCGTCCTTGGTCAGGACGATGTTCAAACGGCCGGGCAGGGGCTTGAGCGGCAGGCTTTCCCACGTCCGCCGGCCCATGATGCATGGCTTGCCGACGGTGACGGCCTTGAACCGCTGCAGGTCCGAACGCAGCCGCCAGGGCAGGTCGCCGTCCCGGCCGATCACGCCGTTGCGCGCCCGCGCGACCACCAGAACGATCTTGGCGCTCATGCCTTGGGCTCCAGCCAACTCAGCCACTTGCGTTGCATGGCGGCCTCCAGATCGACGCCGGCGCGGGCGCAGTAGATCAGCAGCATGCCTAGGACGTCGGCCGCCTCATCGCCGAGCGCGTCAGGGTCGCCCTCGCCCCGAGCCCGGTTCGACAGGCGCAGGTGCTCGGCGGTCAGCTCGCCCAACTCCTCCTGCAGCTTCAGCATCGCCCAGTCGCGGTCGCGATCGATGCCGTGCTCGGCCGCATAGATGTCGGAGATTCGCGCGACGTCGGCGCTCAGCCGCTCCAGCGTCAAAGACGCCATCAGACCGCGACCGCCGCCTTGATGTGCGGGTGAGGCTCATAGGCGCTCAGCGTGAAGTCACCGGGCTCGAAGGCGAACAGGTCAAACTTGGACGCCAGGGTCATGACCGGCAGCGCGCGCGGCTCGCGGCCCAGCTGAAGTTCGGCCTGCTTCAGGTGGTTCAGATACAGGTGGGCGTCGCCCAGGGTGTGGACGAAGTCTCCGGGCTCGAGCCCCACGACCTGGGCCACCATCATCGTCAGCAGCGCATAGGAGGCGATGTTGAACGGCACGCCCAGGAAGACGTCGGCCGATCGCTGATACAGCTGGCAGCTCAGCTTTCCGTCCGCGACGAAGAACTGGAACAGGCAGTGACAGGGCGGCAGGGCCATGTCCTCCACATCGGCCGGGTTCCAGGCGGAGACGATGTGACGGCGGCTGTTGGGGTTGGTCTTCAGTCCTTCGATCAAACGCTCGATCTGGTCGATGGATCGGCCGTCCGGCGTCGCCCATGAGCGCCACTGCTTGCCGTAGACCGGGCCCAGATCGCCATTCTCATCAGCCCACTCGTCCCAGATCGAGCAGCCGTTCTCCTTCAGCCAGCCGGTGTTGGTGTCGCCGCGCAGAAACCACAGCAGTTCCACGATGATGGATCGCAGGTGCAGCTTCTTGGTCGTCAGCAGCGGAAAGCCCCTGGACAGGTCGAACCGCATCTGACGGCCGAACACGCCCAGGGTGCCGGTGCCCGTCCGGTCATCGCGTCGCGAGCCATTGTCCAGGATGTCGCGCAGCAGATTGAGGTACTGCCATTCCGGATGATCCGCAGCAGCGTGCGGGCGAACGTGGTCGGCGATGCTGAGGACGGCGCTCATGGCCGCAGGATGACAGCGATTCGGGTCGTGCGCCTCTGATGGTTTCGCACGCTCCACAGCTATCAGCCCGTAAAGCCGTCCTGATCCAGGAACGCCTGCTCCTCCAGCGTCGTCTCGCGACCGAGCGCCTGATTGCGATGAGGGAAGCGGCCGAAGCGGGCGATGACACCGTGATGATGCTCGGCCCAACGGTCGTCGGCGGGACGGTCCAGCGCCTGGAACAGCACAAGCGCCCGATCCTGATCCGCCATGGCTTCCGAGTGCTGGAACGGCAGGTAGAAGAAGCGGCGCAGAGCCACCTCCGTCCGTTGATCAAAGCCGGCCGCCAAGGCCTGACGCGCCAGGCTCAGCGCCAGCGGGTCGGTGGCGAAGGCGTGGCCGGTCCCGCGAAAGACGTTGCGAGGAAACTGATCCAGCAGGATCATCAGGGCCAGGGCGCCCTCCGCCGAATGCATCCAGCCGTCGAGCTCGCGCCGGGCGGCGGCGAAGTGCGCCGCTTCAAAACGCTTGCGGAAATCGGCGTCGAAGGCGGCGTCCTTGGCGAACCACTTGTCGGGCCCGGCCTCTTTCCAGAAGGCGATGACGTCGGAGGGCGCTATGTCTGTGCTCATGACCCAGACCCTACCTAATCCGCTTCCCGTCTTCCATGACCGCGACTGCGACCTGTCGATCATCCGGGGCAAGCGCATCGCCGTCATCGGCTACGGCAGCCAGGGCCGCACCCATGCGCTGAACCTGCGCGACTCGGGCGTCGGCGACATCGTTATCGGACTGAAAGCGGGATCGGCCACGCGGGCGAAGGCGGCCGCCGATGGTTTTGGCGTCGTGACGGCGGCGGAGGCGGCCGCTCAGGCGGACGTTGTCGCGGTCATGGTTTCGGATGAGGGACACCGCGATCTCTGGCGAGACGAACTCGAGCCGGCGATGCGTCCGGGGGCGGCCCTGATCTTCGCCCATGGCCTGTCGGTGCGATTTGGCTTGGTCCAGCCTCGCTCCGACCTGGACGTCATCCTCGCCTCGCCCAAGGGTATCGGGCCGCGCATCCGCGACCTCTATGAGGAGGGGCAGGGCGTCTTTTGCCTGTTCGGCGTGCATCAGGACGCCAGCGGCCAGGCTCATGCGCTCGGCTTATCCTATGCGGCGGGGCTGGGGTGCGGGCGCAAGGGCATTCTCGAAACCACCATGAAGGACGAGTGCGAAAGCGACCTGTTCGGCGAGCAGGTGGTGCTGTGCGGCGGGACCGCCGAACTGGTGGATGCGGCGTTTTCGAAGCTGGTGGACGCCGGCTATCCGCCGGAGGTCGCCTGGTTCGAATGCTTCTACGAACTGAAGCTCGTGGTCGATCTGATGCACGAGCGTGGCGTCGCCGGCGCCTTCGGGCGCATCTCGAACACGGCGGAACTGGGCGCGTATGACACGGGGCCTTGCATCATCGGCGAGCCCGCGCGCGCCGCCATGGACGAGGTGCTGGCGAATGTGCGTTCCGGCGCCTTTGTCGAGCGGCTGATGAAGGATTACGACGCCGGATCGCCCGACCTGCTCACCCGCCGGCGTGCGCTCGGCCAGCGCCGCATCGAGGCGGTGGGCGCGCACCTGGCCAAGGTGGGCGAAGCCGCCAATGACGCCTGATGTCGGAAGAAGAGGATGGCTGGGGAACTAGGACTCGAACCTAGAATGACAGTACCAAAAACCGGAGTGTTACCATTACACCATTCCCCAGCAGGTCCGGTGTTCCGCCAGCGCGTCAGCGCCGGGGAGCGGTCGAATACGCCAAGCTATCGGCGGATGCAACACCCCCTGGGACGACAATTTCAGGCAATGCGGGGTCTATTTCATCGGTGGCGGAATAGGCGCTTGCGGGCGTTTGGCGGCGTCGCTATAAGCCGCCTCCTCGATACGGAAGCCGCCCGCGGGCGGGCCGATCCGGTGTCGGAGTGTGGCTCAGTCTGGTAGAGCACCGCGTTCGGGACGCGGGGGTCGCAGGTTCGAATCCTGCCACTCCGACCATCTTCCTCCCGACCTAAGTCCTTGTCGCGCTGAACGGCCCGGAACCCGACGGCGGGTTTGCGCGTCTACTGCTCCGCTAAGGGCGGAGGGATTGATGAGGATTTTGGCGATCGCCGCGTCCGCGGCGATGCTGTTGAGCGGCGTTGCGTCGCCGGCTCGCGCGGACATGTCTCAGGCCTTCGGCAACACGGTCGTGTCGCACTATCCGGACGGCGGCTGGGTGAAGCATTTCTTCGAGCCGGATGGGCGCTATTCGGCGGTGTGGTCGGACGGCCGCAAGGTCAGTGCGCGCTGGCGCCAGGAAGGCGAGCGGGTGTGCCTGAACGAAATCCGACCGCGCATGCTGATTGGCCGGTTTTGCACCTCCATGGTCGCGGCCGGCGTCGGCTCCACCTGGCGATCGCGCGATCCCATCGGCCGAACCGTGCGCAACGTCCTGGTGGCCGGCCGCTGACGGCTTGTGGCGATCGAACAGGCCGAGAACCTTTTGTGCCGTAGGTGTGCCGCGCCATCTTCGGAAAGGCTCGGATGTTCTCGGTCAATGTCGGAATGGACGCCCTTGCCGGACAGCTCCGATCCCCCTAGAACGCCCGTTCTGCCTGCATGCGGATGTGGCGGAACTGGTAGACGCACTGGATTTAGGTTCCAGCGCCGCGAGGCGTGGAGGTTCGAGTCCTCTCATCCGCACCAATCTCGTCAGAGCATGAAAAAAGGCCCCGGATCGCTCCGGGGCCTTTTCTTCGCCTAGAGGCCGATCAGCCGTTGTCCTGACCCGGCGTCGGCGCGCCGGGCATGGGCGGCACCGGCACCTGAGGCGCGTCCGGATCAAGCTCGGGCACTTCGACCACGCCGTGACGCATGTGGCTGTGCCAGAAGCCATATCCGAAATAGAGCACCAGGCCGATGGCGGACCAGATCGGCAGCACCAGCTTGGCGTCCAGCGGCAGGTTGAAGAACAGATACAGGCAACCCGCCACAGTCAGGGGCGCGATGAGCCACAGCGCCGGGGTGCGGAACGGACGACGACGATGCGGATCCTTCTTGCGCAGGATCATGACGCCGATAGCCACCATGAAGAAGGCGAACAAGGTGCCCGAGTTCGCGATGTCGGCCAGCTTGCCCACGGGGAAGAAGGCGGCGGCGATCGTCACCAGCACGCCGGTGATGATCGTGACGACGTGAGGCGTCTTGTACTTGTGGTGGACCTTGGACAAGGCGTTGGGCAGCAGGCCGTCGCGCGCCATCACAAAGAAGATGCGGGTCTGGCCGTAGATCATCATCAGGATGACCGAAGGCAGCGCCAGCATGGCGGCGAGACCGATCAGGTTGCCGATGTTCGGATGCCCCATCTCGCGGAGCACGTGGGCCAAGGCCTCCTTGGAGCAGCTGACCGGCTCCTGGCCGATGGCCGCGAGGCTGGCGCAGCGATCCGCCAGAGCCTGCGAGCCCGGCGCCAGAACCGCACCGGCGGCGTCCGTCACAGGCTGGGCGCCGAGCGGAGAGCCGATCACGCCCGCGGCCACCAGCATGTAGAAGACGGTGCAGATCAGAAGCGAGCCGATCAGGCCGATCGGCACGTTGCGCTGCGGGTTCTTGGTCTCCTCGGCCGCGGTCGAAACGGCGTCGAAGCCGACATAGGCGAAAAAGATGGAGGCCGCCGCGCCCGCGACGCCGAGACCGCCCGCCGCCGAGACGCCCGTCGGCAGGAAGGGCTCGAAGTTGTCCATGTTCATGGCCGGGATGGCGAGAACGACGAACAGGGTCAGGGCGGCGACCTTGATGGCCACCAGCACGGCGTTGACGCGTGCGCTTTCGGTCGTGCCAAGGATCAGCAGTCCCGTGACCGCGATGGCGATAAGCGTCGCCGGGAGATTGATGATTCCCCCGCCGCCGAAGAAGCCGCCAGAGGCCCAGGTGGGCAGGCCAATGCCTAGCCAGCCCTGCAGCTGGCCTTGAAAATAGCCGGACCAGCCCACCGACACCGCAGCGCCCGCGATGGCGTATTCCAGCACCAGCGCCCACCCCACAAGCCAGGCCAGGAATTCGCCCATGACCGAATAGGTGTAGGTGTAGGCCGAGCCCGACACCGGCGCCATCGCCGCGAACTCGGAGTAGCAAAGCGCCGCGACCGCACACACCGCGCCCGCCAGGACGAACGAGAGCATCATGCCCGGTCCGGCCTTCTGCGCCGCCTCGGCGGTCAGAACGAAGATGCCGGTGCCGATGATGGCCCCTACGCCCAGCAACGTCAGCTGAACGGCTCCCAGCGACCGGTGAAGCGACTTCTTCTCGGCCGTGGCCAGAATCGCGTCGAGCGACTTAACGCGCCACATGAACTATCCCCTCAGGATGATGGCGGCTCCCCGGCCGCGTTGGCGGGACGCTAGACACGGTTGAGGCGGCGCGCAACGCGAATGACACGCGGACGACGCGGCCGAGACGCTTTCTTGATGCCGCCAAGCCACGCTATGGGCGAGCGATGTTGCCGATCCATGACGTTCTCCAAACGCTGAAGGCCGCGCTTGAGGTCGGCAACACGGCCGTGCTTGCGGCGCCGCCTGGCGCGGGCAAGACCACGGTCGTGCCGCTGGCGCTGCTGGACGCAGGCTGGCTGGACGAGGGCAAGATCCTGGTGCTCGAGCCCCGGCGCATCGCCGCCCGCGCCGCCGCGGACCGCATGGCGGACATGCTGGGCCAGCAACCCGGCGCGACGGTCGGCTATCGCACGCGCCTGCAGAGCCGCATCGGCCCGGAGACGCGGATCGAGGTGATCACCGAGGGGGTCTTCACCCGCATGATCCTCGACGACCCAGGGCTGGACGGCGTAGGGGCGGTGCTGTTCGACGAGTTCCACGAGCGAAGCCTGGACGCCGATCTGGGTCTGGCGCTGGCGCGGGAAAGCCAAGGGCTGCTGCGGCCCGACCTTCGCGTCCTTGTGATGTCGGCGACGCTGGACACGGCGGGCGTGTCGCGCCTGCTGCCTGACGCCGTCGGTCGGCCTGCGCCGGTGATTGAAGCGCAGGGCCGGGCCTTTCCGGTCGAGACGCGCCACCTCGGGCGCAATCCGGCCGAGCGGTTCGAGGACGCGGTCACGCGCGCCTGCCTGACAGCCTTGCAGGAGGAAGGCGGCTCCGTGCTCGTGTTTCTGCCCGGGCAGGGGGAAATCCATCGGACGGCGCGCCTGCTGGCGGGTCGGCTGCGGGATCCGTCGGTGGATGTGACGCCGCTCTACGGCGGACTTGATCGGGCCGAACAGGACCGCGCCATCGAGCCCGCGCCGCCCGGCCGTCGCAAGGTGGTGCTGGCCACCTCCGTCGCGGAGACCAGCCTGACCATCGCAGGGGTGCGGGTGGTGATCGACGCCGGACTGTCGCGCGTGCCCCGGTTCGATCCGGCCAGCGGGCTGACGCGCCTGGCGACCGTTCGCGTCAGCCGGTCCTCGGCCGAGCAGAGGCGAGGACGGGCGGGGCGGACCGAGCCCGGCGTCTGCTACCGCCTGTGGGACGAGGCGCCGACACGGGGGCTGGTCGCCGACCAGCGACCGGAAATCCTGGAGGCGGACCTGACGGGTTTCGCGCTGGACCTCGCCAGGTGGGGCGCGCGATCCACGGACGGCATGGCGTTCCTTGATGCGCCCCCTGCCGGCGCGCTGGCCGAGGCGCGGGCGATCCTGACGCGGCTCGGCGCCTTGGACGCCGAGGGCGTTCTGACGGAGCATGGTCGGCGGCTGACCCGGATTCCGTTGTCGCCGCGTCTGGCGCACATGGCGGCGGCGGCGTCGGACGCAGGCGACGCGTTGCTGGGCGCGCGGATCGCCGCCGTCCTCAGCGAGCCGGGCCTCGCCGGTTCCGCCGTCGATCTGAGCGAACGCCTGTCCAGCTTCGAGAGGGACCGTTCGGCGCGTGCGCAGGACGCCCGAAAGCTGGCCGAGCGCTGGGCGCGCGCGGCCGGGGGCGGGAAGGGCGGCGAGGTCGATCCCGCCGTGCTGCTGGCGCAGGCCTTTCCGGAACGGATCGCGCGAGCAAGGGGCAAGCCGGGGGAGCTGCTGCTGGCGAGCGGTCGCGGGGTCATGGTCGATCCGGCCGAGCGGCTGTCGGCCGAACCCTGGCTGGTGGTGGCGGACCTCGGCGGCGGCGATGTGCGCGACCGGGTTCGCCTGGCCGCCGGGCTCGATCCTGAGCGCATCGAAACCGATTTCCGCCACCTGATCACCGTTGAGGACCGGCTGACCCGCGAACCCTCCGGCCGGGCCAGCCTGCGCCGTACCCGCCGGCTGGGCGCCATCGTTCTGGACGACAAGATCATCGGCCCACCGGATCGCGCGCAGCTGACCAAAGCGCTGCAGCGGGATTTCGAAACACGCGGACCTTGCGCCCTGCGTTGGGGCGAGGCGAGTACGGCGTTGCGGGCGCGGCTGCGGTTTCTGCATGACCTTTCGCCCGAGTGGCCGGACGTTTCGGACGATGCGCTGACCCAGGCGCGAGAGACCTGGCTCTGGCCGATGCTGGAAGACGCGCAGGGGCTGGACAGCGTTTCGGATGCGAAACTGGCCGAAGGGCTTCGGGCGTTGATCCCATGGGATCTGCAGCGGCGGCTGGATGAACTGGCGCCGGCGCGGCTGGCGACACCGCTGGGATCGGCCGCCATCGACTATGCGGCGGAGGGCGGGCCGCGCGTGGACATCCGGGTGCAGGAACTGTTCGGAACGACCCGACATCCGACGGTCGGGGGCGGGAGGACACCCCTGACGCTGGCTCTGCTGTCGCCGGCGCGGCGGCCGGTGCAGGTCACGCGCGACCTGCCGGGTTTCTGGGCGGGGTCGTGGGCGGCGGTGCGCGCCGAGATGCGCGGGCGCTATCCCAGACATCCTTGGCCGGAGGATCCCGCTGCGGCGGCCCCGACCACGCGAGCCAAGCCGCGAGGGACGTGACGGTCAGCCGATCAGGGCGTCCGTGACCGCATAGGCCATGACGCCCGTCGCCACGGCCAGGTTCAGGCTGTCGGCCCGCCCGCGCATCGGAATCTTGACGTTGACGTCGCAGGCGGACGCCAGGCGATCGGTCAGACCCGCCTGTTCATTGCCCATCAGGATCAGCGCCGGGGCTTTCAACTCGCACGAGCGGTAACCGGCGGTCGCATCCAGGCGGGTGCCGATCACGCTGCCGCCCCACTGTTCGCGCCACGAAAGAAAAGCGTCCGGCGTGGTCCGGGTGATCGAGACGGCGAACACCGATCCCATGGTGGCGCGCACGGCCTCGACCGAGAACGGATCGACGCAGTCGCCGATCAGGATCACGCCCCCGCAGCCGGCCGAATCGGCCGTGCGGATGATGGTGCCGAGATTGCCGGGGTCGCGAACCTGCTCCAGCGCGACCCAGCACGGAGAGCGGGAGGCGTCCACCTGGTCCAGCGGCGTGTAGGTCTGCCGGAACACGCCCAGCACGGTCTGAGGGTTCTCGCGTCGGCTGATCTTTTCCAGGATCGGATGGGTGACCAGCACCACCTCGCCGCCGGCCTTGGCGGTCTCTGCACGGGCGCGGTCCAGCAGCGGGTGGGGCCGCGCGTCCTGTCCCACCAGCAGCAACCGCGGTGCATGACCCTGATCCAGCGCCTCGCCGATGAACTTCAGCCCCTCGGCGAGAAACGTCCCGGTCGCGTCCCGCTGCTTGCGCATGTGCAGGGCGCGCACCGCCTTGACCGTGTCGTTGGTCAGGGAGGTGATCAGCCGATCTTCGCCCATCACGCGCTCCAGCGCGCGAAAAAGGACAGGCCGATGGCGCGCGGATCAGGGCCGTCCTCCGACAGCGCCAGCTCGCCCCAGTCGATCCGACCCGCGCGCTCCGGCATCGCAGCCTTCATCAGGTGCGCCAGCGACAGGCCGGAAATCCTGGCCGCATAGGCGTTCAGCAGCAGGAAATCGGCGTCGTTCGCCAGAAGGGCCGCGCAGTCGGCGAGCAGGCTCGGAATGTCGTCGAACAGCCGCCACACCTCGCCCGTCGGGCCGCGCCCGTACTTGGGCGGATCCAAAACGATCCCATAATACTTCGAGCCGCGCTTGACCTCCCGCGCGACGTATTTGCGGGCGTCCTCGACAATCCAGCGGATCGGACGATCCGACAGATCGGACTGCTCGGCGTTCTCGCGCGCCCAGGCCACGGACTTCTTGGAGGCGTCGACGTGCGTCACCTCCGCGCCCGCGGCCGCAAGCGCCAGGGTCGCCACGCCGGTGTAGCCGAACAGGTTGAGGATGCGCGGTCGCTCCAGCTTGCGGACCCGCGCGTCCATCCACTCCCAATTCGCCGCCTGTTCGGGGAAAAAGGCCAGGTGCCGGAACGGCGTGAACCGACCGGTGAATCGCGCCTCCTTCCAGCTCAACGGGAAGGTCTCGATCTTGGCGGCGTCCGGGCGGAAGCGCCAGCGCCCAGCCTCGTCCTCGTCCTCGGGATCGAACACGGCGTCGGCTTGCCCCCAGGCGGCGGGCTCACGCGGCGACCACAGGCATTGGGGTTCGGGCCGGACAACGGTGAAGCGGCCGTACCGCTCCAGCTTCTTTCCGTCTCCGGAATCCAGCAGGGCGTAGTCCTTCCACCCTCGGGTGATGAGCGTTTCCGGCGTGGGCGACAGGACAGGCATGGCCGCCCCATAGGCGTTCAGGCGGCCTGTCGTCCAGCGTCGGCGCGGTTGATCGGCTCGGCCTCGTCCGCCATGGCCTCATCGTTGTCTTCGCGCCTATGGGGCGTCTTGTCCCAGACAAACGGTTCGGAGATCAGCCGCCATGCGGCATGACCGAACGCCAGGGTCAGCATGGACCAGTAGACAGGCGCGGCGGCCATGTCCTTCAGCGTGAATGACAGTCCAGCCCGCCGGGCCCCGACAGCGCAGGACAGCCAGGCGGACGCGACGCCGCCGAACATGACGACAAGCGCGCTGATGGGCGTCACCGGCTGCATCCCGGCGATCGCCGCCATCAAGACCGCGGCGGCGAGCCATCCAAGAGCCATCGCATGCGCGGCCGCCGAGATCAGCGCCGCTCCCAGCATCATCGCGAGCGCCAGAACGCCCTTGAAGCCCAGTCCGTCCAACGAGCGCGTATGTACCCCAAGGGTCTGCATGTACCCCTTCAGCCAGCGTGTGCGTTGAGGCAGCCAGACCTCAAGGTCGCCGGGAGGCGTCTCGTACGTTGGACGCCGGGTGACGCCCAGCCGCCAGCCCTCGCGCCAGAGGCGGAAGCCCAGGTCGGCGTCTTCGGTGACGTTGTAGGCGTCCCAGCCTCCCAGCGAACGCAGAACATCCGTGCGGATGTGATTGCTTGTGCCGCCCAGCGGGAAGGGCAGGCCGAGCCGCGCCATGCCCGGGAGCGTCACTTCAAAAAGCGAGGCGTACTCCAGCGCAAACTGGCGGTCGAACATCGGCGCCCGTTCACGCCTCGGATGCCGACGAATGCGCAAGGGCGCTTGAACGCAGCCGAGGCCGGGCTCGGCGACGAAGCGGGCCGCGGCTTCGCGCAGCTGCAGGGGATGCGGTTCGTCCTCGGCGTCATAGATGGTGACGACGTCGCCGGTCGCGAACTGCAGCGCATGGTTGAGCGCGCGAGGTTTGGTGCGGGGATCGCCGGGCGGAACGATCAGTATCTCGAGCCAGGCCGGCCGTTTCGCCGCCTCGGCCGCAGCGATGGTCGCCTGATCATGCGCCTCAAGGACCAGAAAGCCCTGCAACCGATCTTCCGGATAGTCGATCGCGGCGAGCCGTCGGGCCAGCTGCTGAACGATGTCGGCCTCGTCATGCAGGGCCGCCAGAACAGTGTAGCGCGGCCAGGACAGTGGCTCGTGAGGCGGCTGCTCCGGTCTGGCGCTCGCCAGCGTCAGGATGATACGCCACACGGCGCAGATGATGAACAGGCTCTGTCCGACCAACACCAGCACCAGCCCGGTGAGGTCGGGATCGAGGTAGAAGCCGGCGACCAGCAGGGTCAGCAGCGCCGTGACCATCACCGCCTGCATGCGACTCAGACCAAGACGCCGCGCGCCCTCCGCAACCGTCGGCATCGCGTCCCCACCCATTTCCAAGCTAACGGCTAGGCTGAAGCGGCGGATCAAGCAAGCCGGATTGCGGGCGCCACGGCCTTGCCGCTATTGCACGAGCTGATCTGCATCGGAGCTCGCCCGCTTGTCCGACACCACCCCTCCCGCAACGCGATCGGCCCGAAAGCCGAAGGGGGAGGGGCATTCCCGCCGGGCCGAGATCCTGGAGGCGGCCGAGCGCATCTTTGTCGAGCATGGTTATGAAGGGGCGACGATCCGCAAGATCGCCGATGAGGTGGGCCTGTCCTCGACCGCCCTCTACATGCATTTCGCCGACAAGGGCGAAATCCTGCTCCAAATCTGCCGCGACACGTTCGACATGCTGCTGGCCAGTGTTCGCGAACTGGCGGCGCTGGATGCGCCGCCCGAGGTGCGCCTGCGCCGGATGATCGAGGCCTATATCGACTTCGGCTTCGCACAGCCGAACGCCTATCGCCTGATCTATCTGACGCGGCCGCTTGAGGCGCGCGACGGCGCCCAGAGCGCGGCTCAGGAACTGGGCGGCGAGTTGTTCGCGGCCTTCGAGGAGGTGGTGCGCGAAACGGTGGAGGCCGGGCGAATGAGCGGCGACGCCTCCACGACAGCTCAGGCGATCTGGGCGTCCGGGCACGGCGTGGTGTCGCTGATGATCACCAAGCCGTACTTTCCCTGGGCCGAGCGAGAGCGGCTTATCGGCGTGTTGCTGGATGCGCTGTTCGCCGGGATGCAGCGGCGGTGAAGGCGCCGGCCGTGGCGGTGCTCGGCGCGATCTGGCTTCTGCCGGCGTCAGCCGACGCGCGCCCGCTGCGTGTCCTGTCGCTGGATCAGTGCGCCGACCAGTACGCGCTGGCGCTTGCGCCTGACGCCGAGCTCGCCTTGTCGCCCCGCGCCGACGATCCTGATTCGCACCTGCGCGCCTTGGCGAAGGGGAGGCGCCAGGTCCGGCCCACGCTGGAAGCCGCCACGACCTTTCAGCCCGACGTGGTGATCCGATACTGGGGCGGAGAGCCCAGGCTGCTTGCGGCGCTGGAGCGTCGCGGCGTCAAGACGGCCAGTGTTGAGGACGTGGCGGACTTCGACGGCGTCCGCATGAACATTCGCCGCGTGGCCGAGGCGCTGGATCGTCGCGAAGCCGGCGAGGCGCTGATCGGCGACATGGATGCAAAGCTGGCGCGCGGCCGTTCGGAAATCGGCGGATCGGCGCTGTACCTGACCGCGGGTGGCTTCACGGCGGGTTCCGGCACGCTTATCGACGCGGTGTTCAAGGCGGCCGGCCTCCGCAATCTGGCGCCCGGCGCCGGATATCAGCCCTTCAGTGTCGAGCGGGTGGTGCTGGAGCCGCCTTTTCGATTCGTCCTGGCCTTTTTCGAGCAGGCGCGGGCCGACTGGCGCGGCGCCGGCCGTCATCCGTCCGTGCGCAAAGCGGCGCGGACCCGGATCGTCGCCAGCCTGCCGGCTTCGGTGCTGACGTGTCCCGCTTGGTTCACCGCCGACGCCGTGGTGCGGTTGAGCGCTGGAAGATGAGGCCTGCGCGTCTGTCTCTGTGCCTGGGTCTGGGCTGCCTGATCGCGCTCGCCGCAGCGATCGCCTTCGGGGAGAGCGCTCTTGATTTGACCCAGTACTCAGCGGCCGTCGGTGATCCTGCATCGCCCCCTGGCGAAGTCTTGTGGCAGGTGCGCGCGCCAAGGGCGGTCTGCGCCATGCTGGTCGGAGCGGCGCTGGGCTTGTCCGGCGCGGTGATGCAGGGGCTGCTGCGCAACCCTCTGGCCGATCCGGGGGTGCTGGGCGTCTCGGCCGTATCGGCGCTGGCGGCGGCTTGCGCCATTGTCGCGGGCGGCGCGGCCTGGGCCGGCGTTGTGGAGGGCTCGGCCCTGATCGGGACCCTGCTGGCGGGCGCCGCCCTGGCGATTGCGGCGAGCCGTCTAAGATCCCCGGAGGCGCTGATCCTCTTCGGGGTGGCGCTGTCCAGTTTCGCGGGCGCCCTGACCGCGCTGATTTTCAACCTTTCTCCGTCGCCGATCGCAACGGCCGAGGTGATGAGCTGGCTGCTGGGCTCGGTGCAGAACCGCAGCTGGATCGACGTGGCCTGGGTGGCGCCGGCGCTGGCGGTCGCAAGCGTGCTGGCCGCACGGACGTCGCCGGGCTTGAGGATGCTGTCGTTGGGCGAAGAGGCGGCGGCGACGTCCGGCCTGTCCATGCGGCGCTTCAAGGTCTTGGCGCTGCTGGCGACGGCGCTTGCGACCGGCGCCGCGGTGGCGGTGGCCGGCGTGATCGGCTTCGTGGGGTTGGCCGCGCCTCATCTGGTCCGAGGCGTGGTGCGCGGCGATCCCGGGCGGGTTCTGCTTCCCTCGGCGCTGGCCGGCGGGCTGATGCTGGTCGCCGCCGACCTCCTGGCGCGGATGATCCCGACGGACCAGGAGCTGAAGCTCGGCGTGTTCACCGCCCTGATCGGCGCGCCGCTGTTCGCTCTGGTGGCGTGGCGGGCGGCGCGAGAGTGGCGGCTGTGAGCGCCGTCGAACTGAGGAGCGTCTCGGCGCGGGTGGGCGGCGCAAGGGTGCTGGAGGCGGTCAGCTTGTCGGCGGCGCCCGGAGAGGTCGTCGCCCTGTGCGGGCCCAACGGCGCCGGCAAGTCCAGCGTCCTTCGCGCAGCCCTTGGGCTCCTCGCGGTGCAGGAGGGCGAGGTCATTCTTGGCGGCGCGCCGTTGAACACCCTGTCGGCGCGCCGTCGCGCCGAATGCGCGGCCTATCTGCCGCAGGACGGCCGCATCGGCTGGAACATGCCGGCGATCGAAGTCGCAGCGCTTGGGGCGCCCTTTCTGGACGCAGAGACCGCCGTCACCCGCGCGCGGCAGGCGCTGGACCGCGTAGGCGTCGCCCATCTGGCGGATCGCGGCGTGGCCGACATGTCGGGCGGCGAACGGGCCCGGGTTCTGCTGGCGCGCGCCCTGACGACGGGCGCAGCGACGCTGCTGGCCGATGAGCCCTTGGCGGGCCTGGATCCAGAGGCTCAGTTGCTGGTCGCCGCCGTGCTCCGCCAGGAGGCGGACAGGGGCGCGGCCGTGCTGACCAGCCTGCACGACCTCGGTCTGGCCGCCCGTCTCGCCGACAGGGTCGTGGTGATAAACGGGGGACGCGTCATCGCGGACGGCCCGCCGCTCGAGGCGCTGCGGCCCGAAGTGCTGCGCGAGGTTTTCGGCCTCGATGCGCGGTGGATCGAGGCCGACGCCGCCCCCCTGCTGGCGATGCGCCGGGCCGTCTAGTCGTGTCCTACTGGTAGGCGCGAGGACCGTTGGAGCCCCGCGCCAGGTCGGCAGATGGCGTCAGCGGTGCCGAGCCGCCGTTCAGCCGAGCGCGGTAGACCTGAAGATTCTCCATCACCCGCATCATGTAGTTGCGCGTCTCGGTGAAGGGCGCGCACTCGATGAAGTCGACGGGATCGACCTGGGCGCCGCGCGGATCACCGCACCGCACGATCCACTGCGGCGGACGCGCGGGACCGGCGTTGTAGCCGACGGTGGTCAGCAGCATCGAGCCCGAGAACTGGTTCATCAGTTCGCCCAGGTGATAGCTGCCCAGCGTCATGTTGTAGTCCGGGTCCCACAGCTGCTCGGCCGAGAAGCTCATGCCGAGCCGGCGCGCCACGCCCGAGGCGGTGGAAGGCAGGAACTGCATCATGCCGCGCGCGTCGGCGGAGGAGCGGGCGCGCGGGTCGAAGCTCGATTCCTGGCGCGTGATGGCCTGGGTGAACTCCAGCGGGGCGGCGCCCGCGACCTGCGGCGGCACGCGCACCGGATACATGCGCTCGGGCATGACGATGCCGCGTTGGCTGGCCGCGCGGCCCACCATCATGGAGGTGAACTGCTCGCCATAGCCGCGCGTCAGGTCCATCAGCAACGCGAGGTCGCCGGCGTTCGGCAGGTCGTCGTCGAGCTGGTAGGCGAAGACGCGCAGCAGGCTGGTTTCTCCCGTCTCGCCGAGGATGCGGGCGGCGCGCACCACCTCGTTGGCCTCGAACCGCGCGACCTCTTCCGGCGACGGATCGGGATCGCCGGGCAGGGTCAGGGTCGAGACGCCCGCCTTCTCGGCCGCCAACTGGCCATAGAAGGTCTGCCAGTGCTGGGCGCCGGCCTGGTAGAACTGCATGGCGCGAGCTTGGTCGCGCTGAGCCTCGGCGGCCCGCCCCAGCCAGTAGAGGGCGCGGCCTTGTGTGATCGGCGTGGACGAGGCGGTGCGCAGCGTCTCGAAGTGGCGCGCCGCCGTCGCCGGATCGTTCAGCTTGGTCAGGGCCACCCAGCCGGCGAAGAACTCGGCGTCCACCATCCGGTCCCCCGAGGTGAAGCCGTGCCCGTTCATGGAGTCATAGGCCGCCCGCCAGTTCCGCGCTTGAAGGGCGTCGAGGAAGTAGTTGCGCCGCTCGCTCCATAGCGTCGACTGCCCCTCGGCGTGGCTGGGCGCCGGGGGCAGGGCGGCCAGAAGGCTGAAGCCCTCGGACTGCCGGCTCTGGGAGCGCAGGATGCGCGCGCGCTCCAGCGCCACGGCCGGATCGGCGGCCTGGGCCGGCGTCAGGGTGGCGACCACGGCGTCGGGACTATAGGCCGTGCGCAGGCTCAACACCGCATTGGCTATGTTGGCGCGCTCTGGCGAAACAAGCGGGATCATGGCGCGTGTGGCCGGGCCGTGCGGACCGCTCAGCAGCATGTTTAGCCGCGCTTCGTGGTCCGCCTGGGTCAGCCAGCCGCCCCAGCGGCCCTGGATGCGGCTCTGCTGCGCCTCTTCGAAGGACCGGGTCCGCCACCAATCGCGGATCAGGGCCTGCGCCTCAGTCGAGCGGTTCCGCTGCTCCAGCGCCGAGGCGAGGGCGATGGCGCCCTGCACGGTCTGGGGCTGTCCGCCGTCGAAGAAGGCCAGGGTCTCGTCGGCGCCCGCGCCGGCGAGGTCGAGCGCCCGCTCGCCCGCGGCCTGGCGCGACTCGCCGCGAGGCCAGGCCGCCATGTCGCGTTTCGCCCGCACCAGTTCGGCATAGGACAGCTGCTGCGCCGAAGTGTCGATCAGCGCCCATTCCACCAGCTTGCGGGCCGTGGGATCGCCGATCTGCTGCAGGGTCGAGCGGGTGCCCGTCACGTCTCGCGCCCGAGCCGATGCGAGACCCTGGCGGAACAGCGCCGTGTCCTGATCGTTCAGCACGCGGCCCTGATAGGTCGCGCCGGGCGCCTGGCTGCTGTAGGCCACGGGCCCGCCCGACGGCAGAACGTCCTGGGGCGTGGGCGCAAGGATGGCCAGGGCGGCCGCAAGGCTGGTCGCGATCATGAAGTGTCCTGTTCCCATTCATCCCGGTTGCGGCGGGGCCGCCGGCAACCTACCCTCCGGCGCTCCGAAAGCGGCGCGTGACGCCAACCCCCTCGCAGGCAAGAAGTTTCAATGACCGCCCCCTTGTTCAAGGGCGTGATCACCGCCCTGATCACACCACTTCGTGACGGAAACGTGGACGAGGACGCCTTCGTCAAACTGCTGGAGCGCCAGATCGCCGCAGGCGTCCACGGCGTCGTGCCGATGGGCACCACGGGCGAAAGCGCGACCCTGTCGGCCGACGAGCACAAGCGCGTGGTCGAGCTGTGCGTCAGAACGGCGGCCGGCCGGGTGCGGGTGATCGCCGGCGCGGGCGCGTCCGCGACGGACAAGGCCATCGACCTGGCGCGTCACGCCAAGACCGTGGGCGCGGACGGCGCCCTGGTGGTCACCCCCTACTACAACAGGCCCTCGCAGGCGGGCATGGTCGCGCATTTCCGCGCCGTCGCCGATGCGGTGCAACTGCCGATCCTGCTCTACAATGTGCCCGGCCGCACTGGCGTGGACCTGTCGAACGACAGCGTCGTCGCCCTGTCTGAACATCCCAACATCGTCGGCATCAAGGACGCCACCGGCGACCTGTCCCGCATCAGCGCGATGCGCACCGCCATTTATGGTCAGTTCGACTACCTGTCGGGGGACGATCCGTCATGGTTAGGCTACGCCGCGCATGGCGGGCAGGGCGTAATCTCGGTGACGTCCAACGTGGCGCCGGAGGGCATGGTCGCCTTGCACAACGCGATCACAGCCGGCGACTTCGCCACGGCCCGGACCTGGCAGGACCGGCTGATCGGCCTGCACAAGGGGCTGTTCCTCGACAACTCGCCGTCGCCGACGAAGTACGCGCTGTCGCGGCTGGGCCTGTGCTCGGAGGAGGTGCGGTCGCCGCTTGCGCCGACGGCCGAGGCGGTGCGGCCGGCCATCGACCGGGCCATGGCCGATGCGGGCGTCGCCTGATGGCCGCGTCTCAACCCAAATCCAAAACCATCGCCGAGAACCGGCGCGCCCGCTTCGACTACTTCCTTGAGGATAACACCGAGGCGGGGCTGGTGCTGACCGGCACCGAAATCAAGGCGCTGCGCGACGGCCGGGCCAACATCGCCGAGAGCTATGCGGCGGTGGAAGGGCGCGAGATCGTGCTGATCAACGCCGACATCCCGCCCTACAAGCAGGCCAACCGCTTCAACCACGAGCCGCGCCGCCCGCGTAAGCTGCTGCTGCACAGAAAGCAGATCGACCGCCTGATCGGCGCGGTCCAGCGTGACGGCCAGACCATCATTCCCCTACGCCTCTATCTGAACGAAGACGGCAAGGCCAAGCTCGAGATCGCGCTGGCCAAGGGCAAGAAGCTGCACGACAAGCGTGAAGCCTCCGCCGAGCGCGACTGGCAGCGCGACAAGGCGCGGCTGCTGAAAGAGCGGGGCTAGGAGGTCAGGCCTCCAGCAGTATCCTAGCCCTGCGGAACACCGCCTCGAACATCTCGGGCGTCAGACGGCCGGTGTTCGTGTTGAGGCGCGAGCAGTGATAGCTGTTCAGGATGACATAGCCGCCGGCCTCGCCCTCCGCGCCATGGCCCGCCGGCATCGCCGTGCCGGGTCGCCCGAACGCCTTCAGGATGTTGCGGCGAGACACGTCGCCCAGCGTCACGATCACCCTGAGGCGGGGCAGGGCGGCCAACCGGTCGATAAGGAACGGCCTGCAAGTCGTCTCCTCGATCGGCAGCGGCTTGTTGCCTGGCGGGGCGCAGCGCACCGCGTTGGTCACCATGCAGTCCACCAGTTGCAGCGTGTCATCCAGACGCGCCTCGTAGTCGCCCCGCGCGAAGCCGGTCTTCTTCAGCGTCTCATACAGCAGCCAGCCGGCATGATCGCCGGTGAAGGGGCGCCCCGTCCGGTTGGCGCCCATGCGGCCGGGGGCAAGTCCCGCCACCAGCAGCCGCGCATCCGGGTCGCCGAAGGAGGGAGCCGGGCCGTTGAACCAGTCGGGGTTCTGGCGGGCGTTCTCCTGCCGATAGGCGACCAAGCGCGGACAGCGGGGACAATCGCGAGGCGGCTCGGGGGTCAGGCTCATGCTCAGGCGCTCTTTATCCGGCCGAACTCGGCCGTGAGGTCGGCGAGATCGAGGTAGTGGTCGGCCTGGCGGCGCAATTCGTCGGCGATCTGCGGCGGCTGGGTCTTCAGGGTCGAGACGACGGTGACGCGGACGCCGCGCCGCTGCACCGCCTCCACCAGGCGTCGGAAGTCGCCGTCGCCGGAGAACAGCACCGCGTGGTCGATGTGCGGAGCCAGCTCCAGCATGTCCACTGCAATCTCGATGTCCATGTTCCCCTTCAGCCGGCTGTGGCCCTGTGCGTCCGTGACGCGCTTGGTCGGCTTGGTGACGACGGAAAAGCCGTTGTAGCCCAGCCAGTCCACCAGCGGCCGCACCGCCGAGAACTCTTCGCCCTCGACCACCGCCGTGTAATAACTGGCTCTCACCAGCCGCGAACGGGCGTTGAACCAGTCCAGCATGCGCCGGAAGTCCAACTCCTGATGCAGGGCGCGGGCTGCGGAATAGAGGTTGGCGCCGTCGATAAAGACCGCGAGCCGGTCGTTGGAGTGGAAGGGCATGGCGATGTCCGGCGAAGCGAAAGATCCCGATCCCGCGACGGCCGCTGTCGCGTTCGACGAGTCGGATTTGGAGAAGGCAGTCATCGTGGCGCTCGGCTGCAATGACAAGGGGGCGTGGTCGTCCTGCCATGAGGCGCTGGAGGCCGCGCTGGCGCGCTTCCGTCCGGAGGGGCTGGACGTGACGGCGCGTTCGTCCTGGTGGACGTCTCAGGCCTGGCCCGATCCATCGGACCCGCCGTTCCTGAACGGGGTCGCCGTCGTGCAGACCGATCTGGACGCGCCGGGCGTCATGTCTGTGCTCGGACGGATAGAGGATGCGTTCGGCCGCAGACGCGGCGCACGCAACGCGCCTCGCACGCTGGACCTCGATCTCGTCGCCTATGGACGGCTGAGCGGGGATTTCGGCGGGCTGATCCTGCCGCACCCGCGCGCGGCCGAACGGCTGTTCGTCATGGGACCCCTGGCCGAGATCGCCCCGGCCTGGCGTCATCCGGATTTGAACTCGCGCGCCGGCGACTTGGCGCGGGAGGCCTTGGTGGGGCGTGACGCCCGCGCGGTCTGAGGGCCGCACTTCCGCCGCCTTGACGTTGCAAAAACAGGCTCCTGTCTGTATTTGACGCGACTCTTCACCCGCGTCCGAAGGATTGTCATGGCCCGCGTCACCGTCGAAGACTGCATCGAGAAGGTCCCGAACCGCTTCGGCCTGGTTCTGCTGGCCGGTCACCGCGCCCGCAGCATCGCCAACGGCGCGGCCCTGACGCTCGACCGCGACAACGACAAGAACCCGGTCGTGGCCCTGCGCGAAGTGGCCGAAGACACCGTTCGTCCCGACGAACTGCGCGAAACCATCATCACCAACCTGCAGCGCGTCGACGAGCGCACCGAGGCCGAGGACGAGGCCGAGACAGTGGCTCTGCTGGCCGAGCCGCAGCACATGAACATGTCCGAGGCCGAATTGATCCGCGCGCTGCAAAGCGACAAGGAAGGCGGCCAGGAGGAGCGCTACTGACCCCCGACGGGTCATCTGGCGTCACCATTCTGCCGGCGCGGACCGACGCGGCCCCGCCGGCGCCTGCTCTTGCGGACACCATCCGACTGACGGACGGCGGAGCGCCTGCGAAGCGCGCGCCGATCCTGCGTCAGTTCGAGCTGATCGAAGCCGTAAAGGCCTATGACCCCACCGCCGACGAAGCCGCGCTGAACCGCGCCTACGTTTATGCGATGAAGATGCACGGCTCGCAGCTGCGGGCTTCGGGCGATCCCTACTTCGCCCATCCGATCCAGGTGGCCGGCATCCTGACCGACTATCGGCTGGACACCGCCACCATCATCACCGCCCTGCTGCACGACGTGGTGGAGGACACCTCCGCCACCCGCGACGACATCGCCGGCATGTTCGGCGAGGAGATCGCCGGCCTTGTCGAGGGCGTGACCAAGCTAAGCCGGCTGGAGCTTCAGGCCGAGCGGACGCGCCAGGCCGAGAACCTGCGCAAGTTCATCCTGGCCATCAGCCGCGACGTGCGCGTGCTGCTGGTGAAGCTGGCCGACCGCCTGCACAACATGCGCACGCTCCATTTCGTCAAGCCGGAGAAGCGCGAGCGCATCAGCCGCGAGACGCTGGAGGTCTATGCGCCGCTCGGCCGATCGATCGGCATCCACTCCATCGCCTCCGAGCTGGAGGAGCTGGCGTTCGAGCACCTGAACCCTACGGCCCGCACCGCCATCGAGCGCAGGCTGGAGGCCTTGAAGCTTGAGCACGGCCGCGCCATCGAGGGCGTGTCCTCAGAGGTCGAGCGGGTGCTGGCCGAAGGCGGCATCCCGGCGCAGGTGAAGGGCCGGCAGAAGACGCCGTATTCCATCTGGAGAAAGCTGCAGAGGAAGTCGGTCGGCTTTTCGTCCCTGTCCGACATCTACGGCTTCCGCGTGCTGGTGGATGCCGAGGACGACTGCTACCGGGCGCTGGGTATCATTCACCGCGCCTGGCCGATGGTGCCGGAGCGGTTCAAGGACTTCATCTCGACACCCAAGTCGAACAACTACCGCTCGCTGCACACAACGGTCGTGGGTCCGTCGGGCCTGCGCATCGAAATGCAGATCCGCACCGACGCCATGAACCGCGTGGCCGAGGACGGGGTGGCGGCGCACTGGTCCTACAAGAACCAGTCCTACGGCTTGGACCGCGAAGCCATGCAGGCCGACGGCGGACGCGATCCGCTGCAGAACCTGCGCCATCTGGTGCAGGTGATCGAGCACGGCGAGGGCGGCGAGGACTGGGTCGAGCACGCCAAGCTGGAGATGTATCTCGACCAGGTCTTCGTGTTCACGCCCAAGGGCGCGCTGATCACCCTGCCGCGCGGCGGCATGCCGCTGGATTTCGCCTATGCGGTGCACACCGAGGTCGGTGACACGGCCGTGGGGGTGAAGATCAACGGCGAACTGAAGCCCATGCGAACGCCGCTGCAGAACGGCGACGTGGTCGAGATCATCCGTGGAGCGAAGCGCGAGGCCCCGGCCGACTGGCGCAACCTGACGGTGACCGGGCGCGCGCGGTCCGCCATCCGCCGGCATATCCGCACCAACGAACGCGGCGAGTTCATCCGCCTGGGTCGCGCGGCGCTGGAGCAGACGCTGAGCCGGGTGGACAAGGCGCTGGCCGACCTGTCGCTGAAGCCGGTTCTCGAGACGCTGGCCGTTGCAAGCGAGGACGACCTGTTCGAGGGGTTGGGGCGAGGCCGCCTGTCGCCAGCGGCGGTGGCGGAGACCCTCTTTCCGGCCCTCGCTCCCCGTCTGCGCGGCGGGCCCGAGAAGCAGCGGATCGAAAGCTCCAAGGCTCGGCTGTTCGTGCGGGGCGGCGGCCTGACGCCCGGCGTCACCATGCATTTCGGCCAATGCTGCACGCCTGTGCCGGGAGACCGCATTGTCGGCATCCTGGAGCCGGACGCGGGCCTCACGGTTCACACCATCGACTGCCAGACCCTGGCGAGCTTCGCCGACGACGACTCCGTCTGGCACGATCTGCAGTGGACGCCGCAGGCCGAGACCGAGGCGGTCGCCGCTGTGCGGCTTCAGGCCACCATGCGTAACGCGCCGGGGGTGCTGGGCGAGGTGGCGACCCTGATCGGTCAGGCGGGCGGCAACATCATCAACCTGTCGCTGGCGCACCGGCAGCAGGACTTCTTTGACGTCATGGTGGATGTCGAGGTCGAGGACGCCAAGCACGCCACAACCATCGTCGCGGCCCTGCGCGCCAACCCCTCGGTGGACGCCGTAGACCGGGTTCGGGGCTGAACGGGCTTCAACGCCGCGCGCGAAGGCGCTAGAGCGGGGTCATGAACACCGAAGACGTCCTGAACGAGTTCCGCCAGGCCAACGCGCTGCGCGAGGGCCATTTCGTCCTGTCCTCGGGCCTGCACAGCCCGGTCTTTCTGCAGAAGAACCTCGTCTTCATGGACGCGCGCCGCTGCGAACGGCTGTGCAGGGCGCTGGCGGACAAGATCACGGCGGCTGCGGGCGCGGTGGACGTGGTCATCTCCCCGGCGGTCGGCGGCATCATTCCCGGCTACGAGACGGCGCGGCATCTGGGCGTCCCGTCCATGTACGTCGAGCGGGAAGGGGGCGTGTTCAAGCTGCGCCGCGGCTTCTCGGTCGAGCCCGGCCAGAAGGTCGTGATGGTCGAGGACATCGTCACGACGGGCTTGTCCTCGCGCGAGTGCATCGCAGCCATTAGAGCGGCTGGCGGCGAAGTGATGGCCGCGGCCTGCATCGTCGATCGGTCCGGGAGCAAGGCCGACGTAGGCGTGCCTTTGATCGCGCTGGCCGCGCTAGAGGTGCCGGCCTATGCGGCCGACGCCCTGCCGGTTGAACTCGCGGCGCTGCCGGTCGAGGATCCCGGGAGCCGCCGTCTGGCGAAGACAGCCTGATGCGCGAGCGGGTCCGCCTGGGGGTCAACATCGACCATGTGGCGACCGTGCGGAACGCGCGCGGCGGCGCTCATCCGGACCCCGTGCGAGCGGCCGAGACGGCGCTGGCGGCAGGCGCTGACGGAATCACGGCGCATCTGCGCGAAGACCGCAGGCACATTACGGACGCCGACATAGACGTGCTGAGCGCGCTCTGCGCCCGCGCGGGTCGCCCCCTGAACCTGGAGATGGCCGTTACCGACGAGATGCTCGCCATCGCCCTGCGCCACCGCCCGCATGCCGCCTGCCTGGTGCCGGAACGGCGTGAGGAGGTCACGACCGAAGGCGGGCTGGCGGTCGCCGGACACGAGGCGCGCATCGCGCCGGTCGTGCGCGCGCTGAGCAAAGCCGGCGTGCGGGTGTCCTTGTTCATCGAACCGGCCGAGGATCAGGTCGAGGCGGCCAAGGCTGTCGGAGCGCAGGTGGTGGAGTTTCACACCGGCCGCTATTGTCACCTGTCCGGCGGGGAGCGCGAGATTGAGTTCGAGCGCCTGGTCGCCGCCGCCGCCCAGGCCGACATCCTTGGCCTGGAGGTCCACGCCGGGCACGGCCTGGACTACGACACCGCCCCGCGCATGCTCGCGATCCCCGAGGTGCGCGAGCTGAACATCGGCCACTTCCTGATCGGTGAATCGATCTTCGTTGGTCTGGACGCCGCCATCCGGCGGATGCGGGCCGCCATGGACGCTGCGGCATGATCATCGGCGTTGGCGCGGACCTGTCGGACATCCGCCGCATCCAGGCGTCGCTGGATCGTTTCGGCGACCGCTTCAAGCGGCGATGCTTCACCGAGCTGGAGCGCACGCGATCGGACCGCAAGCCCGATCCGGCCTGGAGCTACGCCAAGCGATTCGCCGCCAAGGAGGCCTGCGCCAAGGCGCTGGGCACCGGCATGCGCGCCGACGTCTATTGGCGCGACATGGGGGTGGTGAACCTGCGCTCGGGCCAGCCGACGATGGCCCTGACCGGCCATGCGGCCGAGCATCTGGCGCGATTGACGCCCGCTGGTCACCAGCCACGTATCCATCTCACCCTTTCCGACGAACACCCCTACGCCTTGGCCTTCGTAGTGATCGAAGCCTTGCCGGTGTCGTAATCCCGCTATAGGCGTCGCACACGACCGCCGTTGAAGGCGGCGAAGGATTTCAAGAACCGCATGAGCGACGACCGCAAGCCCCACGGGGCGGCCTCCGACCCGACCCCGGAACAGGCGTTCGCCGCATCCGAAGCCGACATGCCGGCAAGCGCGGCGCGTTCTGAGAGCGACCAGCCGGTGTTCGACCGCAAGGCGCGCCGCCGCGAGGCCGCGGGCAAGGCCGGCAGCGAGACCGCCGAGGTCGTCAAGACCATCGTCTTCGCCTTGCTGATCGCCATGGTGCTGCGGATCTTCCTGTTCCAGCCCTTCACCATCCCGTCGGCCTCGATGGAGCCCAACCTCTACGAGGGCGACTACATCGTGGTGTCCAAATGGTCCTACGGCTATTCGCGCCATTCCATTCCGTTCAGCCCGCCGATCTTCGACGGCCGCATCATGGGCAAGGCCCCGCAGCGCGGCGACATCGTGGTGTTCAAGCTGCCGCGCGACGACAAGACCGACTTCATCAAGCGCGTGATCGGCCTGCCGGGCGACCGCATCCAGATGATCGCCAACAAGCTGCACATCAACGGCCAGCCGGTCGACGACGTGGTGGTGCGCCAGGGCGAGATCAACGACATCTTCGGCCCGCGCCCCGTGGTGCAGGCGCGCGAGACCCTGCCCGGCGGCCGCACCTTCATGACCCAGGACTTCGGCCCCGGCGGGGATCTGGACGACACGCCCGTCTACGAGGTGCCGGCTGGCTTCTACTTCATGATGGGCGACAACCGCGACAATTCGATCGACAGCCGCGTCGAGCAGTCCAGCGGCGTCGGGCTAGTGCCGGAAGAGAATCTCGTCGGCAAGGCGCAGGTGATCCTGTTCTCGTGGAAACCGGGCGCCTCGCTGTGGAACCCCGGCACGTGGTTCAACGTGCGGCTGGATCGCTTCTTCAACCGTCTGCACTGATGGCCAACATCAGGGCAGAGGCGGTCGAGGCGCTGCAGCGCCGCATCGGCCACGTCTTCCGCGACCGAGCGCTGCTGGAGCGCGCCCTGACCCACGCCAGCGTGGGCGAGGGGGCCGCCCCCGGGGCGCACGGTCCGCGCGACAACGAGCGGCTGGAGTTCCTGGGCGACCGGGTGCTGGGCCTGCTAACCGCCGAGCGTCTTTCGGCGGACTATCCGCTGGCGGACGAGGGGCAGTTGTCGGCGCGCCTGCACGCCCTTGTCGACAAGGCCGCCTGCGCCCGCGTCGGCGAGGCTTGGGGCGTTGGTCCAGCACTGCGCCTGTCCGCCGGAGAGACCAAGACGGGCGGGCGCCGCAAGGCCGGGGTGATCGCCGACGCCGTCGAGGCGATCCTGGCCGCCGTCTTTCTGGATGCCGGGCTGGACGCTGCGCGCACCGTCTTCGCCGCCGCCTGGGCCGAGGAGTTGGCTGCGCCGTCGTCGCGCGAACTCACCAATCCCAAGTCCGCCTTGCAGGAGTGGGCGCAAGGGCAGGGTCGGCCGCTGCCCAGCTATCGGGTGACCGACCGCACGGGCTCGGATCACGCTCCGACCTTCACGGTTGAAGTCTTGGTTGAGGGCGTGGCGCCCTTGACCGCCAGGGGGCGTTCGCGTCAGGACGCGGAAAAGGCGGCCGCCGTCGCCATGCTGCAGAGAGAAGGCGTGATTTGACCGAGACTAACCCTGAGACCCAGCGCGCGGGCTTCGCCGCCATCATCGGCGCGCCGAACGCCGGCAAGTCCACGCTGGTGAACCGGCTGACCGGGTCCAAGGTCTCGATCGTCACGCAAAAGGTTCAGACGACGCGCTTTCCCGTGCGCGGCATCGCCATCGAGGGCGACGCCCAGATCGTGCTGGTGGACACGCCTGGCATCTTCACCCCGCGCCGCCGTCTGGACCGCGCCATGGTGGCCTCCGCCTGGGGCGGAGCCGAGGACGCCGACGTGGTGGTGCATCTGATCGACGCCCAATCGCACATCGACGCCGAGGGCCGCGAGGGCACGGCGGCCGACCGCCGCTCGGCCGAGGACACCGAAACCATCATCGCCAACCTGAAGGCGACGGGGACCAAGGTCATCCTGGCCTTGAACAAGATCGACGGCATGCGCCGCGACACTCTGCTGGCGCTGTCGCAGCGGCTGTTCGAAACCGGCGTCTACGAAGAGGTCTATATGATCTCCGCCTTGAGCGGCGACGGCGTGGACGACCTCAAGGCGCGACTGGCCCGTTCGATGCCGGAAGGGCCCTGGCTCTATCCGGAAGATCAGTCCGCCGACGTGCCGATCCGCGTTCTGGCGGCCGAGATCACGCGCGAAAAGGTCTATCTGCGCGTCCACGAGGAGTTGCCTTATTCGGCGGCCGTCGAGACCACCAGTTTCGAGGAGAAGCGCGACGGCTCCGCCCGGATCGAGCAGACCATCTATGTCGAGCGCGAAAGCCAGCGTCCGATCGTGCTGGGCAAGGGCGGCCAGACCGTGAAGTGGATCGGTCAGAAGGCGCGCGAGGAACTGACCGAGCTCCTGGACCGGCCCGTGCACCTGTTCCTGACCGTCAAGGTCGATCCGAAATGGCAGGACAGCCGCGCCCTCTACGCCCAGTTCGGCCTCGATTACGACGTCTGAGTTCCCGTGTTTCACGTTCCCCGCTATGCCGGCGGTCACCCGCGTCTTGTGCTCGTCCTGATCTTCGGCGGCCTTCTGATGCTCGCCGGCGCGGTGGGCTGGTGGTCGGCCAAGACCCCGATGCACGACGCCGCTCTGGCCGCGAGCCGTCGCGGCGAGCTCGCGCCTCGGCCGCCGCTGGTCGTCGTCGAAGACCTTCCGCAACTAACCGAGCGGCTGAACCGCGAAGCAGCGGCCGGTCGCTTCATGGGCGGCGTCCTTGTCGCCAAAGGCGACCAAGTGCTGTTTCGCCAGGTCTACGGCATGGCGAACCGGGAGCAGGGGCGGGCGATGCAGCTGAACTCGCGCTTCCGCCTGGCCTCGGTGTCCAAGCAGTTCACGGCCGCCGCCATTCTGAAGCTGCAGGACCAAGGCAAGCTGCGGATCGACGATCCGGTGTGCAAGTGGATCCAGCCGTGCCCGGCCGCCTGGGCGCCGATCCGCATCCACCATCTGCTGTCGCACACCTCCGGCATTCCCGACCTGATGGCGCGTCCGGCATGGGGATTGGGGCGTGTGACTCCGATCACGCTGGAGAAGCTGACCGAAGATTCAAAGCTTTACGGGCTTCAGTTCACGCCAGGATCCAAGGTGCGCTACAACAATGCGGCCTTTAATCTCGCCGCCGCGGTCGTCGAAAAGGCCAGCGGTCAGCCGTTCGCTGATTATCTCGAAACCGCCTTCTTCACACCGCTGGGCATGAAGGACACGGGCGTCGATCTGGACGGGGGCGACCATGGGATCATCATGGGCTACGCCAACTTTCCCGGCGGTCTGACGCCCCAGCCGAACGCCAACGTCTCCGTGGTGGCGGGGGCGGGGGCGGTTTATTCGACGCTGGACGACCTGCTGGTCTGGAACCGCGCCCTGCATGGCGGCCGGCTGCTGACGCCCTACAGTTATGCGCAGATGATCGCCGACCACGCGCCCGCCGACACGCCCAGCGAGCGCGGTCGCCCGCACCGTGACTATGGATACGGCGTCTTCTCGAGCCGCCTTGGCCAGCAGGTCACGCCCGCCTTTGAAGACCGCCAGATTTACCATACGGGCAGCTGGGGCGGCTTCCGCAATCTGATCAGCTATCAGCCGGATCAGGCCGTGACGGTGATCGTTCTGTCCAACAACTACCATCTGCGCGACCAGGTGTTTCTGCTCACCCAGCAGGGCATGGCCGAGGCGCTGGGGCGGCCGTTTCCGACAGGGCTGCACCGCTAGGATCGCTGGATGGATTTCCACGAAGACGCCTTTGTTCTGTCGGCCCGAGCGCATGGCGACACCGGCGTCGTCGTGGACCTGCTCAGCGAGACGCACGGACGACGCGCCGCCTATGTGGCCGGCGGCGCATCGCGCAAGATGAAACCTTTCCTGCAGGCTGGGGCGCGGGTGCAGGCGGACTACCGCGCCCGCACCTCCGATCATCTGGGATCGGCCCGGCTGGAGGCGGTGGGCGAGGGTCCAAGCGGACTGTTCGACGACCCGCTGGCGCTGATCGGCCTCTCGGCCGCCGCGGCCGTGGTCCAGGGCGCGCTGCCGGAGCGAGAGCCGCACCCGGGGGCTTTTCTTGCGTTCGAGGCCTTGATGACCGCTTTTCAGGCGCCGGATCTCTGGCCGGCGATCTTTGTTCGGTTCGAGATGGGGCTGCTCGAGGATCTCGGCTTTGGACTGGATCTGACGCGCTGCGCCTCGACGGGCTCCGTCGATGACCTGGTCTATGTCAGCCCCAGGACCGGACGCGCCGTGAGCCGGGAGGCCGGCCAGCCGTACGCCGACCGCTTGCTGCGTCTTCCGCCATTCCTGCTGGGCGCTCAGGCTGGGCTGCGCGCGGGCGATGTCGGCACCGGCTTCGACCTGACCGGACACTTCCTGGAAGCCTTCGTGTTCAACCCGCAGAACCGGCCGCTGCCGCCGGCGCGCGTGTGGATGCTGGACAAGCTCAGGGACGCTGACCGACTTTAGGCGAATAGTCGATTTCGCATAATATATCTTAGGCGCTTCGCAGCAGGATGAGTCAGCGTTCCCGCGCCGCCGCCAACTTCTCCTTCAGCTTGGTCCTCTTCAGGTCATGTTCCGTGGTGAGCGCGAGGCGTTGCTGCTCCAGGGCGTTCATCTGCTCGTCGATCTCGCGCAAGGCGTCGTCGTGCTTCTTGTCCAATGCATCAAGTTTCGCCTTCAGCGCCTTGATGAGCCTTGCGTTAGTATCCGCAGGCGCCTTCGACTTCGGTTTGGCTGGAGCGATCCGCCCGACGTCGATGGCTTCGCCTCGCTGTACGACCTCGCCGGGCCTGGCCATGGCAGCGTCGTAGTCAGGTCCGGCCTCGACCTCATGAGCCAGTCCCGCCTTGAACAGGTCCTGTCCGACGCCCCATGCCTCCAGCGCCTTGGGCCGAGACGTCGTGGCGACGCTGAAGGCGTGAAAGCCGTCTGACCAGGAAAAGACCTTCAAACGCGCCACCGTCACCTCCAGGACCGCTGAACCATACTTCCTTAAACGCACCGGCCTATCCAATGGGGGCAATGGCCGTCGTTCATCCATCGCGATCCGGCGAGATCGCCGATCCGCCAGCCTGGGAACGGCTGGCGGCGGGCTTTGTGCTGTTCATGCTCACGGGCGCGCTGCTGGCTCCGGTGCTGGCGCCGGACCAGTCGGAGACGCCGATCCTGCGCCTCACCTGGTTGCCGGTCTATGCGCTGACCGCCGGCCTTATGGCCCTCCGGTTCGAGCGGATCATCAAGGCGTGGCCGGGGTGGCTGATGGCGGGACTGCTGCTGGCGCTCGCCTTCGCCTCAAAATACTGGTCGATCGACCCGGAGGTGACCCAGCGGCGCGTCATCGCCATGGCCATCAACACCAGCTTCGCGCTCTATCTGGGTGCGGTGTTCCGGGACAGCGCCCTGCCCCGCCTGTTGATGCAGACCTGCCTCGTCATGGCGGTCGGCAGCCTGATCATGGTCTTCGCCTATCCTCAGATCGGCGTCCACCAGGCCGACAACGCCGGCATGTGGCGCGGCCTGTGGTACGAGAAGAACCAGATGGGCCTGGTGATGGTGGTCGGCGCAGTGTCGGCCGCGGCCTGCCTGGCCGCCGGCGATCGTCGACCTTGGACGGCGCTGATCGCGTTGGGACTGTGCTCTCTTTTGGTCCTGGCCAGCCAGTCCAAGACCTCGCTGTTGTGTCTGCTGCTGGGGGCGGGCCTTGTGGGCGGCCTGTGGAGCCTGCGACGCGGCGGTGCGGTGCTGACGGTGGCGGGGCTGTGGGGCGGCGTGCTGCTGGCGGGCGGCGCGGCCTGGATCTGGTTCGTGGATTCGGCGGCGGTGCTGACGGCGCTGGGCAAGGACCCATCGCTGACCGGCCGCACCCTGATCTGGGAAAGTCTGATGCGTCGCGTGGCCGAGCGGCCCTGGACCGGCTACGGGTTCAGCGCCTTCTGGGGCCGGGACTCCGTACCGGCAGCCTTTGTGCGGCAGGAAACGTCTTGGCCGGTGCCCTCGGCGCACAACGGCTGGATCGATCTTCTGGTGCAACTGGGCTGGCCGGGCGCGGTGGCGGTGGCCTCGGTGATCGCCATAGCCGTTGTGCTGATCGTCGTGCGGCTGGGCGGCATGGGCGCGCGCGAAGGATACTGGAGCGTCGCCTACCTGGCTGTGTTTCTGCTGCTGAGCCTGTCCGAGAGCGTCCTGCTGAACCACGCCAGTCTGCCGTGGACGCTGATGCTGGCGATCCTGGCGCGCGCGGTCATCTTTGACGATGCACAGGAAAGCGCAAAGCTTGCCCACACGTCCGCCGAGGCTTACGGGAACCGGCCCCGAATCGCCTCAGACTATGTGAATGGCCCAGCCCGCCGACGACCTGTTCGCCTCCTTTGATCCTGCGTCTCCGCCCGCCAAGGCTTCTGCGCCTCAGCCGGTGAAGCCCGCCGCGGCGATCGCTGCTGCGGCCGCCGCCGTCACGCCCGCTCCTGCACCCACGCCGGCGACGGCCGGCGCGACCGGCGCCTACTCCGCCTCCTCCATCGAGGTGCTGGAGGGGCTGGAGCCGGTGCGCAAGCGGCCGGGCATGTACATCGGCGGCACGGACGAGCGCGCCCTGCACCACCTGTTCGCCGAGGTGCTGGACAACGCCATGGACGAGGCGGTCGCCCGTCACGCCAAGCTGATCACCGTCGACCTGGACGCCGACGGCTACCTGTCGGTCCGCGACGATGGCCGCGGCATTCCGGTCGATCCGCACCCCAAGCACCCCGGCAAGTCGGCGCTGGAGGTGGTCATGACCGTGCTCCACTCGGGCGGCAAGTTCTCCGGCAAGGCCTATGAGACCTCAGGCGGTTTGCACGGCGTCGGCGTCTCCGTAGTCAATGCGCTGAGCCAGCATCTGGACGTCACCGTGTGGCGGGACGGCTTTGAATGGAGGCAGTCGTTCAGCCGCGGCCATGTGCTGGCGCCTATCCAGCAGGTCCAGCCGTCCAAAAAGCGCGGCACCCTGATCCGCTTCAAGCCGGACGAAGAGATCTTCGGCGTGGGCGCGGCGTTCAAGCCGGCGCGCCTGTTCCGCATGGCCCGTTCGAAGGCCTATCTGTTCCGCGGCGTTGAGATCCGCTGGACCTGCGCGCCCGAGCGCATCACCGACCAGACGCCGGCGCAGGCCGTGCTTCACTTCCCCGGCGGCCTTGCCGATGCGCTGGCGGATCGCATCGGCGAGCTGGAGACGGTCACTCCGACATTCGCCGGGCGAATGGAGCGCAAGGGCGAGGCGGGCGCGGTGGAATGGGCGGTGACCTGGTCGCCGATCGGCTTTGGAGAGGCCGACGGCTTCGTCAGCTCCTACTGCAACACCGTCTCGACGCCCGACGGCGGCACGCATGAAGCCGGATTCCGCGCCGCCCTGGTCAAGGGCCTCAAGGCCTATGGCGAACTGATCAAGGAAAAGCGGGCCGAGGTCATCACGGCCGAGGACGTGATCGCCAACGCCGGCGCCCTGATCAGCGTCTTCATCCGCAACCCCGAGTTCCAGGGGCAGACCAAGGATCGCCTGTCCTCGCCAGAGGGCGCGCGCATCGTCGAGCAGCTGCTGCGCGATCCGTTGGACCACTGGCTGACCGAGAGCCCCAAACAGGCCAACGCCCTGCTCGGCTTCGTCATCGACCGGGCCGAGGATCGCCTGCGCCGTCGCAAGGACAAGGAGGTTCAGCGCGCCGCGGCGACCAGGAAGCTCCGCCTGCCAGGCAAGCTGTCGGACTGCAGCCGCCAGGCCGCCGAGGGCACGGAGCTGTTCATCGTCGAAGGCGACTCGGCGGGCGGCTCGGCCAAGCAGGCGCGCGACCGCACGACCCAGGCGATCCTGCCGCTGCGCGGCAAGATCCTGAACGTCGCCTCGGCCACCGTCGACAAGCTGCGCCAGAACGTGGAGCTGTCCGATCTCGCGCTGGCCATGGGGGTGCAGCCCGGCGCGCGCTTCAACATCGACGACCTGCGCTACGAGCGGATCGTCATCATGACGGACGCCGACGTGGACGGCGCCCACATCGCGGCGCTGCTCATCACCTTCTTCTATCGGGTCATGCCCGAGACGATCCGTCAGGGCCGTGTGTTCATGGCGCTGCCGCCGCTGTATCGGATCAGCGCGGGCCCTCTGAGCGAGTATGCTCGCGACGACGCACACCGCGAAGAGCTGCTGAAGACCGTCTTCAAGGGCAAGAAGGTCGAGATCGGTCGGTTCAAGGGTCTCGGCGAGATGATGGCGTCACAGCTCAAGGAGACCACCATGGATCCGAAGAAGCGGACCCTGGCGCGCATCACCGTGCCTGACGCAGAAAGCAGCATCGAGGATCTGGTCGAGCGGCTGATGGGCAAACGGGCCGAGGCGCGCTTCCAGTTCATCCAGGAGAACGCCCGATTCGCCGTTGAGGACCTGGACGTCTAGCCGGCGTTTCGATCCAGCCAGGCCCCGACCCGCGCCTGGGCGTCCAGCTCCAGATCGCCGTAGAACAGGCTGTAGGGCGGCGTCTTGCGGCGGTCGGCCCAGTTGCCGGTCGTACGGAACGATTCCTGGCTGGGCCGCTCAAAGCGCAGCAGTCCGTCGCGGCACTGCGTGGCGACGGCGCGGGCGATCAACGCAGGCCGCGCCTCCCACTCCAGCCCCGTGGCGTTGGTGGCGCCGTGATGCAGGCGGCTAGGAACAGGCGCCGTGTCGCTTGAGCCGGTCACCGGATTGACGCACAGGGGCGCACGGCCCGCGCGCTCCTCCAACTGGCCCCGCCCATCGAACACCAGCGCGCTCTCCAGCCTGCGCCTCGCGGCAGCATCGTCATCCTCCGGAACCTGGGCCCAGCCAACGACGCAGCCGGCTTGATCCCGACGGCTGCAGGCCGGCACGTCGGCCGGCAGGGCGTCGGCGGCGACAAGCGTATCGATCAGATAGGCGGCGGCGACGCGCCTGCGCAGAGCCGCGTCCGGCGCGATACGTTCGCGCAGCAGACGATCGACCAGTTCGCCGCCCTGCTCCACCCCCGCCAGGATGATCGGGCCGCTCGGGTGGCGGGCCAGCCAGGCGTCAAAGGCCCGCTCGACATCCTGGTAGGCGAAACTTCGCGCCTCGCGGGCGTCATCGCGGGGGGTCAGCCGGGCGTAGAGGCTGGCTTGTCGGTACAGGGGCGCGCTGACGTCGCCCGCTCGGGCGAACGGCGCGGCGTAGTTCGGCAGCACGACGCGGCGCAGATAGGCAGACGCGTCCTCGTCGTGGGTCGCGCCGTTCCATCCCTCGCCCCCGTCGTAGGTGGTGGAGTGGACGAAGAAGACCGACGCCGGCCCTGAGTTGCGGTTGCGGCGATCAAGCATGGCCCAGGCGTCCGCTTGGGCGTAGTCGGGCGCGGGCGGCGGCTCATAGGTCTGGAACGGCACGCGCGGGTTCAGGCTGGAGCGCACGATCGCGCCGCCGAACACCGCCACCAGCACGGTGAACAGCGCCACCAGGGCCAGGCCGATGTAGCCGGCCCATTGCGCCAAGGTCAGCCGAGGCCGCGTCACCGGATCAGGCGGCCCGCCGCTGCGGAGCCTTGGCGCCCACTCCGCGCGCCAGGTCGTCAAAGGCGATCAGTTGCCGCGCCAAGGCTTCGAACTGGCCGAGCGGCACCATGTTGGGGCCGTCCGAGGGTGCATGGTCGGGGTCAGGATGCGTCTCGATGAAGACGGCGTCCACGCCGACCGAAACGGCCGCGCGCGCCAACACCGGCACGAACTCGCGCTGGCCGCCGGAGGAGGTCCCCTGTCCGCCCGGCTGCTGCACGCTGTGGGTCGCGTCGAACACCACGGGGCAGCCGATGTCGCGCAGCACCGGCAGGGCGCGCATGTCGCTGACCAGGGTGTTGTAGCCGAAGCTGGCGCCCCGTTCGCAGGCCATGACGTTTGGATTGCCCGCGCCGACCACCTTGGCGATGACGTTCTTCATGTCCCAGGGCGCCAGGAATTGGCCCTTCTTGATGTTGATGGCCCGACCCGTCGCCGCGGCCGCCAGCAGCAGGTCGGTCTGGCGCGACAGAAAGGCCGGAATCTGCAGGACATCGACCGCTTCGGCCACCGGCGCGCACTGCGCCTCCGAGTGGACGTCGGTCAGGGTCGGCAGGCCGGTGACCGCCTTGATTTCGGCGAAGATCGGCAGGGCGTCAGCCAGGCCGATGCCGCGCGCGGCCGTGGCCGAGGTGCGGTTCGCCTTGTCGAAGCTGGTCTTGTAGATGATGCCGACGTTCAGACGCTCGCCGATCTCCTTCAGGGCATGGGCCGTCTCCAGCGCATGTTGGCGGCTCTCCATCTGGCAGGGACCGGCGATAAAGGCGATGCGGGCGCCGCCTCCGATCACGACCGGGCGCTGCACGCCTTCAGACAGGGTGATGACGGCGTTGGGCTGGCTCACGGCTGGGCTTTCTGTGCATTCGGGCGTTGAAACAGGCGACACATAGCGCAGGCCTGCGGCGATCAGGTGGCGCGAAACGTCGCCGATCGCAATAGCATGGACCCGCACGCCCGCATGACCGCACGCCCGATCCTGATGTGGTTCCGCCGCGACCTTCGGCTCCAGGACAATCCAGCGCTGGAAGCGGCCCGGATCAGCGGTCGGCCCATCATGCCAGTCTACATCCGCGATCCGCATCTAGAGGGACGCGCGATCGGCGCCGCGTCCGAATGGTGGCTCGACAAGTCGCTGCGCGCGCTGTCGTCCGACATCGCCGAGCGCGGCGGATGCCTGATCCTGCGCCACGGCGACAGCGAGGCCGAATTGCATAGGCTGGTCGAGGAGACGGGCGCGGAGGCGCTGGTCTTCAACCGCCTGTACGAGCCCGACGCGCGGGCTCGGGACCGCGATGTCGCCCATGCGCTGAGCGGCGCAGGGGTCGAGGTCACAAGCTTCAACGGATCGCTGCTGGCGGAGCCGGAGGCGGTGAAGACCGGAGGCGGCGGGGCGTATCGGGTGTTCACGCCGTTCCGCCGCGCGTTGATGGCGCAGATGCAGACGCCGCCGCTCTGCTCCGCGCCGGAGCGGTTCGCGCCCGCAGAAATCGGCAGCGACGACCTGGCGGATTGGCGGCTCCATCCCTCCGCTCCGGACTGGACGCAGGGCTTCGACTGGCGGCCGGGCGAGGCTGCAGCGTTGGCCGAGCTCGACAGATGGGGGGCGGACGCCTTTGCGGACTACCAGCACGGACGCGACAAGCCCTCAGGCTCCGCCAGCAGCCGACTGTCGCCCCGGCTTCACTGGGGAGAGCTGGCGCCCTGGCGGGTGCTCCAGACGGTCCAAGTAGCCGCGCGAAACGGGGCGGCGCCGTTCGAAGCGGCCGAGAAGTTCACGTCCGAGGTCGCCTGGCGCGACTTCTCGATTCATCTGCTGCACCATTTCCCCTCGATCGAGCACAGCGCCTTCCGCCCCGCCTATGACGACATGCCATGGCGCGACGATTCCGAAGGGCTCGACGCGTGGAAGACAGGCCGCACCGGCTATCCGCTGGTGGACGCCGGCATGCGGCAGCTGTGGACCACAGGCTGGATGCACAATCGCGTGCGGATGGTCACGGCCTCCTTTCTGATCAAGCACCTGCTGATCGACTGGCGCGAAGGCGAGCGCTGGTTCTGGGACACGCTGGTCGACGCTGATCGCGCCAACAACCTGATCAACTGGCAGTGGGTGGCCGGGTCCGGACCGGACGCCACGCCCTTCTTCCGCATCTACAATCCCGTAGCGCAGGGCGAGAAGTTCGATGCGGAGGGGCGCTATGTGCGGCGCTGGCTTCCTGAACTCGCCCAGTTGCCGAACCGCTGGCTGCATGCGCCCTGGACTGCGCCGGAGGCGGTGCTGGCCGACGCCGGCGTGCGCCTCGGCGTCGACTACCCTGAGCCCATCGTCGATCATGCCGAAGCCCGCGCTCGCGCCCTGGAAGCGCTGAAGAGCCTGCCGAAGGCGCGGGGGGACGACTAGGAGGATCGGAGGACGGCGCCTAGCTCCCGCCGACAAGCCTCGGCCTCTTCGACATGCGCGCGGCGACGCTCTTCGCCCTGCTTGTCCAACGTGTTGTAGGGCATGGCGAGGCGGCGGTTGTCACGCAGACGACCGCGGTTCCGCTCCAGGAAGCCCCAGTAGAGCCGGTTGAACGGACAGGCGTCAGGGCCCGACTTCGCCTTCACGTCATAGCGGCACCCGCCGCAGTAGTCGCTCATCCGGTTGATGTAGGCGCCCGACGCCGCATAGGGCTTGGTGCCCATGATCCCGCCGTCGGCGAACAGGGCCATGCCGCGCGTATTGGGCATCTCCACCCATTCATAGGCGTCGGCGTAGACCACCAGATACCACTCATCGACCTCGTCCGGGTGCACGCCCAGCAGCAGCGCGAGGTTGCCGGTGATCATCAGCCGCTGGATGTGATGAGCGTAGGCGTGGGCGCGCGTGCCGGACACGACATCGGCGACACAGGCCATCTCGGTCTCGCCCGACCAGTAGAACCACGGCAGGACTCGGTCGGCGTCCAGTGCGTTGCGCAGGCGGTACTCTGGGACCTTGAGCCAGTAGATCCCCCGCACGAACTCACGCCAGCCCAGGATCTGGCGGATGAAGCCCTCGACGGCGTTCAGGGGCGCACGGCCCGCCAGATGCTCGGCCTCGGCCGCGCGGCAGACCTCCATCGGATCCAGCAACCCGAGGTTCAGCGAGGTGGAGATCATCGCGTGCCACATCCACGGCTCGCCCGCCGCCATGTCGTCCTGCCAACGGCCGAAGCCCGGCAGGATGCGGCCGACGAAGTCCGCTAGAACCTGAAGCGCCTCCTCCCGCGTCACCGGCCAGCCGAAGGCGTCCAGGTCGCCGAAATGCTCCGGGAAAAGGCGAGCCACGTCGTCGAGGGCGCCGCGCGTGACCGCATCGGGCGGGATGCGCAGCCGCTCGGGCGGTTGGACCCGGCCGCTCAGCGGCCCGCGGTTGTCGGCGTCGAAGTTCCACCGTTCGCCCGCCGGACGTGCGCCCTGCATCAGCAGGCCCGTCTCGCGTCGCATCTCGCGATAGAAGAACTCCATCGTCAGTTCGGCCTTGCCGGCCGCCCAGTGTCGGAACCGCGCATGCGAGCAGATGAAGCGGTCGTCCTCCCGGATAGCGACGGCTGCGGAGGCCCCCTCGGCGAAGGCGGCCAGCGCCTGCGCCAGCCGCCACTCTCCGCATTCGGTCAGGAACACCCGGTCGATCGGCTGGTCGGCCAGCGCCCGCTCCAGCTCGCCGACAATGGAGCCGCTCTTGTCGGGATCGTCGATCCGGACGTAGCGCACCGTGACGCCTTGTCCCTCCAGCCTCGCCGCGAAGTGGCGCATGGCCGAGAACACCAGTGCGATCTTCTGCTTGTGGTGCCGGACATAGGTGGCCTCGTCCCGCACCTCGGCCATCAGCACCACGTCGCGGCCGGGATCCAGGTCCCGCAGGGCGCTGAGGCTGTCCGACAGTTGATCGCCGAGCACCAGCCGCAGGGCGCCCGTCGTGCTAGGCTGGGGCATGAACGCTTCTCCGCTGATCTCCACCGAAGAACTCGCGGCGACGCTCGGTGATCCAAGGCTGCGGCTGGTGGACGCCAGCTGGCGGCTCGACGGCCATGACACGCGCGCCGACCACAGTCGCGAGCGGCTGCCCGGCGCGGTCTTCTTTGACCTCGAAGCCGTGTCGGACACATCCAACCCCCTGCCCCACATGGTTCCGCGTCCCGAGGTCTTCGGGCAGGCGGCAGGGTCGCTTGGCGTCTCTGAAGGCGACCGCATCGTCGTCTACGACAGCGCCGGCCTGTTCTCGGCTGCGCGTGTGTGGTGGCTGTTCCGGATCATGGGCGCGTCGGATGTCCGCGTGCTGGACGGGGGTCTGCCCAAGTGGCGGCGTGAGGGGCGACCGCTGGATAGCGGCGCGGCCGCGCAGTTGCGGCACGCCGCCTTTCGTCCCCGCATGGACGCGGCGGCGGTCGCGGACTGGAGCGAAGTGCGCGAGGCCTTGACCGGGCGCGCTCAGGTCCTCGACGCCCGCGGCGCGGCCCGCTTCCGGGGCGATGCGCCTGAGCCGCGGCCTGGGCTGCGCGCCGGCCACATGCCGGGCGCCATCAACCTGCCCTACGGCGATCTGCTGCGGCCGGCCGGAACCCTGAAGCGCGGCGCTGAACTGCGCGAGGCGTTCAAGGGCGGCGGCGTCGATCTGAGCCGGCTGGCGATCACCAGTTGCGGCTCCGGCGTCACCGCAGCGATCCTGACGCTGGCCTTGGCCGAACTGGGCCTTCCGTCGCGTCTCTACGACGGCTCGTGGGCTGAATGGGGCGGGCGGCCGGACCTGCCGGTGGAGACCGGCTGAGATCAGCTGGTCGTGTCCGGAACCGGGCTGCGACGTTCGGACCCTGGCGGTACGTCGAACCGAGGGTCGGCGGCTTCGATCGCCTCGTCCTTTTCCCCGCGCGAGACGATGGTCGCCAGCGCCAGGTCGCCCGTGACGTTGAGCGTGGTGCGGCACATGTCCAGGAAGCGGTCGACGCCCAGGATCAGGCCGATGCCTTCTGCCGGCACGCCGACCATGACCAGGATCATCGCCACCACCGGCAGCGATCCGGCCGGCACGCCCGCCGTGCCGACGCCGCCCAGGATGCAGACCAGCATGACCACGATCTGCTGCGTCAAAGTCAGCTCGATGTTGAAGAACTGGGCCAGGAACAGGACCGTGACGCCTTCAAACAAGGCGGTGCCGTTCTGATTGGCCGTGGCCCCCACCGTCAGGACGAAGCGGGCGATCTTTCGCGGCAGCTGAAGCTGCTCTTCCGCCGCGCGAAGGGCGAATGTCAGCGAGGCGTTGGACGAGGCGGTCGAGAAGGCCACGATCATGGGCTCGCGCACGCCCCGGAAGAACCTGGCCGGCGACATGCCGCCCAGCAGCCAGACGACCAGCGGGTAGACCACGAACATGTGGATCGCCATGGCGCCCACAGCCACGCCGACGAAAGCGGCCAGGCGCACCAGCAACTCCAGCCCGAACAGCGCCGTCAGGTTGAACATCAGGCAGGCGATAGCCAGCGGCGCCAGCTTGATGAACAGGTTGATCAGCTTCATCGTGACTTCGAACAGGCCTTGGATCACCTCCTGCAGCCGATCCGTCGCCGGGCTCTTGGCCATGACCAGGCCGATGCCGAAGAATAGGGCGAACACCATCACCGGCAGGATCGCGTTCTCGGCGGCGGCCGTGAACACGTTGGACGGCACCAGATCCAGGAAGAAGTCGCCCAGCGAGATGCTGGTCGGCGCACTCTCCACGATGTTGGCGGCTCCGGCGCGACCCTGATCGAGCAGCGCCTGCGCCAACGCCGGATCGACCCCGCGCCCCGGCTGGAAGACGTTGACCATGCCCAGGCCGATTGCCACCGCTATGCCAGAAACCACCACCGTCAGCAGCAGCGTCTTCAGCCCCGTCCGCCCAAGCGAAGCGAGATCGCCCATCTCGGCCACGCCGATCACCAGCGCCGAGAACAGCAGCGGGATCACCATCATGAACAGGAGCCGCAGGAAGATCTGTCCGATCGGTCCCGTGACGTTGGACGTCAGCCACACCACCCATGGCGCGTCGCCGCCGACGCCCAGATTGACAATGAGGCCCGCGCCCAGACCCACCACGAAGCCGATAAGCATCAGCCAGTGCAGGGCGAGGCCGCGCGTCTTCGTTTCGGTCATGAGTTCCTCAAGGATCAGGCGCGGGCGTCAGCGAATCGGCAGGCCGTAGATCAGGCCAGCCGGCTGAGCGTTCCATTGTGCGTTCAAGCCGCGTTCCAGGTCGAGCGCCGATTGCGATCCGAGATTGCGCTCGAAGATTTCGCCGTAGTTGCCGGTCGCGGCGATGGCCTGCGCCGCCCAGCGCTTGTCCAGCTCCAGCATGGCGCCGAAGTCGGCGTCCAGGCCCAGGAGCCGCCGGATGCGCGGATCACGTGCCTGCTCCGCCTGGTCCTGGACCGTGGACGCCGTGACTCCCAGCTCTTCAGCGAGAATGAGGGCGTTCAACGTCCATCGCACCAGCGAAGCCCAGCGCTCGTCGCCCGACGTGACCGCCGGCCCCAACGGCTCCTTCGACACCACGTCGGAAAGGATCACGTGGCTGGACGGGTTCGGCAGAACCGTTCGTGCGGCGGCCAGAGCCGAGATGTCGCCGCTGAACGCGTCGCAGTCCTCGCGGCCGTAGGCGTCGCGCGCGGCCTCCTCGCTCGGCAGGACCACGGGCCGGTACTCCACCCCGTTCAGGCGGAAGAAGTCGTCGGCGTTCTGCTGGGAGGTGGAGCCGCCCTGCACGCAGATGCGCGCGCCGTTCAGCTCGGCGGCGCTGTTCAGGTTCAGCGCCCGACGGACCAGGAAGCCTTGTCCGTCGTAGTAGTTGACGCCGGCGAAGACGACGCCCTCCCCGGCCTCGCGCGTCAGCGTCCAGGAGGAGTTGCGCCAGAGGACATCGATCCGGCCCTCCTGCAGCGCCACGAACCGTTGCTCCGTCGTCACGGGCACGAAACGCACCGCGTTCGGATCGTTGAAGATCGCGGCGGCCATCGCTCGGCAGAAGTCGGCGTCGAAGCCGCGCCACTCGCCGCGATTGTCGGTGTAGGCGAAGCCGACGAGACCCGAATGCACGCCGCAGTTCAATCGGCCGCGCCGCTTGACCGCCGCCAGAACCCGGCTGGGCGCCCGCTCGGTCGCGGCGGGCGCCGGGGCTGCGTGGGCGGGCTCCGTCTCAGGCGCGGGGGCGTCGCGTCGATCACACGATCCGACCAACAGCACCGTCATGGCAATCGCGAGCGCCGCTTTTCGCATCGAGTCGTGACCTCCGCCGCTTGCGCCCCGCTTCGGTTTAGAGGCCTTTGGCGCCGCATCGCAACCCGCAGGGACCTTCCCAATGCCTCCGCTCTCCCCGCGCACCCGGCTGATCTCCGCAGCGACAAGACGCGGAAAAGGACGTCGTCCGGTGAACCCGCCGCTCGAGCGCGCCTCGACGATGCTCAGCGACACGCTGGGTTCCATGCTCGATTCCGCCTCGGGCCCGATCTACGGGCTTGATGGGCTGGGTGCTGCATCGGCGCTGAAAAGCGCCTTGGCTGATCTGGAAGGCGGCGACCACGCCTTTCTGGCGCCGTCGGGATTGGCGGCGGTGACGATTCCGCTGCTCGCCCTGCTGCGGCCCGGCGACGAGGTGGTGGCGTCCGACGCCGTTTACGGCCCCAGCCGCCGATTCATCACCCGCTACCTGGGTGCACGCGGGGTCGCCAGCCGCTTCCACCCCGCCGACGCCTCCACCGAGACAGTTGTCGGCATGCTGTCGTCTCGGACGCGCGTCTTGCTGATGGAATCGCCTGCGTCCCTGACCTTCGAGATCGCCGACGTTCCGGCGCTCGCACGCGCTTGCCGGGAACGGGGCGTGATCAGCGTGCTGGACAACACCTGGGCCGCCGGCCTCGCCTTTCGCCCTCTGGACCACGGCGTCGACGTCAGCCTTCAGGCCCTGACGAAATACGCATCCGGCCATTCCGACGTTCTGATGGGATCGGTGGTCGTCAGGGATCAGGCCCTGGCGAGCGCCCTGGCCGGCGTGATCGAGGACATGGGCTGGCACGTCTCGCCCGACGACGCCTGGCTGGCGCTGCGCGGCCTGCGCACCCTGCCGCTGCGCTATGCCGAGCAGGCGCGTTCGGCACTGGTCGTCGCCGAATGGCTGCAGCAGCGGCCGGAAACGGCGAGCGTGCTCTTTCCGCCCCTGCCCGGCTCGGCCTCGCATGAAAGGTGGCGGCGCGACTTCACCGGGGCGGCTTCGTTGATGGGCGTGGTGCTGACGAGAGACGCCGCCTTCGCCGAGAGGCTCCTCGACGCGCTGACGCTGTTCGGCCTCGGCTATTCCTGGGGCGGCTTCGAGAGCCTGGCCACCTTCGAAAGCCCGCAGCTCGCCTTCCGCCGGCATCCACCGGAGCTTCCCGGCGCCCTGATCCGCCTGCACGTCGGATTGGAAGACCCGGCCGATCTCATCGCCGACCTTGATCAGGCCTTCGCCCGGGCCGCCGGCTGAAACCCTGGCGCGCCCTGCAGGACTCGAACCTGCAACCGTCCGCTTAGAAGGCGGGTGCTCTATCCGGTTGAGCTAAGGGCGCGTGGAGGCGAGGCGTTGACGCGCCTCAGTGGGTCCAGGGTTGCTTGCGCGTGGCGGCGAAGTTGTCGGCGTATGCCTTGATGATCACCGGCTGTTCGTTGGGCGCATGCAAACGGAAGGGGATGCCGTGCCGCTCGGCGTAGGCGACAGCTTCTTCCTGGGTGTCGAAAGTCAGTCGCACCTGCCCGTTCATGTCGCCCGAGCTGGTCCAGCCCATCAGCGGGTCAATGGTGCGGGCGGCCGCGGGCTCGAACTCCAGACGCCAGGAGAGGCTCTTTCCCCGTCCGGACTGCATGGCGGTCTTGGCGGGGCGGTAGATGCGGGCGAGCATGGCGGGTCTCTGCGGCGGCCAGTGGTTCCCGCGCCGGTCGGGGCGGCAGGATTCGAACCTGCGACCCTCTGGTCCCAAACCAGATGCGCTACCAGGCTGCGCTACACCCCGGACCGGCGCGACGCCCTCTTGCCATGCGCGGCCCGGCTCCGCAACGCGGATCGTCCGTGCGGCGTCACTGTTTGAAGTAGGGGTGCTCGATCCGGTCGCCGACGCGCGCTTCGATCTCTTCGGTTCGGCCGGCGCGCAGCTCCAGCACGCCGTTCGCCCGCCCGTTCGAGAGGATGAGGCTTTCCGACATTGGCGTCGCATGCGGCGCGATGGAGATGATGCGGCCATCCGGCGCGAGATAAAGGATGTCCAGCGAACTCGGCGTGTTGCGCATCCAGAAGGCCTGCTCCCGAGCCGGCTCGCCCGGCCACTGGAACAGCATGCCCCGGTCCGCCGGCAGCGGTTCGCGGTACATCAGGCCCTGCTGGCGCTCCGCCTCTTCGTCGGCGATCTCGACCTTGAAGTCGTGCCGTCCCGACGTCGTGACGATCGTCAGAGGCTCAAGCACGCGCCCTTGAGCATCGACAGGCGGGCTTGATCCGCACGCGGAGAGAATCAGCAGGGCGACCAGGCCCATCGATCTCAGCGTTCGGCCCATGGCTCTCTCCGTCGCCCTCAAGTCGGAATCAAATATCCGTACGGATTTCGGCGACCACAAGGCCCTTGGGACCCTGCGCGAACCGGACGCCGACAGAATCTCCGGGGGTCAGTTCGTCGAAACCGCAGCGACGAAGCGTTTCGATATGAACAAAGATGTCGCCGGGAGCTCCGTCGCGTACCACGAACCCATAGCCCTTGGTGCGGTTGAACCACTTCACCACGGCCGGCTCCAGCTTTCCATCGACCGGCCCGGCCGGCGGGCTGACGCCGTCCGATCGGCGCGGCGCCGCCGCAGGCTTGTCGCCGTCGCCCAGCAGGTGGATTTCGACGGCCTGCCAACCCTTCGGGCGTCTGGCGCAGTCGCAGGTGATCGGCGCGCCCTCCTGTGCGGTCTCCAAACCCTTGTCGCGCAAGCTGGTGACATGCAGCAGCACGTCCCTGCCATCGGTCGTCGAGGGGTCGTCCGGCACGATGAAGCCGTATCCCTTGCCGACATCGAACCATTTCACGCGGCCGCTGACGCGGACGCGCTCTGCGGCCGCGTCCTCTCCGTCCAGATAGTCTGACACTTCTCAGGCCCCCGCCTGCATCCTCACTCCGGCGACATGCTTAACACTGTTCCGCGAGAATTTGGAAAGGCCAAATGCCAGGGTTGTCCGCTGGACGCGCGGAAGCCGCTGATTACGGTCTGAAATGTCGGGGGAAGGCTCCCGCGCTGGCAGTCCCTAGGGGAGCTTCTGGACCCTTACGGCAACGGCCTGAAGTTGTTGCGTTTTACAACGATTCCGGTCACTTGCAGGAAGCCCGTAGGACAGATCGTAGAAAAAACCGTAGAAAATGGCACTCCGCGCCAGCCGCAAGTCGAGGAAGCTGAACCCCGGCGTCTATGAGCGTCCGGACGGGAAGCTACAGGCGAAGATCGCCATCCCTGCGGACGTTCAGTTCGCCTATGGCCGGACTAGCATTACCCGCACACTGAAGACTGACGATGCGGAAGAGGCCAACCGGCGTCACGCCGAGATGGTCGCGAACTTCAATGCAGGCTTTGACCTGATCCGACGCGGCACGGCATCGATGGCATTCGAGGCGTTCGCGATGAAGCTCCACGCCACACAGTCGGAGGTTATCCGCGAAGGGGCGGATCACGTTTTAAGCCGGGGCGGCACAAATCACTACTTGTCTCCGATGTGGCGTAACCGACTGGATAGCGACGATCCGGAAGAGCTGGCCGCGACGGTCGGGTGGGCTGCGGACTGGTTCTACGCTGAACAGCTCGGGATCGATCCCGACGACCTTTCGCACGAGTTGAAGGAGTCGCGCGCTTACCGTCAGGTGATGCGCGAGTGCGCCGAAGTCCTGAAGGATTCGTGGCGAGCCGGAGCGGAGGCGGCGCAAGGCCGGACGGTCTCCCCTCCCCGCTATCCAGCGCTCAAAGCCAGGGCCGACGAATCGGCGGACGGCAATCGGGCGCTGGACGACCGCGCGACATGGAAGCTCTCGCGCTACTACGATGAGGTCTATTGCCCCGCGAGGTCGGGCGAGATCGGCGCGACGACCTTGAAGAACAAACGTCAGGCCATCGAACTCTTCGTCGCCCTTATCGGCGACCCACCCCTCTATCTGACATCCCGAAGCCAAGTCAGCGACTTCCAAGAGGCTCTGAAATATCTCCCGGATGGACGGCGGGTCACGGGTGAGCTTGCTGACAAGTCGCTCCCTGAACTCGTCGCGATGCAGAAGGCCGGAACGCTGAAGCTGCCAAGGCTGGGCGTCTCCACGATCGGGAAGCACGTCGGCACGATAGCCACCCTGTTAGGCCATGCTCACAAGAAGGGCCACATCAGGATGAACCCGGCGCTTGGGATCGAAGGCGTGAAGCCTACTGAGGCCAACGCCAAGACGGAGCGTCGCGCATTCACTCGCGCCGAAATCGAGGCGATATTCCGCCAGCCGATATTCTCGGGCTGCGCTGCTGATACCGACCGGGGCGTCTATCAGCCCGGCGAGGTCATGATCCGGGATGAGCGGTTCTGGATTCCGGTCCTGCTGTTCCTAACCGGAGCGCGGGCAAGCGAGGTTGCGGGCCTCGAAAAGTCAGACGTGAAGATCGTAGACGGCGCAGCTCGCATTGTCTTTCGCCCAACCGCCCTCCGGAGGCTCAAGAATCCAGAGTCGGCGCGGGTGATCCCGCTCCACCCTTGGGCGCTGAAGCTCGGCTTCGCCGAATACGTGGCGCGGCTTCCTGAAGACACGCCCTACCTCTTCCCCAGCGTGGTGACGGAAGCCCGCGACAAGGCTGGCGAGATCACGGAAGCCTCCGTGACGGGGATGCCTATCTTCCGACAGTTCAACCGGACGCTTCTGAAAAAGGTTGGACTTGGCGACGACGCGGGGACTTCCCTTCACTCATTCCGTCACACGTTCGAAGAGGCCATGACTGGCCGCGACATCCCGGAAGAGGTCATGTTTCGCCTGACAGGGCGGACGGTCGGAGGTAGTCGTCGCATCTATACGAAGAGCCTTCCACACGGCGAGGAGGCACAAGACCTTCGAGCTAAAGACTACATGCGGCATGTTGAGCGGATCGACTTCGGCGGCGCGGACATTTCTCAGCTGTTTACGGATGGATAGTGTGGTATGATTACCACATGTCTTTACCTGCGATGGTGGCTCGATGGCAGAGCGGTTCTAACGGCTTTTTCAACTTCCTCGACGACGTAAAGCCCGTCGTTCGATCTTCGAAGGGCGGCTTCATCCCGTTCGTCCCCGGTCCGCGCGAACGGGCAGAGATCGTGAAGGCGCTAGACGGCGACTTCTCGACAGTCGTGTTCTCTTGGCCTCGCCGCCACGGCAAGACGGCGACAAGCGTAATGATCATCCTGTGGCGCTTCCTGACCCGGCGAACAGAGAACATCGCCATCGTCGCCAACTCGGAAAAGCAGGTTGTGGACACGGCCTTCCGGATGCTCCGTGAGGCTTTCGACAACACGCCTTTCCTGAAGCGCCTCACCGATGGCGGGACTATCGATCTCGGCATGGACGCGATCCGCTTCCCGGCCATGTCGTCTGTGATCCAGGCGTTCAGCGCCAATCCTTCTGCCTTGTGGGGCAAGAAGCTGACAGCGGCGCAGATCAGCGAACTCCACGCGGCGAAGAGCGATGGCGTCATGGAAGCTCTCACCGGCTCCCTGATCGACACCGAGGGATCGGTTCTACTGATCGACTCCACCGTGGGGCCGATGTCATCGCCGCTGTATGCGCTTTTTCAAGCCCACCTAAAGGGGGACGATCCGAGCCTCTTCTTCTCCCACGTCCAGTATGCAGACCTTGATGACGCATGCGCCAACAGCCCGCCGTGGATCGATCCTGCGAAGCTCCGGGCCGCGTCGCGCCGGATGCTCCCTCAGCGGTTCGCTCTCTTCCATTTCAACCGCTGGGGCGACGCATCAAGCTTGCTGATCGACAGCGACACGCTCACCCTCTGCACAGCCCAACGCTACCAATCTGATCCGAAGGCGCTCGCCGCCGGGGCAAGCTACGTCGTAAGCGGCGGCTTGGATCGCGCCTTTGGCGGATCGAAGCACGGCGACGCCACGGTCACGACCGCCGTGGTTATGACCGTCGTGGATGATGAAGAGCATTACTTCGTCCTCGACTCGGACGCCGTGCTGTTCTCCCGGTTAGCGGCCATTAAAGCCAACCTGAAGCGCTACCACCGCGAATGGGGGATGACGCGCGTCGGCCTCGAAACTTATGGCGCGCAGGACGTTTTCGATTGGGCGCAGGCCGAGCCGTTCGCGGACGGAACGGAGCTGATCACGCCGAGCCGGAAGGCGCAGTATCAGGCGTTCACGCTATTGGCGACTGCCGCAGCCGAAGGCCGCCTTCATATCGATCCGCGCTTCACCCGGCTTATCGAAGAGCTGAAGTGCTTTGAGATCACGGATGATGGCAAGGAGACAGTCGGCAACGAGGCCATCCCGAAGTTCGGCCACCCGCGCGGCAAGCACGATGACGCGGTTTACTCCCTCGCATGGGCGATGTTCGCCACGCGAGAGATAACCCTGAACCCCTATGAGCTGCCCGGCGTCCGCTGCACGGATACCGGCCCCTCCCGCCAAATGTGCGCTCTGAACGGCGGCGCGCTGATCCCCATGTGCGCTAAGTCGTGCCGATCCATGCGACGGGCGTTCGACCTGTTTGATCAATACGCGGCGCGAAGCCCTCGAAACAATCTTCCGGTCGAGGCCTTCATCATCGACAAGCTGAAAAACACAGGCAGTCACACCATCGCGCGCTAAAAACCTGTTGCCCTTAAGCAACATGTAGTGATATACTTATGACATGTTGGGCTTTAGCGACGAAAGGAAGTCGTTCCTTGATCTAGTCAGAAAGTCGGAGTCGCGAAAGCTTCGCGCCGCCGAATCTCTGGCGTTCTTTGACGACAAGCAAGACGACACGACTCTCGCGCTGATCCGGCGTCGGTTCGCAAATCCGGAGACGTTCCGGATTTTCAGCGTCAACATCGTCAAGAAGATCGTGAGCCGTCGCGCCACGGCCTATCAGACCCCTCCGGTTCGCACGTTCGACGGATGGGATCAGAACGCCGCCGCCGCACTTTATCAGGCCGCCAACATCGACGCCGTGATGAAGCGCGCCTCGAAGCTGACGAAGCTGCATAAGACAACTGCCCTACAGGTCATGTGGACAGAGGATCACGGGCTTCAGGTCCGCGTCCTTACCCCGAACATTCTTGATGCCGAATGGTCCGACCCGGAGCATCCCTCCCGCGTTGTTGTGACCCACGCCGCAAGCGACCCCGCGAACACCACCTATTCGGATTGGTCGGCGACCACGTTCCAGCGTCGGAATGCCAACGGTCATCCGGTAGCCGTTTCCGGCAACGTCAACGGCGTGAACCCCTACGGCATCCTGCCTTTCGTCCCGCTCTTCGACCGCCTCCCCGACGCCGACTTCTTTCTTCCGGGCGGCGATGACCTGATCGGAGCGCAGAAGGCGCTTAACGTCGGTCTGACGAACCTGTGGCGCGCGGTCGAACTGCAAAGCCACGGGCAGGCCGTCGCCAAGGGGCTCCCCATCGGCGACCCGATCAGCACAGGCCCCGACAAGGTGATCCTGCTGCCAAAGGATGGGGAGTTTAGCTACGCCGCCCCGAATACGCCCATTCCGGACATCCTCGAAGCGTTAGAGTTCCTGATGCGGAGCGTCGCGGCGACCAACGATGTCGGAGCCGACGTGCTGGACCTCTCCAAGACCGCCGAGTCCGGCTCCGCTCGTGAAGCCCAGCGCATCGACCTGAAGGAAGCTCGGCTCGACGACATTGCTCTCTGGCGCGGCTATGAGCGTCGTCTGTTCGACGTGATCAAGCGCGTCGTCAACACGCACCGGCCCGGCACGATCCCCGAGAACGCCACGGTCCGCGCGGACTTTGCCGAGCTTCAGGACAATCTCACAGAAGCCGAAATCCTCGCGAACCTGAAGGAACGCGCCGAACTTGGCGTGTCCTCCCCGGTGGATGCGCTCATGGCGCTGAACCCTGACGGCTTCTCGACTCGCGAGGACGCTTACCGCGCCCTTCTTACCCGCAAACAAGAAACCCAGGAGCTGCTGCTGGCCCTCTGAAAGGACTTCTCATGACCGACAATACCGAAACACCCGTCCCCGACTTGAGTGAAGACCTGGCTCGCCTGAGAGACGACCTGAAGGCGCTGCAGGAAACGACTGCCGCGATGCCGTCTGGAGACGACATCGACGCTCTCATTACGGGTCTGAACGACATGATTCCGGAAGCGGATCGGGCTGCCCTTCCCGCAGAAGGCACGAAGTTCAACCGGCTCTTCGCGCATGTCACCGCCGCATTGAAGGCGGCGAAGACCCCGCTTGTCCCTACCACTGACACACAGCGCGCCTCCCTGACGCCGCCCGCTGAAGACCTCTCCGCTCTCCCGGCTCACGCCCGGATGGCTCGCGGCTACATCAACATCTGATCGCCGCTTCTTCCCACCCACACGAACCGCTGGCTCGGCCAGCAGAAAGGATTCCAAGTCGATACTTAGATGCTCACACAGATCGAATGGTCGAAGCTAAACCCCAACCCCCTGCAATCCGGCGTCGTTGAAGTCTTCGCTCGCGAGAACCCCGTCATCGCTCTGATGCCGTTCGCGAACGTCGCCGGTAACGCCTATACCTACAACGTCGAGGAAAGCCTGCCCGGCGTCGAGTTCCGGACCTACAACGAAGGCTATTCGGAAAGCACGGGCGTCATCAACCCGGAAACCGAGCGCCTGACGATCCTCGGCGGCGACTCCGACTTCGACGTAGCGCAGATCGCCCAGCAAGTCGGCGACAACGACACCCGTGCCATCTACGACGCCCTCAAAGCTAAGGCCCTGTCGCTGAAGTGGCTCCAAACCTTCTTCGATGGCGACACCGCCACCGATCCCAAGGCGTTTGACGGCATTAAGAAGCGCCTCGCCAACGACCAGATCATTTCCGCCGGCACGAACGGCGGCGCTCTGACCCTCTCGATGCTCGATGAGCTGGTGGATGCCGTTCAGGGCCAACCCTCCGCAATCTTCGCGCGGAAGTCGGTGATCCGCGCCTACCGCAATGCCCTTCGCGCATCCGGCGGGACGACTCCGGAGAGCATCATGATCCCGAACTTCGGTCGTCCGGTAATCGCTCACAATGGCGTTCCGATCCTGCCGATTGAACTGGACACCCAAGGCAACGAAATCCTGACCGCCGACGAGACGCAGGGAACCAGCGACAAGACGTGTTCGGCCTACGCCGTCCGGTTCGACCTAGACGGTCTTCACGGCATCCAGACCGCGCCAATCAGCGTCCGCGATCTAGGCGAGGTGGATGACAAGCCAGCCTACCGCACTCGCATGGAATGGTATTCCGGCATCGTCCTGAAGTCGGGCCGATGCGCTGCCCGCCTCAAAGGTCTGACGAACGTCTGACCCAAACCAAACGTCGCCGGGTCTCCTTTCTCTCCCCGGCGACGACGGGACGCTTCCGATCAGCAGCAAAGGCCGGAAGCGTCCCCCACACGGCGACCGCGCCCAACACGCGAGACGCCGACGAAAGCAAGGCGGGCCGGGAAGGCAAGCCCGGTCCGCCTTCGCTGACTCTGGACATCAGACATGGATTACTACGACGACGACCTCAGCCCCATCGACAGCCTGATCTCCCTTCAGGCCGCAGACACCATCCTCGCCACGACTCTCCACGGTCGGGAATGGACAGCTCGCGCTAACGAAGACCGTCAGAACTGCTTCGACGATCCCGAGCGAAGCCCTCAGCGAAATGACGATAGGGCCGCCTTACGTGACGCCAGCGCCGTCCTGGCCGCGCAACCATGGAGGGGTCATAAGGCGGTCCCGGAACAGGCACAGGCCTTCCCGCGCGTCGGCATCCACCTAGACACCGGGGTAGCCGTTCACGGTGTTCCGGAGGCTATCCAGCGCGCCGCCGCGATCCTCGCATCCCACCTGTCGAAGCAGGCCGACATGCCCCTCAACCCGGAGCTGATGGTCAGTTACGCGGTAGGCGAAAGCAGCGGCACCTTTCGCGCGCCATCGCTCGACACCCTGCCCCGCCCCGTTCGCCAACTCATCGCGCCCTTCCTGAACGCCGGTTCCGGATGGGCTCCGTTGCAGGCTTAGGAGGCGGCCATGATCCTTACCGCCCAAGCAAGGCGAAACCCGACGATGCAGGAGATGGCTGGGCTTCCTGACGATCAGATGCTCAACCCCTATTGGTTCGACACGACCACGGGCGTCGTCATCCAAACCGAGAAGCATCACGGACGCGATTTTGCTCTCCATCCAGAGCTGATCGGAGTGACCCATGATGAAGTCGATCAGCTCCCATACGACAGGATCAACGACCGCTTTCGCTGGACGATTGCCTATACGAACTTGATGTTCGCGCGCGGCTGGGTCCGCATCGACTTCACAACAGAGAACGCATTCGCCGTGATGGCGGGAGGTCTCGATTGGGCGGACATGGCCATCGAGCGCGCCGCCAAGATGGTCGAAGGCCCGGTTGACCGACTAACCGCCTTCGTCATCGTTTCCAACAAACCGGGCACCACCTCAGACTCGTTCCAGACGTTCCGGCTCTGTGGCGATGAAGCTGCATTCGCGATCCGCCACGGCTTGAGTCGATGGGCCAAACCGACGCTGCATCGAAAGGACTGGTCCGAGACAACGCACAGGCAAGTCCAGGACGCACCACCTTCGAAGATTCGCTCGGGCTCCAGCTCGGACTTGTCGGCTCTCCCGCCTGAAGTCCTTGCGATGATCGAGCAAGTGCGCGCTCGGGAAGCCCCCGACGAGCCGAGATGCCCCTTCGGCTTCGGAGGTGGTCAGTGATCGACCTCGACCTGTTCGACCACCACGCCGCCGAGTTCGAGGACGAGTTCGCGATTGCCATCCGCCGCGCCTTCACTGAGGCCGCTGACGGCATCGACATAGCCGCCCTGATCGCCGCCATCGAAGCCGGTGACGAGGAAGCTGTCGCCACGGCGCTCAACATCGACGAGGGCCTTCATTCCGGCCTCTCCATCACCCTCAACAACGGCCTGTTCTACGCCCTTCTAGGCGCTGTCGTGATCTCCATGAAGCGCTTCGCCACCAGCCACGGATCACGCGTGAACCCGAGCGGAGAAGCCGCCAAGCTCCGGGAAGACATCCGCCGCAACATTCTTGAGCCGCTGGCCCGTCGCGCCTTCGAAGCACCCATGACGGTTTTCCACCAGCTAAGGACCAGCGGCATGGCCTCGCGCGTCGTCGCTGAAGCAATGGTGCGCTCAATCGCCCTCGCTCCTGATCAGGCCCGATCCGCAGCCCACTTCGCTCGCGCCTTCCATGAAGCGCTGAACAGCCCTGACAGGACCGTAGAGCGGTCAACCATCACCATCCCGCCGCTTACCGCTAGACGGATCATCGACCGGCATTCGAGGCACCTCAACGCGGCCCAGCGATCCAACCTCCGAAAAACGCTTGCCGGTGAGATGACAGCTAAGAGCATCGATCAGCTCATCCGCCGTCATGACCGTGCCTTGGCAGATTACAGGCAATCCGTCCTAGCTCGCCAGGAAGCCGTGCGCGCCATCCATGTCGGGGAATACCTGGCCTTCAAGCAGGGGAAGGCAAACCGCAGCCTTCCCCGCGATGCACGTCGGTTCTGGCTGACACGCGGTGATGAGCGCGTCCGGCATGATCATCGGATGGTCACAGCCATGAACCGCAACGGCGTGGACGTTGGAGAGGCGTTCAAGACGCCCCTCGGTCCGGTCATGCACCCGCCGCTAGAAGTGAACTGCCGATGCCGTGTGGTGGTCAGAAGACCATCCGATCCGGCTGAACGCGAACGAACATAGGGATGGCCGCTAATCATTTTGGGACCGGCCACCCATTGCCGCGCCGCTCTCGTCCAAGGCGATCCCGGACAGACGGCCACAACCCCGCCCGGAAAGGAGGGCGACCTGATGACAATCACAGACAACCACATAGGTACGGCGGACCTAGCCGCCGTCTTCAGCCTAGAAATCGCAGGACGGAAGGTCGATGGCCGAACCATCGCCGCACGCTCATTCCGGGTGATCGCGGGCGACCTGATGGATCAACTCGCTCGCCAGCCGAAGCCATCGGAGGCCGTGATGATCCGTCAGGCCGCCACCCTCGCCTTCCTGTGCGACCGCGATACAGCTTGCCTGATCGCCGGGGAAAAGTTCGACGAAGAGAACTATCGCCGGAACACACAGGCCCTCGGCGCAGTCTTGATCAAGCTCGGCATGGCGGCAAAAAGCCGGGACGTAACGAAGGGCGGATCAAAAGGCGGCGACCCCTTCGCCGACGCGATCAATGCGACATGGACTGAGCGCAAATAAGAAAGGCCGCCGCGTCTCCGCGACGGCCTCCTCATCAGAACAACCGGACGAAAGCGCCGATCCACGAAGCCAACGGAAGCACATGGCATCCGAAAGCCAAGCGGAACATTGCCCCGTTCGGCTGGCTGGCTTCGATAGCGAACAACAGGTTCAAACCTGCCTCCTCTATCTTGCACCCGGTCCCTTACGGTAGCCGACTAGGTGCACTAGGCCAGCGCTTGCGGGGTTTTGCCTGAGCCCAGATGGTCCCCGCGAACACGCCTCGGCTATATCGTTGGCCGATATCTCGGCCATGGACATAGGATGGGAAGCGTCGCCGAGCCTCGCAAGGGCGGCCCGAAAAGATTTTAACTATGTCGTCAGGATGCGGTGGACGGACGTGCGCCCAATCCCAAGGCGCTTAGCGATTTCCACTGGCCCGACGCCGTCCGCCTTCAGCGCCAAGACCTGATTGGCCTTGCTCCGGGCTGTAGGCTGACGCCCTTTGTATTTCCCTTCCGCCTTAGCAGCGGCAATGCCCGCCCGCTGGCGTTCAAGCATCAGCTCGCGTTCGAACGTGGCGATGCCCGCCATCATCGTGAGCAACAGCTTGCCGGTCGGGGTGGACGTGTTGATGTCCATGGAGAGGATGCGGACCACGACGCCGCGCCGATCCAAGTCCTCGACGATCCGCAGCAGATCGATGGTCGAGCGAGCAAGCCGATCAGGTTTCGTCACGATGAACGTGTCCCCGTCCCGGAGGTAGTCCAGGGCGGCCCGGAGCTGGGGCCGGTCGGCGTCAACGCTGGACACCTGTTCGCTGAAGACGCGCGAACACGCCATCCCCTCGAGTTCAGCTATCTGATCGGCGAGACCCGCGACCTGATCGACGGTCGAAGTCCGCGCATAACCAATGATCGCACCGTGCGGCTTCGTCATTTCCAACCCAATCGTTCCAACACTTCTATGATGTTGTGGAACATGACGTTCCAAAAGTCAAAGACAATGTATGTGGAACATCGAGTCGATCAAGGCATCACGTTCCAATAGGGCGAGCTTTATTGGAACATGTAGTTGACCAAGATACTGATTGGAAGTATCTTTCTCGACATGAAGCGGTTCACACAGACCATGATCTAGGCTGCTAGCAAGCTAGCGACCTCCTTTTGCTATCATGCTAGATGGGAGACCACCTCACTCCGGATCGGAACGCCGCTCTCTTATGGAAATCGAGTCTCCCGCCCCGCCCGATTGGCAGTCGCGGACTATCGATCACGCTGTGAATCGGTACGCAAATCGAACCAAAGAAATCGTCTATTACAGCCTGAAGGGGCATGGGGAGGCTATTCGCCACGCCTATGAGGACTGGCCCCCATTGTATGACGAAACTCTTCCCGCGACGCCGGGATGGATACATCGGCTAAGCGATGACCTGTTGAGAGCCATCGCCCTCACATTGAACGGCCAATGGCAGACGGATGTCGTCGAATGGCTATCGGAAGCGAAGGCGTTCCCGAGAAGCGAAATAGCCGATTTCAAAGCATTCAGGCAGAACGCTTCTCCGGAGGCGGTCGCCGACCATCTTAAGCGCGAACGTGGCTGCTCCATCGAGAGCTTCCCCGAGTACGCCACCCTTCAAGAGTTGCAGTTGGTAGCGAACGCCGTCCGACACGGACCCGGCGCATCCTTGACGAGGCTATGGAAGCGCCATCCGGAACTCTGGCGCGAGCGGCCCGATACAATACGTTTGCGCCCTTGGTATCTCCCTGACGACGAGCCCACGAACCACTTCTCGGTATCAACCGACGACCTTGCTCGATACGAGCGCGCGGTCACAGGGTTCTGGCGGCGAATATCAAAGGCAGGACTTCGTGCGCGGCCCGACTAGCGGCAAGCCTCTGCGCTCATGCGCACACCACGCGCACCGAAAACGGACACCCTTGCGCGCCCCTCTTCCGGCATGATTTCCGTGAAGTTGACGTATGGCCCGATGTCGTTGCGAGCCACGACCCAGCCCGACCCATAGGGTGAAACGGACAGCGCATTCGGCGCGCGCCCGAACAGGCAGTCACGGAAGGCTTCCGGGGTCTTCTCAGAGAGGAAGGTCACATCCGGCCCCTTCTCCCGCATGTCGGTCGCGGTCGCACAACCGGCCAGCGCCAGCACCGACATGATAGCAGCAGTTGTTCTCATAACCCCTCCAGATGAGGCTCGTAGAACCGATTCTGGGGATCGGAGCAATCAGCGATCACCGAGCGCCAGTAATCTCAGTGCGAGAACCCTCTACAGGCTTCAATCGACTTAAAGTCAGTCCCGAAAACAGGGACATACAAATCGCGTAAAAATCGATATTCATATAAATACTATTCACGTCTCTATTTCCGAGACAACCGCTACATTGCCATCAAACTAGCTTACGTCGCCCCATCGTGAACTTTGGACTCGCTTGCGCGGCGCAAGTGCTGTAAAATGCGACCATGAAATCAACAGAAGAGGCATTGCCTACCGCACAAACCCCAAAATCCAGCCACGTCAGGCTCAACGACGCCAGCGCCCGGATGCTCGACTTCCTGTCGGCCATGCGCGGCGAACGGAAGGGCCTCCTGCTCTACCGGCTCCTGCGCGCCGAGCTGAAAAACTACCAAGACGAGACCGCGTGGAGCCCAGCGCCCCCGCCGTTCGTCATCAAGCAGACCTTCGGCGGCAAGATCGGCGCAGGCGTCTTGCTCTACAATCCATTCCTGACGGACTCCGCAGTCCTGACCGGCAAAGAGGCCGTCGCGCTGGCAACCGCCATTCACGACTCACTAGAAGGCCGTACCGTCGCCTTCTTCCAGATCATCACCCAGGAACACGGCCACCGGATCAGCTTGAAGCCCGCCGGTCCCCGTATCCACCTCGTCATCAACGACGCCAACTTCCCGATGCCGCACATGGTGGCGACGGACGTTGCCGCCGCGCTGGATTCCGCCAGCGTTCACGCCATCGATAACCCCGTGGCCGCGACCGTTCACTGATGGGCGGCGCGCTGCGAGTATCGCGACAAGCGATAGCCGATTGGGCGGAGGACATGGGTGCGACCCATTTCATCACCCTGACGGCTGGCTGCTATCCCGAGCGTCATTTCGACCCCGACGAGAGCTTCCGCCCGGACCTCGCCCGCATCGCCCGACGCATCGGTCGGGAGCTTTGCGGTCTTCCTCGACGAAAAGACCTGACCCCGCGCGATCTTCCGGCGTTCATGTCCTTCTACGAACCAACCACCCGATCCGGAGCGGCGTACCCGCACGTTCACGGGTGGATCAGCCTGAAGGGGAATGAGGAAGAGCATCTTCGCGCGATCCTCCGAACCTACTGGGGTCAGGACGAAAGACCGGACATCACGTCTCCATTCCTTCGTCGCCACCCATCCAGCCGTCGCGCTCCGAAGGCCGTCTGTCGAAACCCGGCATGGGAACCGACTTTCGATCTAAAGCCGATCCATTCCAGCGGCGCGGCGACCTACAGCGCCAAGGGCTACGCCACGACCGGCAAGACCTACGACTGGGGGACGATCCTCAACATCACCTGACAAACTATACCAGACAACACGACGACAAGACGACACGACCACAAGCCAACATCACTACACGATCAGACGCATAGCCCTCCGGAGGTAGCCGCTTCGGCCCGGAGGCTAGGATGCAAGAAGTCAGTCTTCGGCACCTACGACCAAGCCCGCAGCGCCAGCCTAGAAACGAAAGAGGCTCCGCAGCACGCCCATCCTGAAATCCGGCCTGGGGGACGCCCTGAGCCGGATTTAAAGTCATGCCTACCAAACAGAAGACATTCCTAGCCTCCCGGAAAGAAATATCGCCCGTCTGATTTGACCATCCGCAGAGTCAAATATTCTGGTCTAGATACCTCTCCCTCAACAACCACTCCGATTCGTCGGGGCTTATGTCGGGGGACATATGCAAGACCAACACGCTGAACTGATCGATCTCGATGAAGCCTGCGAGATCATGGACGAGTCGACGATCATCGAGACTGTTCAGGAAGGCGAGCTAAGCCTTCTTTTCCTCTGCCATCCGGAGCGAGGCTACCTGACCTTCATCCAAGGCGGCCCTGCCGTCCTGTCGGTTCGGGGCGGCTATGCGGATCGTCGGGAGCGGGCCTTCAGGACGGCGGCTAGTCCGCAAAGCCACCCGTGGTCACAGTGAACTCAATCGCTTGCTGCGGGACGTTCCTGCGATTTTCCGTCATATAATCCTTCGGTCCCACGTAGTAGCAGAACGCGGTCTGGTGGAGCGTCCGGTCAGGCAGGGTTTCGTATGTAACGCACCCGATGAGAACAGCGGAGTATCCGTCCCCTGTCTCTTCGGTAAGCCCCCAAGGCCTGCGATAGGATTCACCGGGCAAGACGGTTCGGCTCCACCGTTCATTGCGTTCTCGGTGCGCTTTCGAATGTGCGGCAACAGCCTCAGGTATGTCTTCGGGTCCGTTCAGAAACGTCATGTTGGTATGCGCGTTCAAGGCGGGCGTCTTGCCGATGTTCGTGATCTTGAGAGAGACGAACAGCTGGGTGCCGCCCGTCGCCGTCACCCGCATGTCGCTCTCTGCGATCGGTTCAACGATCAGCCAAGCGCGTTCACTCGCGACCAGCGCGGCGTTGGCGATGTCAGCGCTACGACTGGCTTCTTCCGCAGCCTTCTTCGCGTATCTCGCAGCCATGAAGGCTGCAATCAGCGTTCCTGCTCCGATCAGTGCGCTGAGCAGAGCGAGCCAGAATGATCTTCCGGTCCAGAGGGCGGCGTCTTGGGCCGCGTCAGCGGCCTTCCACTGAGCGCAGAGTTCTGAGCGCCGATTGTCATGCCCCGGCAAGCATGGTGCGTTCAAAGGGTCAGCGCTCGTGATCACCGACGCTGCTCCAGCCTCCTTAGGCAGGAAAGCCGGAGCAGCGGCGGTGCAAAGTAGGCCGATAGCGAGAAGAGCTGGCAGGCGCTCTGAAGCGCCGCGCATACTACAACATGGATGCGTCGTCATCTTACGGCGCGAGCGACTCTGCGTCATTCCACGCGCTCGTCCCGGAAAGCTGCGTAGTTCAAGCGCTGCACGGCCTTACTGAACCGCGCCGCCTTGATAGCTTCGCGTTCCAAATCTCCGGGATAGAAGTTGAACCACCTTTCGGAGATATCCTGCCCCTCCATCACGATCTCGATGAAGCGAACCATATCGAATGCGACGAGATCGATGTCCGCATGAGCCATGCGATTGCGGATTTCGGAACTCGCTTCGTAGCGGTCGAGGATAGCCGTTCCGAGGCTTCTGTAGCGCTTTAACGGCCCGTCCGACTCCAAGACCTTGCGTAGATACCCGATGCGGGCGGCTCGCCGGAATGGCGCCTTGTCGGACACATCGCGATACTCTGGCGCTTGAGAGCATCGGATGGCGAACTCCATAAGCCGCCGCTCGATATGGCTGTAGCTCCAGAGGATCGCGCCTCTGAGGATCAACACACGCGCAAGATCGGCGTCAGGCGTCCACGGGTTGATGGTCGCTCGCCAAGGAGCCGGAACAAGCTTGGGCTTCAAGGGGCTTGTCATCGACTTCCTCTCCGGACCCGGTTGCAAGGATTACCCGTTTCGTTGCGCTCTGCTCTTCCGCAGGCACTATCAGAAGCCGGGCGGGGCTTTCGCTCCGAGAACATACCGCATGATGTTCGGATCGCTTCGCAAGTCGCCGTGGTCGAGTTGCACGACAGTCAGAGGGTTGTGGATAGTCTGGAACTCACAAAGTGACGGGGCGAGCATCCCCCGCTCGGTGAGTAGGAGGAATACGAATCCTCCGGCTTCGAAGCGAATGAACGGAACTCCGTCGAGAGATGTCTCCGTTGGTGCGAGGGCAAATAATGCGGCCTCGCCGTCATGGGTGCGGCCCCCATGCATGATTAGGACAGGAAGAGGTTCGTCACCGCCAAACACGATTCCCTGAAGAACCGGGATCAAGTCAGTTGGATATGAGGGGCCAGTGCCGTCAGCTTGCCAACTAGCCAAGTGCCGCCAGATCACCGCGTGAGCAAAGAGAGTCAGTTCCCTTGGCTTGGGGTTCGGCATTTTCCATGCAAGCCCTTCGTAGGCAGGTGATCGCTTCCGGTCGAAGCTCCGCATCAGCCGGATAGCCGCGTCGTCGAAGAGCTGCGTTGCCCCCTCATGCTTGTGGCACAGGATTTTCTGACTCACTTCGCCAGATTGCAGAAGGCCGACTCTACGGCCCTGGCCTCGGACGCCGATCAGGTATTTCTCACCCTTCCGGATGTCGTGCATCAGCTTCCTTGGGAAGAGATGCGATCTCGCCATCAGCGAGCTTCCGCATACGCAGCAGCATGCCTGAGCATAACGGTCTGAAGCGGGAAAAACCTCACCCATCATCGGTCTCTCGAACCGCGAATAACAGCAGCAAGAGCCGACCGGAAAGCTTTCAACGCTTCGTGGAAAAGAACGTAGAAAAAGCCAGCCCTATCGGGTCGTAGTAGCTTGATTTCATACGAAATCTCCCGCGTGGCAGTCCCTAGGGGAATCGAACCCCTCTTTTCAGGTTGAAAACCTGACGTCCTAACCGATAGACGAAGGGACCGCTGCGCGGGAGAGCCGGCGATATAGCCGGGCCTTTTCGGCTGTGCAAGCGAGAAAAATGAGGAAAATGAACGAACGCCGAAAGGTCAAGCTTGGCCTCAGGCCATGCGTGGATCGGCGACATCCTCGATCTCGAACTGAACGCCGCGGCGGCCGTTCCAGTCGTCCGCCTTCAGCCGCCCGACGACGCTGAGACCGCCTTGGCCCGACAGCAGAGCGCGTCCCTGAGGCAGGTCGGCGCACCGCCAGGCGACCGCTCGCAGGCCGCCGCCATCGGGCGCGACAAGGCGGCAACGGATGTGGCCGCCGTTGATCTGCATGGGCTCGCGCGCCTGGACGCCGCTCAGCGCGAAGACCGGCTCCGGGTTGCCGGGGCCAAAGGGCGCCAGCTGCTCAAACGCCTCAAACAGGTCGCGACTGGCGCCGCCAGGCTCGATCAGGGCGTCGATGTCCAGGACGTCATCGGCCAGAGCCTCGACGCGCTCAGCCGCAAGTCTCGCGTGCAGGAAGGCCACCAGATCGTTGAGACGCGCCCGATGCATGGTCAGGCCCGCCGCCATGGCGTGGCCGCCCCCGGCGAGCAGGACGCCCTCCTCCCACGCCGCCTGAACGGCGCGTCCCAGGTTCATGCCCGGCTGCGACCGGCCCGACCCCTTGCCGACGCCGGTCACCGGGTCGATCCCGATCACGATCACCGGCTTGCGCCAGCGCTCACGCAGGCGCCCGGCTACGATGCCGACCACGCCCGGATGCCAGTCCTCCCCGGCGACGACCACGACGGGCGAATCGTCGGCGTGCGCGCCGGTCGCCTCGACGCGCCGGATGGCGGTTTCGGTGACCTCGCGCTCGACCTCGCGCCGCTGGACGTTCAGGGCGTCCAGTTCGGCCGCGAGCCGGGCGGCCTCGGTCGCGTCATCGGTGGACAGCAATCTTGCGCCCAGGTCCGAACGCCCGATACGCCCGCCCGCATTGATCCTGGGCCCCAGGATGAAGCCCGCGTGGCTGACCTTGGCCTCGCTCGGCTCCACGCCCGCCGCCTTCAGCAAGGCGTGCAGGCCGGGATTGCTCCAGTCGCTCATGACCTTCAGGCCAAGGCCTGTGAGGGCGCGATTGAAGCCCGACAGGCGCGTCACGTCGCAGATCGCGCCCAGCGCCGCCAGGTCCATCCAGCGGCGGATGTCGGGCTCCGCCCGCTCGGCGAACAGACCCTGCCTGCGCCCCTCGCGGTTCAGCGCCGCCAGCAGCACAAAGACCACACCGGCCGCCGCCAGGGCGCCCTGTCCCGATCCGCAGTCGGGGCGGTTCGGATTGACCACGGCCAACGCCCTGGGCGGCTCGGCCCGCATCAGGTGGTGATCGACGACCACGACCGGCAGGTCGATGGCGGCGGCATGCGCGAGGGCCTCGTTCGCCGCGGCGCCGCAATCCACCGTGATGACGAGCTCGGCCCCCCCGGCCTTCAACGTGTCAAAGGCGCGCGCGCTGGGACCATAACCTTCGGTCAGCCGGTCCGGCACATAGATGGACGCCTCTGTTCCCACGGCCCTGAACCAGCGAATCAGGAGGGCGGCGCTTGCGGCGCCGTCGACGTCGTAGTCGGCGAAGACATGGATGCTGGCGTCGCGCTTCACCGCGTCCACGATCGCAGTAGCGGCCGCATCCATGTCGGCGAAGCACGATGGGTCCGGGAACAGCGCGCGCAGCGTCGGCTTCAGATAGTGCGCGCCCTCGTCAGCGCCGACGTTTCGCGACGCCATGGCGCGCGCCAGGGGCTCGTCCAGACCCAAGGCCTGCATGTGATGCCGCACAAGCGAAGCGTCGGCCGGCCGCTGACGCCAGGTGCGGCCCGACAACGATCGCTCGACTCCCAGAAAGGCGGGCCGGCCGCCCGCACCGGCTCCACCATCAGCCATGGCCCGGACGCCTCAAGGCTGGCGATCGATCGGCGGCGGCGCCTTTGCGCGTTCCCGCAGCCGGCGGGCGAAGGCTTCGACTTCGGCCTCCGTACGTATCGCGTCCGGCGACGCCGGCACGGCGCCCACGGCCCGGCGAGTCTCGGCGGCAAGGGTCTCGGGATCGCCCAGGGTCCAGTCGATCGTGGAGGTTTCACCGGCCAGACGCAGGCTGGATCCCTGCAGATCGCTCACCCGCTCGGCCAACACCTGAGATGTCGGGAGATCGGCGGGCGCGGCGGGGAAGTCGGCCCAGCGCGGATAGGTCCGATTGGCCGCCACCAGCGCGTCGACACGCTCCGACATCGGGCCGACCGCCGCCTGGCTGCGGTCCAGGGCCGTGGTGCAGCCGCAGGTCGCCAGTCCCGCAGCGGCGACGAGAACGGTCTTTATCGAAAGGTGGCTCATGGTCGAACAGGACATAGGCCATCGCCCCAATCGGCGGAAGCCCGAGCGCGCCCGGGACCGTCGGCCGCACTAGTATGGGTGTTCGTCACAGGAGTAGGCTCCCGTGGCAAGCAATCGAACGCGGCGATTCCCATCTTGGGCGTACCTCGCGGATAAGGGCGCCGGATATTGAGCCGTTTCGAACCCAACCTGCTTTTGGCCGTCAGCACCGGCGTCGCCCTGATCCTGCTGGTCATGACCGCGGGGCTCTACGGCGTACCGGGATCACAGCTGCGCTACGCCCTGCTGGCGGCGATCTGCGCCCTCGTGTTCGTGGTCGCGAACGGCCCTGTGTCCAGGTTCATGAAGCGGGACGCACGACCGCTGATTCGCCGCGACGCTCCGGCGACCGCCGCCTTCGCCGGGCTGTTCCCGTTGCTGGTGATCGCTGCGGCGTCCGCGCCGGTGTTCGCGCCGGGACGGGATTACGGCCTGCTGATTATCATCGCCTCGATCTGGTTCGGCCTGACGATCGACTCGGCCCTGAAGGCGCGCGCCGACGACTGAAGCGGGGTCAGCTCAGGCCCGTCGCCTCGTCCAGACCCAGCATCAGATTGAGGTTCTGCACCGCCGCGCCCGAGGCGCCCTTGCCCAGATTGTCCAGCAGCGCGACCAGCCGCACCTGTTCGCCGCCCCGGTCGCCGAACACATGCAGCCGCATGCGATTGGTGCCGTTCAGCCCCTGCGGATCGATGCCCGTCATGGACTCGGTCTCGTCCAGGTCCGCGACCTCGACGAAGCGAGCGCCCTCGTAATGTTCGACCAGCGCTCCGTGGATCCGCTCCACCGACGGTGTCTCGGGCAGGCTGGACAGATGCAGCGGAACCTCCACCAGCATGCCCTGGCGATAGGCGCCCACCGCAGGCGCGAACAGCAGGGGGGTGTTCAGGCCCGCATGGCGCGTCATCTCCGGCACGTGCTTGTGCTGGAGGGAGAGGCCGTAAGCGCGAAAGGGCGGCGCGCCCCGCTTCTCTTCGAACTCGGCGATCATGGCCTTGCCGCCGCCGGAATAGCCGGACACGGCGTTCACGGTGATCGGCCGATCCGCGGGCACGATCCCCGCCCGCACCAGGGGACGCATCAGACCGATGAAGCCGGTCGGATAGCAGCCGGGATTGGACACGCGCGTGGCCCTCGCCACGGCCGCGCGCTGGTCCTCATCCATCTCGGGGAAGCCGTAGGTCCAGTCCGGTGCGACGCGATAGGCGGTCGAGGCGTCGATCACCTTCACGGCCGGATTTTCGATCAGACCGACGGCCTCCCGCGCCGCGTCGTCGGGCAGGCACAGGATCACCGCATCGGCCGCGTTCAGCGCCTCGCGTCGCGCCTCCACGTCGCGGCGCCGTTCACCCAGCAGGATCAACTCCAGATCGCCGCGCGCCTCCAGCCGCTCGCGGATCTCCAGTCCCGTGGTGCCGGCCTCGCCGTCGATGAAGAGGGTGTGGGTCATGCGTTCCGCCTTGGCCGCATCTGCGGACAGAAAAAAGGCGCTTCGGGTGGTCCCCGAAGCGCCCTGTTCGTTTTCGCCTGTCGCGCTTGCGACCGGACTTAGCGCTTCGAGAACTGGAAGCTGCGGCGAGCCTTGGCGCGACCGTACTTCTTGCGCTCGACGACACGGGCGTCGCGGGTCAGGAAGCCGTGCGGCTTCAGGACCTTGCGCAGTTCCGGCTCATAGTGCGTCAGGGCGTGCGACAGGCCGTGGCGGATGGCGCCGGCCTGGCCCGACAGGCCCGAGCCCTCGACCGTGCAGATCACGTCGTACTGGGTCGCGCGGTCCGAGACCGTCAGCGGCTGGGCGATCATCATGCGCAGCACGGGACGAGCGAAATACTGCTCCTGGTCCTTGCCGTTGATGGTGATCTTGCCGGTGCCGGGCTTCACCCACACGCGGGCGATGGCGTTCTTGCGCTTGCCGGTCGAATAGGCGCGGCCCAGCGAGTCCAGCTTCTGCTCATAGACGGGGGCTTCGGCCTCGGCCGAGGCGGTCAGGCCGCGCAGGGCGTCGAAGCCGGTCGCGGTCGTTTGCGTCGCGTCAGTCATGCTCAGGCGCTCCGGACGTTCTTGGCCGACATCGACTTGAAGTCGACGGTTTCCGGCTGTTGGGCTTCGTGGCTGTGCTCGGAGCCGGCGAACAGACGCAGGTGCGTCATCTGCTTGCGGGCCAGCGGGCTTTCCTTGGGCAGCATGCGCTCGACAGCCTTTTCAAGCACGCGCTCGGGGAAACGGCCGCCCAGCACCTTGGCCGGGGTGGTCTCCTTGACGCCGCCCGGGTGGCCGGTGTGACGATAATAGACCTTGTCGGTCGACTTCTTGCCGGTGAACACCACCTTGTCGACGTTGGTCACGACGACATAGTCGCCGCAATCGACGTGCGGGGTGTAGTCGCCGCGGTGCTTGCCGCGCAGGCGGTTGGCGATAAAGGTCGCGAGGCGGCCCACCACGACGCCTTCGGCGTCGATATGGATCCACTTCTTCTCGACCTCGGCCGGCTTCAACGAAGCCGTGGTGCTCTTCAGCATGAGGTTGTTCCTGGAAGACGAAATCGGGTCCGGCCCCGCTGGGGAACCGAAGGAAGGCGCGCTAGTACAGGAGGCGTCCGTCTACGTCAATGCAGTTCGCCCTGGACATCTCGCGCTACCGCATTGATATGACAACGTAAAATCTGTACGGTATTAAAATACCGCATCTAACGCCGCACGGCGCGGGGGCCGCTCATGAAGATGCGCGCCTGGGCGCGCAACGCGATCCACAGGTTCGCCGTCACCGCCGCCAGCACCAGGGCCGCACCCGCCTGATGCAGGACGCCCAGCACAAGAGGCACGGCGTGGATCAAGGTGAAGACGCCCAGCAGCGCCTGCAGCCATACCGCCCCGGCGACGGCGAAGGCGCCCGCCCCCATCCCTTCGGCGACGCGCCAGCGCCAGGCCTGAAAGGCGTAGATGGAAGCCCCGATCAGCAGAACATAGCCGCCTAAACGGTGATTGAACTGCGTCAGCGCCTGGTCGTGCAGGAAGGCGCCCGCGCCCAGGCTCCAGTCGGCCGGCGGCAGGACCTGACCGTTCATCAGGGGCCAGTCCGTGTAGACGAGCCCGGCCTTGCCCCCCGCAACCAGCGCGCCCAGCAGGCACTGCAGGAACACCAGCCCGAACAGCAGCCCCGCTCCTCTGGCCCATCCCGCTGGCGGGCGGACGTGGTTCTCTCCAAACCAGGCCTCCAGGCCCGTCCAGATCAGGGCGGCGAACAGCACGAATGCGAGGCCGAGGTGTACCGCCAGCCGCTCAGGCGCGACGCTGACCCGTTCGGACAGCCCGCTGGACACCATCCACCAGCCGATCAGACCCTGGAGGCCGCCCAGCGCCAGCAGCAGCACGCAGCGCCAGATCAGCCGATCCGGCATCGCCCATCGGCGCAGACGCGAACGCGGCGGGGCGAACCGGAACAGCAGAAACAAGACCAGCGGCAGGCCGAACACCAGTCCGATCCCGCGCCCCACTAAGCGGTGCAGCCATTCCCACCAGAAGATGCCCTGGAACTCGGCCAGGCTCATGCCGGCGTTGACCTGGGCGTACTGCGGGATCTGCTTGTACTTTTCGAAGGCCTCCAGCCAGTCGGCGGTGTTCAAGGGCGGGATCGCCCCCATGATCGGCTTCCATTCGGTGATGGACAGCCCAGACCCGGTCAGACGCGTCACCCCGCCGATCACCACCATCACGAACACCAGGGCGGCGGTGGCGAACAGCCACGCCGCCACGACGCGACTGCGATCATAGGACCCGAAACGGTTCATTCGACGCCTGCTGCTGACCCGACTATGGTGCCGTCATCGTTGATGCGACCGTGGCGGTATGCCCCGCTCGAGCGGCGAGATCGAGTCGCTTTAAGTTAACGGCGCGCTTGCGCCATGAGAGGACAGGCTTGGAGTACGCCGAGATCATCACCGCCGCCGTGGGCGCCCTGTTGCTGGCGGCGGTCGCCGACCTTCTGACCGGCCGGCGAGGGCTTCTGGCGACCTCTCTGGTGTCCGCGACGGGAGCGGTGTGCGGCTGGTTCCTGGCGGTGCGCGTCTTCGCCCTGGCGATCACCGACAGCTGGGCGTGGGCGCCCTGGGCGATGGGCGGGGCGGTGTTCTGCCTGCTCGCCTTTTTCCTGTTCCGGAGCAAGCGCTGATGGGCGCTCGCGCCCGCCGGTTCGTCGCGGCGATGGGAGTTCTGGTCTTTCTCGCCTTCTGGGTCTGGGCGCTGATCGCGCTGCGCGGCCTGTTTCCCGCCTCGGCGCTGCTCGACTTCCTGTTCTTCGCCATCGGCGGCACGGCCTGGGGCCTGCCCCTGATCCCGCTGCTGAAGTGGGCCGAGCGGGGCTGACGGAAACAGAAAAGCCCGCGACCGAGATCGCGGGCTTTCTTTCAATGGTCGGAGCGACAGGATTCGAACCTGCGACCCCTTGACCCCCAGTCAAGTGCGCTACCAGGCTGCGCCACGCTCCGAAGGCGCTCCCTATAGAGGCGACTCAGCCGGGCCGCAAACGTAAAAAGGCGTTGTTTCCTGCTATCGCCCCAGCACGGCGCCAAGCCGCGCTTTTGCAGCATCAATGTCCGCCAGCAGCGCATGAAGATCATCGGCAGACGCCGGCGCGCCGGTGCGCGCTCGGGTGACGCCGTCGGCGTCCTCCGCTGCCAGGATTCGCTTCAAGCCGCCGGCCTGATAGAGCCTCTGAACGCCTCGAATGGTCATGCCGTCGTCGTGCAGCATCCGGCGGATGGCCTTCAGCGTCTCGATGTCAGCGGGACGATAGAAGCGGCGTCCACCGGCTCGCTTGACCGGGGCGACGAAGGCGAACTTCGTTTCCCAGAACCGGAGCACGTGCTGGGGCGCGCCGACCGCCTCGGCCGCCTCCGAGATGGTGCGAAAGGCAGCTGCGCTCTTGGTGACTGTCGCAGCCGGCGTCAATCGCAGGCGCCGGCGTCGTGCACACGGGCCTTCATGATCTGAGACGCGCGGAAACTGATCACGCGGCGAGGATTGATCGCCGCCGGTTCGCCCGTCTTCGGGTTGCGACCCATGCGCGCGCGTTTCTCGCGCACCTGAAAGACGCCAAAGCCCGAAAGCTTGACCAATTCGCCGCGTTCCAGCGACTCCACGATCATCTCAAGGGTGCGCTCGACCAGGCTGGAGCACTCGTGCCGCGACAGGCCGACCTCCATGTGGACGGCTTCGCACAAGTCGGCCCGCGTCAGGGTCTTCTGTTCGGACATCCGCTTCTCCAGGTCGCGGTCCCCATAAGGACGCCGCAGCGATTCGAAATCAAGAAGGCCTTATAGACGGATTGCGCAAGCGCCCCAGGTCAGGCCGCCGCCCATGGCTTCCAGCAGCACCAGATCGCCCCGCTTGATCCGGCCGTCGCGAATCGCGGCGTTCAGCGCCAGGGGGATGGACGCGGCAGAGGTGTTGGCGTGCTCGGCGACTGTGGAGATCACCTTGTCCTCGTCCAGGCCCAGCCGATCGCCCACGCCCTTGATGATGCGCTGGTTGGCCTGGTGGGGCACGAACCAGTCGACCTCAGGCACGGTTACACCCGCGACCTCGCAGGCGGCGGTGATGCCCTCGGCGATGTTCACTACAGCATGGCGAAACACCTGATTGCCGGCCATGCGCAGATGGCCGACTGTCCCGGTAGAGGCCGGCCCGCCGTCCACGTACAGCAGATCGGTCTTGGAGCCGTCGCAGCGCAAGGCGAAGCCGAGCAATCCCTGGTCCTGCGCCGTGCCCCGCCCCTCTCGCGGCTCCACCACCACGCAGCCGGCGCCGTCGCCGAACAGCACGCAGGTGGTGCGGTCGGTCCAGTCCATCAGACGCGTCATCTCCTCGGCGCCGATGACAAGGGCGCATTTGGACATGCCGCGCGCGACGAACCCGTCGGCGACGCTCAGCGCATAGACGAAGCCCGAGCACACCGCCTGGACGTCGAAGGCGATGCCGACGCCCGTGCCGAGCTTGCGCTGCACGATGGAGGCGACGGCCGGAAAGGTCATGTCGGGCGTGGTGGTCGCGACGATGATCAGGTCGACGTCGGCGGCCGTGCGGCCCGCATCCTCCAGCGCCTTCTTCGCGGCCTCGACGGCGAGGTCGCTGGTCGGCTGATCGTCGCGCGCCTTGTGCCGCTGACGGATGCCGGTGCGTTCGACGATCCACTCGTCGGAGGTGTCGACGATCTTCGCAAGATCGGCGTTGGTGACGATCTGCTCGGGCAGGTACGAGCCGACGCCCGTGACGGCGCTGCGAATGACGCTCATTGAACCGCCTCGCTAGGCTGGGGCTGCGCCCTGGATTTTTCCACCACGCTGCCGAGCCGCTGCAGGCCGGCGCCGACCTTGATCATGTAGTCGCTACGGGCGAGGTCGACGGCGATGCGGATCGCATTGCCGAAGCCCGCCGCGTCCGCCCCGCCGTGGCTCTTCACCACAATGCCGTTGAGGCCCAGAAGGGGCCCACCGTTGACCGCGCTGGGATCCATGCGCCGGCGCATCTTGCGCAGGGCGGGATAGGCGATCAGCGCGCCGATCTTGGATTGCAGGCCCGAGGTCAGCGCCTCCTTCAGCAGCGCGCCGACGAAGCGGGCTGTGCCCTCCGCCGTCTTCAGCGCGATGTTGCCGGTGAAGCCGTCGGTGACCACCACATCCACCGTGCCCTTGGCGATGTCGTCGCCTTCCACAAAGCCGTGATAGGCGATGCCGAAGGCGCCTTCGCGTAGGATTCGGTGCGCCTCGCGCACTTCCTCATGCCCCTTCATGTCCTCGGAGCCGACGTTCAACAGGCCGACGGTGGGACGGTCCACGCCGTGCACCGCGCTTTGGAAAGCTTCGCCCATGATGGCGAACTCGACCAGTTGCTCGGCGTCGCTGTCGATATTGGCGCCCACGTCCAGCACGGCGGTGACGCCGCGAAACGTCGGCCAGCTGGCGACGATCGCCGGCCGCTCCAGTCCCGGCGCCGACATGCGCAGGATCAGCTTGGAGATGGCCATCAGGGCGCCGGTGTTGCCCGCGGACACGACCGCGCCCGCTTCGCCCGTCTTCACCTGCTCGATCGCGTTCCAGAGGCTGGAGCCCTTCCCGCGACGCATGGCCTGGGCCGGCTTCTCGTCCATGGCGACCACCTTGTCGGTGTGCCGCACCTCGCAGACTTCGCCCGAAAGCCGGCAGCGCGTCAGCTCGCGCGCGATCGCCTGTTCGTCACCGTGCAGGACAAAGCGGACGCCCTCTCCGCCGTAGCGCCGGATGTAGTCGCGGACACCGGCCACCACGACGGACGGACCGTGATCGCCGCCCATGGCGTCGAGCGAGATTGTGACTGGCGACGGCAAGGAAACCTCAGGCAATCGCGCCGTTTGTCGCAGCGCTTGGAAGAAGGGGCGTGTGGAACGCGGCGGCCGTCGCGTCAACCTTGGCCAGGATCGCCGCGGTTGCGGACGGTCTTCAGCACCGCAAATGGGGACAGCTCGCCCGGCTCCTCAGGCTGCACGAACTCGGCGTCCGGCTTGCGCGGAAACGGGTCCAGCGACAGCGCCAGCTGCTCCACCGCATACTGGCCCAGGTCGATGCGGCCGTCCTCGATCACGTCCGGCGCATCCTCGTCCATCAGCACCTCGATCTCGGAGGTTTCGTCCGGCGCCGTCTCCGCCAGGCCGACGCTGAAGTGCTCGTTCACGTCCACGGGCAGCGGCTCAAGCGTCAGGCCGCAGCTTTGCACCGCGTGCGCCGAGATGACGCCGGACAGCCGCCAGCCGCCGGTGGAGGGCTCAACCGTCACCTCGGCGATGAACCGATCCAGCGCCTGCAGGTCCAGCGCCCGCGCGATCCGCGCCCGCGCCGCCTCGTCCGGCTCCAGCCGGCGCGTCACGCCGACGCCGACCTGATTCATGCGCAAGGGTTCGCTGTAGGGAAGGTTCTGGGTCATGGATGAATGTCCGGCCAAGTCGGGCCGCTCTTGATCGCTTTCAAGCCCTGCGTCGACAGACCGGCGCGCGCATCCAGCGCGTACTGAGCCAGGGACCGCGCTGCGTCCGCGTCTTCGGTCTCGTAGACGTTTCTCGCCAGCGCGCCGGCCAATACCGTGGCGTCCCCGGCGCGGAGCGGCCCCTCATAGGCCTTCATGCGCCCGTAGAGAGCCTCGCCGAGCTTGCGCATCTTCTTGCCCACGGAGACGTCGCCGACCCCGAGCTCTCTCAGCACGTGATCAAGGGCCGAGACGTAGGCGTTGAACAGGGCCTGCGCCGCCTCCTCGCCCTCGCCCGCTCCTTCGTCACGCAGTCGCAGCACCAGCAGCAGCACGTGCAGGGTGTAGAGCTCGAAACGCGAATCGATCCGATCCGCCACGCCCCGGGCGGTGTAGAAGCCCGGTTGGCGCGCCTGCGTCACCGCAAACGCATACAGCGCCTCGCCCGTGCGGTCCTTGGCCTTGGGGCGCAGAAGTCTGGTCAGCATGGCACGCGCCCCTTTTCCGCCGCGCCGTTGAACTAGGACGCGGGTCCGTCTAGGTCAAAGACCTTATCCTGTTGCAGGCGTTCGATCATGTCCCGTCTCAAAGCTCTTGCCGTCGCCTCAGCTCTGGCGGGCCTGTCCGCCGCCTGCGCTCCGACCATCGGCAGCAACGGCTTTCAGGCCATCGACAAGAAGCCGGCGGATATCGTGGCGGGCACGGACACCAAGGAGACGGTGCTGGCCCAACTCGGCTCGCCCTCCACGACCTCGACCTTCGAGCCGGATCAGGTCTGGTACTACATCAGCCAGACGACCGAGCGTTACACCTACAACCGTCCGACCATCTCCCGCCGCACGGTGACTGAGATCACCTTCAACGAGGCGGACGGCAAGGTCGCGGCGGTGCGCACCCTTGGTCTGGAGGACGGCCAGGAGATCGCGATGAACGGTCGCGAGACGCCCACGCGCGGACGCTCCCTGTCGGTGCTCGAACAGCTGTTGGGCAACGTCGGTCGCGGCCAGCTGCCGCGCACGGACGAGGATGTGCCGGGCCAGCGCCGGCGCGACTAACGGCGACCTAGGCCGTCGGCATGCCCGTGCGACGGCGCGGGTTCTGGGCGAGCACTTCCACACGCGTGACCGAGCCTCGCCCCGCGATGGCGGCGGAGGCGGCGATCAGGCTGGCGGACAGCGCCCGTTCGTTCAGGCGCGTCCAGTCGCCGGGCACGCTGAACGGCGCGCGGTGCGCCGCCTTGACCAGGGCGTCCCGCAGGAAAGGCTCCTTGCTCTTCATCTGCTCGGGCGTCTTGCCGGCCCCCAGATGCACGCGCAGCGACACGAACACATAGTTCCTCAGCCGCCCGTCCTCGATCACCGGCAGACCCAGACCCGCGATGCTCATCGCCGCATCCGGCGCGCCGCCACCTGACGAAGACGCCTGGCTGGATGAAGCGGCGCCGGTTGCAAGAGCCGCGGTTCCGGCGGCGATCAGGTGTCTGCGGTCCATGGCGGGACCGTAGGGCCGCGCTGTTGAGATTCCGTTTAGCGGTGGCTCCATCCGGGCGACGCGATCGAGACGGGAGTGCCCTTGTGCCGAACCTCGACGCCGGACCCCGCCTCGACGCGCCCGACGCGCGTCAAGCGAACGAGTTGCGCCTCGGCGAGCCGCCTCAGCGTGTCTTCGTGTCGTGCGGGTGCGGTGAACACGATCTCGTAGTCGTCACCTCCCGTCGCCAGGTCGCTCAGGGCGGCCACCTCGTCTACGCGCTCTCCCAGCCAAGCCTGCGCCGCAGCCGATGTCGGCAGGACCTCCAGATCGAGTCGTATTCCGACCTCGCTGGCCTTGGCGATATGCGTCACGTCCGCGATCAATCCATCCGACACGTCTGCCGAGGCGCTGGCGAAGTCCCGCACGACGCCGGACGCGTCAAGCCGAGGGACCGGCATGCGATAGTGGCTGATCAGCGCGTCGATCCGCTCCGGATCCAGCTTCAACTGGTTGCGCGCCGCCTTCAGACCCAGCCAGCCGTCGCCGATGGCGCCCGTGACGAACACGAGGTCGCCCGGCTGCGCGCCGGATCGGGATACGGTTCGCCCGCTCGGCGTCCAGCCCAGCGCCGTCAGAGACAGGGACAGCGGCCCGGGCGTGCCGACAGTGTCGCCGCCCAGCAGATGCATGCCGAACCGCGCCTGATCCTCGGCGAGGCCGCGCACGAACAGCTCCCGCTCCGGCCAGCCGCAGCGCGGGCTCCAGTGGCAGGCCAGCAGATAGCCGAACGGCTCCGCACCCTTGGCGGCCAGGTCCGACAGGTTCACCCGCAGCAGCTTCTTGGCCACGGTGTCCAGCGGATCGTCCGGCAGGAAGTGGACGCCCTCGACCATGGCGTCCTTCGTCAGGACGAGGTCATGTCCGAGTCGCGACGGCAGCACCGCCACGTCGTCCTTCAGCCCCCTTCCCCACTCCGGATGGGCCAGCGGCGCCAGCAGCGTCTCGATGGTCTCGAACTCGCCGGCGACGTCCAGCGCGGGCATCAGGCGCGGGTGTCGCTTGCCGCCCGATCCCGGGCGACCCCGTCCAGCGCCGCATTGACGAACCGCGCCTCCGCGTCGTCGAAGAAGGCCTTGGCCAGTTCGACATATTCGTCGATCACCACCTCGCGCGGGGTGTCCGGATGCTTCAACAGCTCCCAGGCGCCGCAGCGCAGCAGCGCGCGCAAGGTCGCATCCACACGCTCCAGCCGCCAGTTGGACGCCAGCCGCGTGGTGATGGCCGCGTCGATCTCGCGCTGGCTTTCGATCACGCCGCGCACCACCTCGGCGAAATAGGCCTCGTCGGCCTCGGCCAGAGGCGCGCCCTCGATGTCGGCGTCGAAACGGAAATTGGAGAACTCGGTGATCACCGTCTCCACGCCCTCGCCCGCGAGCTCCATCTGATAGAGCGCCTGCACGGCCGCGAGGCGCGACACCGTGCGCGCACGCCGCTGGCGGCTGCTCAGCTGCGGCTCGGCGCGCTGCTTTTCGGCCTCGGCGAGTTGTTGAAGGACGGACTGGATGCTGTTGGGTTCGCTCATGCGCCGACGCCTAGGCGAAGTCGCTTACGCAATGCAATCAGATCAAGACAGGCGCGGGCCGCGCCGCCCCCCTTGTCGCCCTCGGACGGGCGCGCGCGAGCCCAGGCCTGGTCCTCGTCCTCGGTGGTCAGGATGCCGTTGCCTATCGCCAGTCCCTTGACCCCGAGGTTGCGCAAGCCCGCCGCCGACTGATCCGACACGATCTCGAAATGGTAGGTCTCTCCTCGGATCACGCAGCCCAAGGCGACAAAGCCATCATAGCGCGGCGCGGTCGGATAGCGTCCGGCCTCGTCCGCCATGGCGATGGCGGTGGGAACTTCCAGCGCGCCCGGCACGGTCACGACGTCGAAGTCGGCCCCGCCCTCGGTCAACGCGTCCTTGGCGCCGCTCAGCAGCGCATCAGCCAGCTCGTCATAGTAGCGCGCCTCGACAATCAGCACGCGGGGTCGGGTGGTCACGTCTTGGTCTCTCCGTCCATGCCGCGCCAGCCGACGATGCGCAGGCCATAGCCTTCCAGCGCGGTCGGCTCGGGACGCGTCGAGCTCATCACGATCATGTCGCGCACGCCGAGATCCAGCAGGATCTGCGCGCCTACGCCATAGTTCCTCAAGGTTCGGTCATCGGCCCCGACCGGCTTGTCGCCGCCTGCAAGGCGCTCGGCCAGGCCTTGAAGGGCCGGATCGCGCAGGAACACCACCACGCCCGCCCCGTCGTGATCGGTGATCTGGCGTAGGGCCTTGGGCACATAGTCCTGCCGGCGTTCGAAGTGACCCAGCAGGTCTGCGGCGAGGTCGATCTGGTGCATCCGCACCAGCGTGGGTCTGGATGGATCGATCTTGCCGTGCACCAGGGCCACGTGCTCGGCGCCCTCGATGGTGTTCCGATACAGCATCAGCCGGAACGGGCCGCCGTGGACGCTCTCGAATGGCGTGTCCATCACCCGTTCGACGAAGCGCTCGGTGCGGCGGCGATAGGCGATCAGGTCGGCGATGGTGCCGATCTTGATGCCATGAAGCTGCGAGAAGGCGACGAGGTCCGGCAGGCGCGCCATGGTCCCGTCGTCGTTCATGACTTCGCAGATGACGCCCGCCGGCGTCAGGCCGGCCATGCGGCTGATGTCCACCGCCGCCTCGGTGTGGCCGGTGCGGACCAGCACCCCGCCGTCGCGGGCCACCAGCGGAAAGACATGGCCGGGCGAGACGATGTCGTCCGCGCCCTTGTTGGGATCGACGGCCGCCTGGACCGTGCGGGCGCGATCGGCGGCGCTGATGCCGGTGGTCACGCCTTCACGCGCCTCGATGGAGACGGTGAAGGCGGTGCCCATGCTGGTGCGGTTCTCGGCCGCCATGGGCGGAAGGCGCAGCTGGCGCGCCCGCTCCGTCGTGATGGCCAGGCAGATCAGGCCGCGGGCGTGCCGCGCCATGAAGTTGATCTGGTCCGGCGTCGCGAACTGGGCCGGAATAATGACGTCGCCTTCGTTCTCGCGATCCTCGGCGTCCACCAGGATGTAGGGACGGCCGTTGCGGGCGTCCTCCAAGATGTCCTCGATCGGGCTGATCGGGCTGTCGTTCATGTTCGCGGCCGCCGTTTGCATCATGCGGTCTCCTGCCACCGCGCGAGATATCGCGCCAGCATGTCGATCTCCAGGTTCACCGCATCCCCGGGCTGAAGCCGCCCCAGGGTTGTGACCTCCCAGGTGTGCGGAATGATGTTCAGCGAGAAGACGCGCCCCTCCACCGCGTTCACCGTCAGCGACACGCCGTCCACCGTGATCGATCCCTTGGGCGCGATGAAACGGTGCAGCGGCTCCGGCGCCTCGACCTCGATCCGGTGCGAGCCGCCCTCCGGCGTGATCGACAAAACGCGACCCAGGCCGTCGACGTGGCCCGAAACGACGTGACCGCCCATCTCGTCGCCCAGGCGCGCCGCGCGCTCCAGGTTCACGTCGTCGCCGGCCTTCCAGGTCCCCAGCGTCGTCTTGGACAGGGTCTCGCCCGATACCTCGACCGCGAACCAGCCCTCGCCCTTCTCGACCAGGGTCAGGCAGCAGCCCGCATGGCTGATCGATGCGCCCAGATCGATGCCTGAGACATCCCACGCGGTGTCGATCTCATAGCGCCGGTCGCGCTCGGTCTCGTGGACGCTGCGAACGCGTCCGATGTCGGTGACGATGCCGGTGAACATGCCTACTGCCGTTTCTCGTAGCGTTCCCACAGGTCGTCACCGAGAGGCTCGACCGCAAGACGCCGAAAGGCCGGGGCGTCCGAAAGCTTCGGCAGCGACAATCCGGCCACGCCGGGACGCCCTTCTGCGCCCAGCAGGATCGGCGCTCGGAACCACTCGATCCGATCGACCGCGCCCGCCCGCAGGAAGGACGCCGCCACCTGTCCGCCGCCCTCGATCAGCAGGCACTGAACACCGCACCCGGTCAGCACGTCCAGCACGGCGGCGACAGTGGGGCGTCCGCCCTCCGCCCCCACCCGGCGCACTTCGGCGGCGCCCACCGCAGCTGGTTCGGCCGCGGTCAGGATCAGCGTGTTCGCGCCCGCCACCTTGCTGGAGACAGGCGTACGCAGCCGGCTGTCCAGCACCACACGCAGCGGCTGGTCCACCGTGCGCCCCGGCAGACGCGCCGTCAGCTCCGGATCATCGGCCAGCACCGTCTCGACTCCGACCAGGATAGCGTCGTGCGCCGCCCTCAGCCGATGCCCTTGCAGACGCGCCTCCTCGCCAGTGATCCAGCGGCTCTCGCCGGACGCCGTCGCGATGCGCCCGTCCAGCGACGTCGCAAGCTTCAAGGTTACCGTCGGACGCATCAGCCGCGGCCGTGACCCGGCTCGTCCAGCCCCTCGTCGCCCAGGAACTTGGCGAAGTCGCCGGTGTGGCGGAAGTCCTTGTAAACCGAGGCGTAGCGGACGTAGGCCACCTCATCGACGGACTTCAGCGCCTTCATGATGAAGTCGCCGACGGTCGAGGACGGGATCTCCGTCTCGCCCAGGCTCTCGAGCTGGCGCACGATGCGGCTGACCAGCTGCTCGACCTGCTCCGGCTGCACCGGCCGCTTGCGCAGCGCGATGCCGAGCGAACGCTCCAGCTTGTCTCGGTCGAACGGCGTGCGCCGACCATTCCGCTTCAGGATCACGAGCTCGCGCAGTTGCACCCGCTCAAAGGTGGTGAAGCGCCCGCTGCATTGCGGGCAGGACCGCCGGCGCCGGATGGCCGAGCCGTCGTCGGACGGCCGGCTGTCCTTGACCTGGGTGTCCTGATTGCCGCAGAAGGGGCACTTCATCGGCGTGTCAGGCGTAGATGGGGAAGCGCTGGGTCAGCTCGCGCACCTGCGCTGCCACACCCGCGACCACGGCCGGATCGGCCTCGTCGCCGCCGTTCATGCTGGTGACCACATCGGCGATCCAGCCGCCGATCTGCTGGAACTCGGCCACGCCGAAGCCGCGCGTGGTGCCGGCCGGGGTTCCCAGCCGCACCCCCGAAGTCACGGTGAACGGCGCGGTGTCGAACGGCACGCCGTTCTTGTTGCAGGTCATCAAAGCTTTCTCGAGCTGGTGCTCGGTCGCCCTGCCAGTGACGCCCTTGGGGCGCAGGTCCACCAGCATCAGGTGGCTGTCGGTGCCGCCCGAGACGATCTTCAGCCCCCGCTCCTCCAGCACCGCCGCCATGGCGCGGGCGTTGTCGACCACCTGGCGGGCATAGGCCTTGAACTCCGGCTTCAACGCCTCGCCGAACGCCACCGCCTTGCCGGCGATCACGTGCTCCAGCGGGCCACCTTGCAAGCCGGGGAAAACCGCCGAGTTGATCTTCTTGCCCAGCTCGGTGTCGTTGGACAGGATCATTCCGCCGCGCGGACCGCGCAGGGTCTTGTGCGTGGTGGTCGTCACCACATGCGCGTGCGGCAGTGGATCGGGATAGACGCCGCCGGCGACGAGACCCGCATAGTGCGCCATGTCCACAAACAGATATGCGCCCACGCTGTCGGCGATCTCGCGGAAGCGCTTGAAGTCGATGGCGCGGCTATAGGCCGATGCGCCCGCCAGGATCAGCTTGGGCTTTTCCTTTTGCGCCATCTCGGCGACGTGGTCATAGTCGATCAGATTGGTGTCTTCCGTGACCTTGTAGGTCACGGGCCGGAACCACTTGCCTGATTGGTTGGCAGGCGAACCGTGTGTCAGGTGCCCCCCGCAGGCCAGATCCATGCCCAGGAAGGTGTCGCCCGGCTGCAGCAGCGAGAAGAACACCGCCTGGTTAGCCTGGGCGCCCGAGTGAGGCTGGACGTTGGCGAAGGCGCAGCCGAACAGCTGCTTGGCTCGCTCGCGCGCCAGATCCTCGATCACGTCGACGAACTCGCATCCGCCATAATAGCGGCGGCCCGGGTAACCCTCGGCGTATTTGTTGGTCAGCACCGAGCCTTGCGCCTCCAGCACCGCCTTGGAGACGATGTTCTCGGAGGCGATCAGTTCGATCTGCTCCTGCTGACGCCCAAGTTCGCCTTGGATGCCCTTGAAGATGTCCGGGTCGGCGTCCGCGAGGGACTTCGAGAAGAAGGCGTCGTGGGTAAAGGCGGTCACGCGGGCGTCGTCCTTGCTCGGGCGAATAGGTATGGCGGCTTCTCTACGCCTGAGCCCGCTTCACCACAACATCTGGTGGTCAGCCTGCCGCGAGCGCGCGTTTCAGCTTGGCCAAGGCGACCCGCTCCACGGCCTTGGGCTCGTTCGCCGGTCCCATGGCGCTGACTTCGCGGCCGGTCGCCACATGAATGGCCGAGCATTTCACATAGGCGCCGTTGCGCGTGAACTCGACGATCACCTCGCCGAGGGCCGGATCGCTCACGCCGCGACGGGGCGACGCGCCACGTTGCAGTGTGCGAACAGCCGATCCATAGCGGTGACCAGGTGATCCATCATTTCGTCGGTGTGGTTCGGCGAGGGCGTGAAGCGCAGCCGCTCGGTTCCCTTCGGCACCGTCGGATAGTTGATGGGCTGAACGTAGACGCCGTAGTCGTCCAGCAGCATGTCCGAGATCATCTTGCAGTGGACAGGATCGCCGACGTGCACCGGCACGATGTGGCTCTCGCTGTCCATCACCGGAATGCCCGCCGCGGCGAAGCGCGCCTTCAACGTGGCCGCGCGCTCCTGATGCGCCGAGCGCAGTTCCGGGTGCGTCTTCAGATGGCGCACCGAGGCCAGGGCGCCGGCCGTCAGGGCTGGCGGCAGGCTGGTGGTGAAGATGAAGCCCGAGGCCCAACTGCGCACCGCGTCCACAATCACGGCGTCCGCGGCGATATAGCCCCCCATCACTCCGACAGCCTTGCCGAGGGTGCATTCGATGATGTCGATCTGATCCAACACGCCGTCGCGCTCGGCCACGCCCGCGCCGGTTTCGCCATACAGGCCGACCGCATGGACTTCGTCGAGGTAGGTCAGCGCGCCGTACTTGCGGGCCAGGGCGATGGTGCCCTTCAGGTCGGCGATATCGCCGTCCATCGAGTAGACGCTCTCGAATGCGATCAGCTTGGGGGCGTCCGCCGGTGCGTCGGCCAGCAGGGCTTCGAGATGCTCCAGATCGTTGTGCTTGAAGATGTGCCGCTCGCCGCCGCCATGGCGAATACCGGCGATCATGGAGGCGTGATTCAGCGAATCGGAGAAGGTGATCAGCCCCGGCAGGATCCTCTGCAGCGTCGAAAGCGTCGCCTCGTTGCCGACATAGCCCGAGGTGAACAGCAGGGCGGCTTCCTTCTGGTGCCAGGACGCGAGCTCGGCCTCCAGATCGACGGCCGAACGGGTCGTGCCCGAGATGTTGCGCGTGCCGCCGGCGCCGGCGCCCACCTCGTCCACCGCCTCATGCATGGCGGCGAGCACGTCCGGATGCTGGCCCATGCCGAGGTAGTCGTTCGAGCACCAGATCACGACCTCCTGCTCGGAGCCATCCTCGCGGCGACGCGATGCGAGAGGGAACTGGCCCCGAAGTCGCTTCAGATCGGCGAAGACGCGGTAGCGGCCTTCCTTGCGGACCTGCTCCACCGAAGTCTGAAAGGCGGCCTTATAGTCAAACAAGACAGAAGTTCTTTCGCTTATGCGGCTCTCGCGCATATCTGCGCCGACGCAGGAAAGATGTCTATTGATGCGGACGGACAAAACGCCTCAACCTCTTAGTTGATAACGGTTCTCAGCAGCTGAGCCGCCGCTGCGATGCTGCTCTTGCTTTAGCCGCAGCCGGTCCGCCGGTCCTTGATCTGGATCAGGAGGCTGCCGCCTGAACGGTTGAAGTGTTTCGTGACCAAGCGCGATTTGCACGAAGGCGGCTGCCGGCGTAGGGCGCTCGCCTCTGATCGGAGTGCGTCATGGTTCCCTATCAACCCGCCCCCTTCCCCCTGGCGCGTCCGCGCCGCCTGCGCGCCTCTCCGTGGGTTCGCCGGCTGGTGGCGGAAACGGTGCTCACCCCGTCCGATCTGATCTGGCCGATCATCGTCCACGACGGCCAGGAGGATCGCGTTCCCGTGCCGTCGATGCCCGGCGTCTTCCGCTTGTCGCCCAAGGCGGCGGCGCGGGCCGCGGTGGAGGCGCTCGATCTGGGCATTCCCACGCTGGCGCTGTTCCCGAACGTGGACGCCTCGATCAAGGACGCTGTCGGAACCGGTGCGACCGACCCGGACGGCCTGATCCCCGAATGCATTAAGGCCATCAAGGACGCCGCGCCCGAGATCGGCGTCATGTGCGACGTCGCGCTCGACTGCTACACCGACCATGGTCACGACGGCGTGCTGGAAGGCCAGCGCATCGCCAACGACGCGACGCTGGAGCGCCTGGCCGAGCAGGCCTTTATCCAGGCCCACGCCGGCGCCGACATCGTCGCGCCTTCCGACATGATGGACGGGCGCGTTCAGGCGATCCGCGAGGCGCTGGAGGCCAATGGTTTCCAGGACACGCTGATCCTGTCCTACGCCGCCAAGTTCGCCTCGGCCTTCTACGGCCCCTATCGGGATGCGGTCGGCTCCGCGCGGATGCTGACCGGCGACAAGAAGACCTATCAGATGGACTACGCCAACTCCGACGAGGCCCTGAAGGAGGTGGCCATGGACCTGTCGGAGGGCGCCGACGCCGTGATGGTCAAGCCCGGCATGCCCTATCTCGATATCGTGCGGCGCGTGTCAGAGACCTTCAAGGTTCCGACCTTCGCCTATCAGGTCTCGGGCGAGTACGCGATGATGCAGGCGTCGATCGCCAACGGCTGGCTGAACGAGGATCGGGCGATCCTGGAGACACTGCACGCCTTCAAGCGCGCGGGAGCGGCGGGCGTGCTCAGCTATTTCGCGCCGCAGGCTGCGCGACTGCTGGGCGCCTGATGGCGCCCCTGAAGATCCGGCCGCTGAACGACGCCGATTGGCGCGACCTGTGGCCGATCATCGAAGCTGTGACGCGAGAGGGCGAGACCTACACCTATCCGCTTGATCTGACCGAGGCAGCGGCCCGTGCTCTGTGGACGCCGCCGCCTCCCGGCGGGACGCTGGTGGCGCTTGCTGACGGGCGCGTCGTTGGGGCCGCCAAGATCATACCGAACCAACAGGGTCGCGGCTCGCACGTGGCGAACGGCAGCTTCATGGTCGAGGCGCAGGCGCGAGGACGCGGCGTGGCGCGCGCGCTGGGCGAGGCGGCCCTGGACTTCGCCCGCGCCGCAGGCTTCCGGTCCATGCAGTTCAACGCCGTTGTTGAAAGCAACGCCAATGCCGTCGCCCTGTGGCGCAAGCTTGGGTTCGAGATCATCGGCACGGTTCCGGAGGCCTTCGATCATCCGTTGCACGGCCTTGTCGGCCTGCACGTCATGTACCGGCCGCTTTAGCGAGCTCGTCTGGCGTTCGCAGTCGCGCCGCAAGGCTTGACGTGTCCCAGCGGTTTCCGCCCAGAGCCTGCACCTCGGCGTAGAACTGATCCACCAGCGCGGTCTGCGCCAGTCGCGCACCGTTCGCGCGCGCCTCGTCCAGCACCAGGCCGAGGTCCTTGCGCATCCAGTCGACGGCGAAGCCGAAGTCGAACTCGCCCTTGGCGGCCGTCTTCCAGCGGTTGTCCATCTGCCAACTTTGCGCCGCACCCTTGGAGACGGCCTCATAAACCGCGTCGGTGTCCAGACCCGCGACCTGGGCGAAGTGAACCGCTTCGGCCAGACCCTGCACCACGCCGGCGATGGCGATCTGGTTGACCATCTTGGTGAGTTGGCCCGAGCCCGAGGGGCCCATGTGCTGGATCGCCTTGGAATAGGCCCGCAGCGCCGGCTCGGCGCGCGCAAGCGCGTCTGCGTCGCCGCCGACCATGACGCTGAGCTGGCCGTTCTCCGCGCCCGCCTGCCCGCCTGACACCGGGGCGTCCAAAGAGGTCCGCCCGCCTGCCGTCGCGGCCTCGCTCATCTCGCGTGCGACCTTGGCCGAGGTGGTGGTGTGATCCACGATCACCGCGCCCTGCGCCAGCCGCTCCAGCGCCTGCCCCGTCACCTGGCGGACGTCGTCGTCGTTCCCGACGCACAGGATGAAAAGCTCCGCGCCGTCCGCCGCCTCGGCCACGGTCTCGGCCGCCCGTCCGCCGGTCGCCTGCGCCCAAGCCTGCGCCTTGGCGTGGCTGCGGTTGAAGCCCGTGACCTCATGGCCGGCGCCGACCAGATGCCGCGCCATCGGCGCGCCCATGACTCCCAGGCCCGCGAAACCGATCTTCATCGTCGAACTCCGTTCTTCAGGCCTCGGCGACGCGGCCGTAGCGCCCCCGGAAGTAGGTCAGGGCCTCGCCGTCCGTTCCGCTGAACCGCTCGACCCGGCCCACAAGGATCATGTGGTCGCCCATGGGGATGCGCTCATGCGCCGTACAGTCGAAGCGGGCCAGCGCCTCCGGCAGGCCGGGGGGACCCTCGCCCACTCGCGTGAACTCGCCTTCCGCCAGGATGCGGACGCCCTTCGCGAAGCGCGACGCCAGTTCCCGGTCGCCTGCGGGCAAAACGTGAATGGCGAAGCGATCGGCGGCGGCGAACACCGGCCAGCGGTCGGACCGTTCGTCGATGCACCACAGCACCAGGCGCGGTTTCAACGACACGGAGGTGAAGGAGTTGACCGTGATCCCCATCGGCCCGTCCGGCGTGTCGGCGGTGACCACGCATACGCCGGTCGCAAACGCCCCCAGGGCGCGACGGTAGGCCGACGCCTCTTCCGCCTCGGCTTGCGACAGGTCTTCAGGGATCGGCTCGATGCTCACGCGTCCGACCTATGCGGCGCGGGCGCACAGGGCAAGGCGAGCCTTTCGGAAACGCGCCCTTAACCCTGATCCGGCATCCAGGAGGCGAGAATCCTCGGGGGCGAACGTCCATGGCTGTCAGCGATCGTCCGATCCTGATCAAGAAGGTCAAGAAGGTGGGCGACCACGGCCATCATGGCGGCGCCTGGAAGGTCGCCTACGCCGACTTCGTGACCGCCATGATGGCCTTCTTCCTTTTGATGTGGCTGATCAACACGACGGATCCGGAGCAGAAACGCGGCATCGCCGAGTATTTCGCACCGGCCAGCGTGTCGGAGACGACGTCCGGCTCCGGCGGCATCCTGGGCGGCACGGCCCTGGGCGAGGACGGGGTCAAGAGCGCGGGCTCCATGTCGGTGCTGGAGCAACTGGCGCCCGAAGCCCCGCCGGACGCGCAGGCGCCGGGGGCCAGCAATCTAAGTTCCGCCAGCGACGCCGCCCTGCAGCAAGAGGTCGAGAAGCGCGAGGCCGCCGAGTTCGCCTCCGCCGCCGAATCGCTGCGCCAAGCCATGCAGTCGATGCCGGAACTCGCCGAACTGTCGAAGCAGCTGATCGTCGATCAGACGCCGGAGGGCCTGCGCATCCAGCTGGTCGATCAGGAAGGCCGATCGATGTTCGACACCAACTCGGCCCGGCCGAACGCGCGCGCCCAGGTGCTGCTGCGCGCCGTGTCGAAGGTCGTCAATCAGCTGCCGAACCGCATCTCCATCACCGGCCACACCAGCGCCGTCGCCGGCTCTGGCCGCGCCAGCGCCCCGGCCGACTGGAGCCTGTCATCCGAGCGCGCCAATGCCTCGCGTCTGGTGCTGCAAGGCGCCGGGGTTGATCCCGACCGCGTCTATTCGGTGGCGGGCAAGGCGGGATCGGATCCGCTCTATCCCGACGATCCCTCGCTGGCTGGGAATCGGCGCATCGCCATTGTGCTGCTGCGCGAGGCTCCGGTCCTGCCGATGGACACCAGCCTGTAGCATGCGCCGCTCGCGAGAACAGGCTTGCGGGCGAAAGGGCGATGGAGCGATTGTGCGGTCGTGACGCAGCACGTTCCCACACGGCAGCTTCGGTTCTTCATGACCGCGACGGCGCCCTGCCCCTATCTGCCCGGCAAGACCGAACGCAAGGTGTTCGCCAACCTGCCGTTCTCCGACGGCGCCCATGTCAATGACGAGCTGACAGCCTCCGGTTTTCGCCGCAGTCAGAACATCGCCTACCGACCTGCGTGCGAGGCCTGCGACGCCTGCGTGTCCGTGCGTCTGCCGGTGGAGCGGTTCGCCTTTTCGCGGTCTCAGCGCAAGATTCTGAACCGCAACGACGACCTGTCCCGCTGTCTGGTCGAGGCCGAGGCGACGGTTGAGCAGTTCCAGCTGTTGCGGCGCTATCTGACCGCACGCCATCCGACCGGCGGCATGAGCGAGATGGGCTGGCTCGACTATGTCGCCATGGTCGAGGACACGTCCGTGCGCACTCACCTGATCGAATATCGCGAGCCGCCCGAGGACAAAGGCCCAGGACGGTTGCTGGCTGTCGCCCTGACCGACCATCTCCGCGACGGCCTGTCCATGGTCTACAGCTTCTACGACCCGGCCGAGGTCCGGCGCAGCCTCGGCCGGTTCGCCATTCTGGATCACGTGCGTCAGGCGGCGATCGTCGGCCTGCCGTTCGTCTACCTCGGCTACTGGGTCCGCGGCTCGCGCAAGATGGACTACAAGGCCGAGTTCCGGCCGGCCGAGGCCCTGCGCTTCGGCGGCTGGGAGCCGCTGGAGTAGCCAGCAATCCTCTCCCGCTTGCGGGAGAGGTGGCCCGTCGACCGGCGCAGCCGGTCCAGGGTCGGTGAGGGAAGATCAACAGGAGACTTCCCCCATCGTCAGCCGTGTCGCGTCGCTCCACGAGCTGACACTTCCCCCGACAAGCGGGGGAAGATCGCTCATGCCTACCTGAACTTCCGCAGGCCTCGCGGACCTTGCCGCCCCGCTCCCGCGCGCTTGCCCAGCCAATCCTTCCAGTCCGGCCACTGGCGACGACGCCCGCCGCCATCGACCCACTCCGGACCCTGTTCGGCGCTGAACATCGTCACGTCGGCCAGACCGCCCTGCTTGAAGCCCTGCAGCTTCACGCCCTTGCCGCGCCCCATCTCCGGCAGTTCAGCCAGAGGGAAGATCAGCGTCTTGATGTTGTCGCCGATGGTGGCGACGTGGTCGCCCGACACACGCAGCATGGCCAGCAGATCGCCGTTCAACACCTGTTTGCCGCCGCGTTTTTGCGCCAGCAGATCGTCTTCCGGCGCGATGAAGCCGTAGCCGGCCTTGGACGCCATCAGCAGCTTGCCTCCCGGGTGGTGCGCCAGGACGTTGATGATCTCGGCCTTCTCCTCCAGCTCGATCATCAGCCGCAACGGCTCGCCGTGCCCGCGCCCCGACGCCAGCCGGTCGGCGCCCACGGTGAACACCCGGCCGTCCGAGGCGGCGATCAGCAGCTTGTCGGTGGTGAAGCCGGGCACCAAAAAGGCCAGCTTGTCGCCCTCCTTGAACTTCAGCTCCGACGGGTCCTCGACCCTGCCCTTGGCCGCCCGGATCCAGCCGCGTTCGGACAGGATCACCGTGATCGCCTCACGCGAGATGAAGGCTTCCGGCGCGACGAACGCCGACGCATCGACGGCTTCCGCTATGGTGGTGCGGCGCGGCGAGATCAGCGCCTTGCGCACCGTCTCCAGCTCCTTGGAGATGGCCTTCCACTGCTTGCCCTCCGAGGAGGTCAGGGCCTGCAGGCGCGCCAGTTCTTCCGACAGTTCGGAGAACTCCTTTTCGATCGTCATCTCCTCCAGCCGGGCCAGCTGGCGCAAGCGGGTGTCGAGGATGAAGTCGGCCTGAACCTCCGTCAGGCCGAAGCGGGCGATCAGCACCGCCTTGGGCTGCTCCTCCTCGCGGACGATGCGGATGACCTCGTCCAGGTTCAGGAAGACGATGCGCAGGCCTTCCAGCAGGTGCAGCCGCTTCTCCACCCGCTCGATGCGCCACTGGCTGCGCCGGTTGAGCACCTCGCGGCGGTGATCCAGGAAGGCGCGCAGGCAGTCCTTCAGCCCCATCACGCGCGGCGTGCCGGTGGCGTCCAGCACGTTCATGTTGATGGGGAAGCGGATCTCCAGGTCCGACAGCTTGAACAGGCTCTCCATGAGCATTTCAGGCTCGATGGTGCGGCTCTTGGGCTCCAAGATCAGGCGGATGTCCTCGGCCGACTCGTCGCGCACGTCCGCCAGCAGCGGCGCCTTCTTCTGTTCGATCAGGTCGGCCAGAGCTTCGATCAGCTTGGACTTCTGCACCTGGTAGGGCATCTCGGTGACGACGATGCGCCACACCCCGCGGCCCAGGTCCTCCGTCTCCCAGCGCGCGCGCAGACGCACCCCGCCGCGGCCGGTCTCATAAGCGTCCAGGATCGCGGTGTGCCCTTCGACCGCGACGCCGCCGGTCGGGAAGTCCGGACCCGGCACGATCTCGGCCAGCTCGGCCGTGGTGGCGGACGGGTTGGTCAGCAGCAACTGGCACGCCTCGATCAACTCGCCGGCGTTGTGCGGCGGGATGGACGTCGCCATCCCCACCGCGATGCCCGACGAGCCGTTGGCCAGGAGGTTGGGGAAGCCGGCTGGCAGGACGACCGGCTCCTCGTCCTGGTCGTCATAGGTCGCTTTGAAGTCGACGGCGTCCTGATCGATCCCTTCGAGCAGCAGTTGCGCGGCCGGCGTCAGCTTGCATTCGGTGTAGCGCATGGCCGCGGCCGAATCGCCGTCGATGTTGCCGAAGTTCCCCTGCCCGTCGACCAGCGGATAGCGCTGGGCGAAATCCTGGGCCAGGCGCACCAGGGCCTCATAGATCGAGGCGTCGCCATGCGGATGGTATCCGCCCATCACCTCGCCGACCACCTTGGCGCATTTACGGGCGGCCGACTGCGGATTCAGCCGCATCTGGTGCATGGCGTAGAGGATGCGGCGGTGCACCGGCTTGAAGCCGTCGCGCACGTCCGGCAGCGCCCGGTTGGTGATGGTCGACAGCGCATAGGCCAGATAGCGGCGGCTCAGCGCCTGCTCCATCGGCTCGTCGATGATGCGGCCGCCTTCCGGCGGCGGGGTGTGGATCGTCATAGGCCTGCGAATCGCGGATTGAACCCGCGAAGTCTAGTCCGATCCCGCGCCCTTCTCCGCCTCGAACAGGGCGCGCAGCACCGGCGGCAACAGGCCCGGCAGATCCTCTGCGATCAGGCCGGGCCCAAAGGCGTTCGCCGCCTCCGAATGCATCCAGACGGCGGCGGAGGCCGCCTCGAAGCTGTCCATCCGCTGAGCGACCAGGCCGCCGATCATGCCCGACAGCACGTCGCCCGTGCCGGCCGTCGCCAGCCAGGCGGAGCCGTTGCGGTTGACGCGCGCTCGCCCGTCGGGTGCGGCGACGATGGTCTCCGGCCCTTTCAGCACCACCACGGCCTGCGCGCGCCGGGCCGCCGCCAGCGCCGCCGCCTCTCGCCCCTGAGCCAGCAGTCCGGGAAACAGCCGCTCGAACTCGCCCTCGTGCGGCGTCAGCACGTCGTCGCGATCCAGGCCGGCGAACAGTTCGTCGGCGCGTCCCCTGAAAGCGGACAGGCCGTCGGCGTCGACGATCAGCGCGGCCCCGCTCTGGCTCAGCGCGTGGATGGCGGCGATCGTGTCTTCGCCCGCGCCCGCGCCCGGCCCGACTACAATGGCGTCCAGTCCCGCCGCCTCCCGGCCCAGCGTCTCGGGCGAGCCGAACGGGGTCAGCAGCGCGCCCTCCAGCACCGGCGCCAGCACCGCCGCCGCCTCGGACGGGCACAGCACCTGAACCCAGCCCGCGCCGATCCGCATGCCGGCGCGTGTCGCCAGCCGCGCCGCGCCCGTCTGATGCGCCCGGCCGGAGACGACGCCCAGCCGTCCGCGCGAATGCTTGTGCGTCCGGGGCCCGGGCCAGGGAAGAAGCCCTCGCCAGAGGTCGGGGGTGTTCGGCTGGATCATCCGCGTTCCAATTAAGCGCGGCCGTGCGCGAAAAGCGCTTGCCATGACGCCCGCAGCCATGTCCCATTCGCCCCCGAGCGTCGAGCCGTTTTGCGCGCCGCTGCCGGGATCGCCATGAAAAAGATCGAAGCCATCATCAAGCCGTTCAAGCTGGATGACGTGAAGGAAGCGCTCCAGGACGTGGGCGTGCAGGGTATGACCGTGCTGGAGGCCAAGGGATATGGCCGCCAGAAGGGCCATTCCGAACTCTATCGCGGGGCCGAATACGTCATCGACTTCCTGCCCAAGATCAAGATCGAGGTCGTCGTGGCCGACGATCTGGCACCCGCCGTAGTCGAGGCCATCCAAACGTCGGCCCGGACCGGCAAGATCGGCGACGGCAAGATCTTCGTCTCGGACGTGGCCGAGGTGATCCGCATCCGTACAGGCGAAACCGGCGCCCAGGCCGTCTAGGCCAGCCCCATAGGCCGGCGGGTCTTCGGGTCCGGCGGTCGTCCTCCTCCCCAAACGACCAAGAAACAGGATTTCCGAGAATGAGCGCCGCAGACAAGATCTTGAAGGAGATCAAGGACAAGGACGTGAAGTACGTCGACGTCCGTTTCACCGACACGCGCGGCAAGCTGCAGCACGTCACCTTCGACATCGACCTGGTGGACGACGACTTCCTGAACGAAGGCACGATGTTCGACGGCTCGTCCATCGCCGGCTGGAAGGCGATCAACGAGTCCGACATGCTGCTGAAGCCGGACCTGACCACGGCCTATATCGACCCCTTCTACCAGCAGACCACGCTGTTCCTGTTCTGCGACGTGATGAACCCGGACACGGGCGAACCCTACAACCGCGACAGCCGCTCGATGGCCAAGAAGGCGCTGGCCTATGTGCAGTCTTCGGGCGTAGGCGATGCGGTCTATTTCGGCCCTGAAGCCGAGTTCTTCATCTTCGACGACGTGCGCTGGTCCACGCAGCCGCACAACACCTCCTACAGCTACGACTCGACCGAGCTGCCGGCGAACACGGGCGCCGAGTACACCGAGGGCAACATGGGCCACCGCCCCGGAGCCAAGGGCGGCTATTTCCCGGTCAATCCTGTCGATTCGGGCCAGGACCTGCGCGGCGAGATGCTGGGCGTGATGAAGGACCTCGGCCTCGACCCGGAAAAGCACCACCACGAGGTGGCGCCGGCGCAGCACGAGTTGGGCCTGAAGTTCTCGGACCTGCTGACCATGGCCGACCGGCTGCAGCTCTATAAGTACGTGATCCACAACGTGGCCGCCGCCTACGGCAAGACCGCGACCTTCATGGCCAAGCCGATGTTCGCCGACAACGGCTCGGGCATGCACGTGCACCAGTCGATCTGGCGCGACGGCAAGCCGCTGTTCGCGGGCGACCAGTACGCGGGCCTGTCTCAGGAATGCCTGTGGTACATTGGCGGCATCATCAAGCACGCCAAGGCCATCAACGCCTTCGCCAACTCGACCACCAACAGCTACAAGCGACTGGTGCCGGGCTATGAGGCGCCGGTGAAGCTCGCCTATTCGGCCCGCAATCGTTCGGCCTCGATCCGCATCCCGCACGTGTCGAGCCCCAAGGCCAAGCGCCTGGAGGCCCGCTTCCCCGATCCGATGGGCAATCCCTATCTGACCTTCGTGGCGCTGCTGATGGCGGGCCTGGACGGCATCGAGAACCGCATCGATCCCGGCGCGCCCGCCGACAAGAACCTCTACGACCTGCCGCCGGAAGAGCGCGGCTCGATCCCCGAGGTATGCGGCAGCCTGCGCGAGGCGCTGGAGAACCTCGACAAGGACCGCGCCTTCCTCAAGAAGGGCGGCGTCATGGATGACGACTTCATCGACAGCTACATCGAGCTGAAGATGGAAGAGGTGATGCGCCTGCAGCTGCACCCGCACCCGGTCGAGTTCGACATGTACTACAGCTGCTGATCCCGCGATCGGCAGGATGATCAAGGCGCCGGGCGGAGACGTCCGGCGCCTTTCTCTATGCGGCGCCGGCGCCTTTCTCAGCGGCCGGGATGAAGCCGCGATCCAGCAGGCCGTGCAGCGCGTCGACATGGCCGTCGCGCGTTTCCTGCGGTTCGGGATCGGAGGTCATGACCACCGTCAGCCTGAGGTCCGGCACGACGAACACCATCTGCCCGCCATAGCCCCAGGCGAAGCGTACGTCGTGGCGCCCCGACCGCCTCAGCCACCAGCCGTAGCCGTAAGGATTGCCGCTCCACCGGGACGTGCCCCGGCCGTTCCAGGACGCCTCGACCCAGTTCTCGGGCAGGATGCGCCGGCCGGCGTGCAGGCCGTCGTTGCGGTATAGTTCTCCAAACTTCAGCAGCGCACGCGGCGACAGACGCATGTCGTTGCCGCCGAAATAGACGCCCTGCGGATCGGCGGGCCAGCTCGGCACGGTGATGTCCAGCGGCTCGCCCAGCCACTCGCGCATGTTAACGAGGGTGGATCGGCCGCTGGCCCGCGCCAGGGCCGCCGACAGCAGGTGCGACGTTCCCGTCGAATAGATCATCCGCCCGCCCGGCTCCGCCTCGAACGGTCGCGCCAGCGCGTAGCGTACCCAGTCCCGGCTGGAGACCCAGGCGCCATAGTTCGGCCCGGAGGTCGCGCCCAGGCCCGCCTGCATCGACAGCAGATTGCCGATCGTAATCTGGCTCAACCGAGGATCGGGGTTCGCGGGAAAGCGATCCGACAGAAAGGCGGAGATCGGCTGGTCAACGCCTTGGAACACGCCTCGACCGATCGCGATTCCTCCCAGAGCCGCGAGCACCGACTTGGAGGCGGACTTGATGTTGACGGCCGTGTCGAGACCCGCCCCCCGCAGCACCCGCTCCACCAGCGCCTGCCCGTCGCGTGCGACGATCAGGCTGTGCAGCTTGGGCAGGCTTTCCGCCGCCGCCAGGGTCTGGGCGATCAGCGCGGCGTCCAGCCCGCTCGTCTCGGCGAGGGGAAGGTCCAGCGTCTCGGCCGCACGCCCACAGGCGCTGGTGACCGGGATCAGCGACAGGGCGGAAGCGACAAATGTTCGGCGATGCATCGGCCTCTTAGCGCGCCAGCGCCGCTGGCGGTTGCCGTCAGCGACCCGAGGCCGCAGGGATCAGGCCGCAGGGCTCAGGCGGCTTCGACCAGGGCTTCGGCGTCATCGGCCTTTCGCCGCCGCATCTCGATCAGGCGCACGCACCAGATCGACACCTCATAGAGGATCACCAGCGGGATCGCGAGCATCAGCTGGCTGATGGGATCGGGCGGGGTCACCACGGCGGCCACCACGACGACGGCCACGATGGCGTAGCGGCGCCCCTGCGCCATCACCTGGCTGCTGATCAGTCCGGCGAGGCCCAGCAACGTCATGACCACGGGCAGTTGGAAGCACAGGCCGAAGGCCAGCAGCAGCGCCGTCACCAGGTTCAGATAGTCCGACACCTTGGGCAGCAGCGCGGCCTGCACGCCGTCGCCGACGATCTGCTGGCTCAGCGAGAACCACATCACGAACGGCAGCATGACGAAATAGACCAGCGCGGCGCCCAAAAAGAACAGCAGCGGCGCGGCCACCAGAAACGGCAGAAAGGCCCCGCGCTCGTTGCGGTACAGGCCCGGCGCCACGAACCGGTACAGCTGCCAGGCCAGCACGGGAAACGCCAGCACCACGGCGCCGAAGGCCGCCAGCTTCATCTTGGTGAACAATATCTCCAGCGGCGCCGTGTAGATCAGGTTCACCATCTGCCCGTCGATGTGAGGCAGAGGCGTCAATCCGGCCGTGCCGAGGATCAGGTCCAGCGGCGACACATGGCCGTGCGGCCCGACCGAGGCGTGAAACGCCGCCGCCGCCGCGAACGGCTTGACCAGGAACAGGTACAGCGGTCCCGAAAAGGCGAAGCACAGGATAAAACCGGCCGCGAACGCCACCACGCAGATCAGCAGTCGGTTCCGCAGTTCGACCAGATGGTCCATTAGCGGCGCGCGCGAAGCCTCGATCTCGGCCTCGTCTCGATCCAGAGCGGTCACGACGCTGTCTTCCGGGGCGCGCGCTTGCGAACCGGCGTCTCGCCGGCTTCGGCGGGCTGGGCCTTGGCCCTTGTCTTGCGCACGGTTGGAGCCAGCTCGCCGTCAGCCGTCTTGGCGCGCCGGGGCTTGCGGGGCGTTTCGCCCGGTGCGGGCTGCGCGCTGACCGGTTCCAGCACCGGCTCGGCCTGCGCCAGCGTCGCGGGCTCGGTTGCCGTGTCCGGGAACTCCGGCATCGGCGGGGGCGGCGGCGATGCGTCCGCCGACTTGTTCAGGTCGTCGCGGATATCCTTGAAGGCGGCCTCGGCGTCGGCGCCAAGATTGTACATCCCCTGCCCGGACCTCAGCGCCTCAACCTCCTTGCGAAGATCGTCGAGTTCGGACTGGCGCGCCATTTCATCGAAGCTGGATCGGAACTCGTTGGCCATGGCGCGCGCCTTGGACACCATCTGGCCGACGCGGCGCATCAGCACAGGCAGGTCCTTTGGCCCCACCACAAGCAGGGCCACCAGACCGATCACAAGGATTTCAAAGCCCCCGACGCCGGGACCCAGGCCGCCCATTACACGTTGCTCATCAAGACCGAGGCGACTAGCGCTTCAGCTCTTCCTTTTCGGCGTCGGTGCGCGGCAGCGAGGAGACGCCTTCGTGCGGCCCGTCCTTCTTGTCGTCGTCGCGCAGGCCTTCCTTGAAGGCCTTGATGCCCTTGGCCGCGTCGCCCATCAGGCCCGACAGCTTGCCGCGTCCGCCGAACAGCAGGGCGATGACGACGATGACGATGGCCCAGTGCCAGATGCTCATCGAGCCCATGACGAATCTCCTGCGATTGGACCGCGCCGGTCCGCCTCGTTTCTTGATCCCGCATATAGGCCGAGTGATGGCCATGCGCCAAGGGAGGCTGTAGGCGTGCGCGACCATGAGTCCCTCCGATCACGTCATCATCCACACCGACGGCGCCTGCAAGGGCAATCCGGGACCGGGCGGCTGGGGCGCGGTGCTGCAGGCCGGCGGAGGCCATGAAAAGGAGCTGTGGGGCGGCGAGCGCACCACCACCAACAACCGCATGGAGCTGATGGCGGCCATCCAGGCGCTGGAGGCGCTGAAACGCCCCTGCAAAGTCGAGCTGCACACCGACAGCAAGTATGTGATGCAGGGCATCACCGAATGGATGCGCGGCTGGAAGGCGCGCGGCTGGGTGACGGCCGACAAGAAGCCGGTCAAGAACGCCGAGCTCTGGCAACGGCTTGACGCCGCCAGGCTTCGTCACGACGTGAAGTGGCGCTGGGTCAAGGGGCACGCCGGCCACGAGTTGAACGAACGCGCCGACGGGCTGGCGAATCGCGGCGTCGACGAGGTGCTGGGCCGGCGCTGAGGTTCAGTCCGCGCGCACCGTCAGGCACGAGCCGCTGACCCGCTCGACCAGCACGTCCTGGCCGGACGCCGGCGGTGCGCCGACCAGTTCGGCCGACCACTCCGCCCCGGTGACGAACACCCGGCCTCGACCGTTGACGAAGGGCTCCACCACCCGGGCGCGCTGGCCGATCAGGCGGATCTCGCGATCGTTGACGTCCGGCCCGATCGGATTGACCCGCCCGGCCAGGCGACGCGACAGCAGGGTGGCGATCACCGTGAGCACCGCGAAGATGGCGACCTCCCACGCCGCACCCGGTTGAAAGCCCGCGGCGGTCATGACGGCCACGATCCCGGCCGCGACCGCCGGCCAGAGCAGCCACTCGGTCGAGAACATCGCCTCCACCGCCAGCAGCATCACGCCGACCGCCAGCCACACCCAGAACGGCTGCGCGGCGTAGAGTTCCACAAGCCAGGTCATGCTCGCTCTCCCTAGGCCGTCGGCGGAACCGCGGGGCCGCTCGCGCTGCGGGACGCCGGCCTGGACGGCGACCGGTTCGCCCCCTCGCGCTGCTGCTCGCGCGCCAGGCCGACCAGTTCGCCCAGCCCTGCGATCGTGCCGACCAGCGAGCCCATCTCGGCGGGCACGATCACCGTGCGCTGCTGCGGGCTGCGGGCCAGTTCGGCGAAGGCGTCGACGTAGCGTTGGGCCACGAAATAGTTCACGGCGTTGACGTCGCCGCGCGCAATGGCTTCGGACACCATTGCGGTGGCGCGCGCTTCGGCCTCCGCCTCGCGCTCACGCGCCTCGGCGTCGCGGAAGGCGGCTTCTTTGCGCCCCTCGGCTTCTAGAATGGCGGCCTGTTTGGCGCCCTCGGCGCGGGCGATGGCGGCGGCTTTCTCACCATCCGCCTCGGTGATCACGGCGCGACGCTCGCGCTCGGCCTTCATCTGGCGCGCCATGGCGTTGGTGATGTCGGCGGGCGGGGTCAGGTCCTTTATCTCGATGCGGTTGACCTTGACGCCCCACGGCTCCGTCGCGGCGTCGATCACGTGCAGCAGGCGGGTGTTGATGCTGTCGCGCTGGCTCAGCACCTCGTCCAGCTCCATCGAGCCGACCACGGTGCGCAGATTGGTCATGCACAGTTGGGCGATGGCGTAGGGCAGATTGTCGACGCGATAGGCGGCGCGGGCGGCGTCCATGACCTGGATGAAGACGATGCCGTCCACCTTCACCATGGCGTTGTCCTTGGTGATCACCTCCTGGGTGGGGACGTCCAGCACCTGCTCCATCATGTTCATGCGCTTGCCGACGCGTTCGATGAAGGGCGTCAGGAATCCGATGCCGGGGCTCAGCGTCTTGGTGTATTTTCCGAAGCGTTCCACCGTGAATTCACGGCCTTGCGGCACGATCTTGATCACGCTGAACAACAGCGCGCCAGCCAGCACCAGCACGACGGCGGCGAATATTGTTGTGGCGTCCATTCCGATCCCTCCCCGATCCGAAGGCAGCCTATCGCTCAAGCGGAGCCGACGCCAGCGTCAGGCGAACCGTTGGCGAGCGAGCGTCAGGATGCGCCGGGTCTCCAGCCACTCGACCCGCCGTAAGGCCTCCTCGAACGGAAAAAATGCGGCTTCCGCCGCATCGTCTCCGGCCCGCGGCTCGCCTGACAGCCAGCGGGCGGCGTAGTCGATCAGCACATAGTGGCGGCCATGTTCGGGAAAGAGGCCATCGACCACATCGACGAGCCCGAGCATCTCGGCCTCGACTCCAGTCTCCTCGCGCAGTTCGCGCAGGGCGGCCTGGACCGCGCGTTCGCCGGGCTCGATGCGGCCGCCGGGCAGGCTCCATTCGCCAAGGCGGGGCGACGTCCCGCGTCGGATCAGCAGCACCGCGTCGCCCCGCATGCAGACGACGCCGACCGCCGGGATCGGCGTCATCACGCGAGATTCCATGGCTGGATGCTAGCTGCGCCCTTCCCCATCGGCCAGGGCTTTGACACAAGGCGGGACATGAAAGCCGCCGTCTCGCCCGCCTTCGACGAACTGAAAGCCGCGCTGGGTCCGGGCGGCTGGACGCAGGATCCGGCTGAGATCGCGCCGTGGCTGACGGAGTGGCGCAATCGCTGGACCGGCCGGACGCCGCTTCTGCTGACGCCGCGCTCCACCAAAGAGGTCGCACGCGCCGTGACGATCTGCGCCGCGCACGGCGTCGCCATCATCCCCCAGGGCGGCAACACCGGGCTGGTGGGCGGCCAGATCCCGCATGGGGAGGTGCTGCTGTCCCTTCGGAAGATGCGGGCGGTGCGTGACGTGACGCCGCTGGACGACGCCATGACGGTGGAGGCCGGCCTGACGCTGCTGGAGGCCCAACAAGCGGCAAGCGCGGCCGGGCGCGTGTTTCCCCTCAGCCTGGCGGCGGAGGGATCGGCGACCATCGGCGGCGTGATCTCGACCAATGCGGGCGGCACCCAGGTGTTGCGCTACGGCATGATGCGCGACCTGGTGCTGGGCCTTGAGGCCGTGATGCCGAACGGTGAGGTGTTTCATGGGCTGAAGCGCCTGCGCAAGGACAACACCGGCTATGACCTCAAGCAACTGCTGATCGGGGCGGAGGGAACGCTCGGCGTGGTGACGGCCGCGACGCTGAAGCTGTTTCCGGTCATGCGGTCGCGCGCCGTCGCCATTGTCGGGTTGGAAACGGCGGCGGCTTCCGTGGAACTGCTGGCGCGCGCCAAGGCCGAGACCGGCGGCGGCGTCGAGGCTTTCGAGCTGATGAAGCGGCTAGGGACGGACCTGGTGCTGAAGCATATCCCGGACACGCGCGAGCCGCTGGAGAGCCGGCCCGAATGGTCGGTGCTGATCGAGATCGCGTCCGGTACGGCCGGCGGCGCGGATACCCAGATGGAGCGGCTGCTGGAGGTCGCCTTCGAGGAAGGCCTGATCACCGACGCCGCCATCGCCCAGAACGACGCTCAGCGCGCCGCCTTCTGGCGCCTGCGGGAAGAACACTCCGCCGCGTTGAAGCCCGAGGGCGGCGGCTGGAAGCACGACGTCTCGGTGCCGATCTCCCAGATCGCCGACTTCATCGACGAGGCCACGGCGGCCGTGGAGCGGTTTCATCCCGGCGCGCGGGTGTCCGTCTTCGGCCATGTCGGAGACGGCAACCTGCACTACGACATCCTGCCGGGCGTCGGAGAGGACGTGCCGGCCTTCATCGGGCGTTGGAAGGACGGCTCGCGCATCGTCCACGACGTGGTCGCGCGCTACGACGGCTCCATCTCGGCCGAGCATGGCCTGGGCCGGCTGAAGAGCGAGGAGGTTCTTCGCTACAAGACCCCGCTGGAGATCGAGACCATGGCCGCCATCCGCCGCGCTATCGACCCGCAGCGGATCATGAACCCTGCGGTGCTGTTCTAGTCCTCCCGGTTCAAATCGGGCGCGGAAAGCCTTATGTCGCGCACGCCTGAAAGAGCCGGAGCCGCCACGCCTTGCTGATCGTCCTGTCTCCGGCCAAGCGGCTGGACTTCACCCCCGCCGATCCCGCGATCCCGGCGACTGACCGCCGCTTCCTTGAAGACACCGCTCAACTGTCGAAGACCGCCAAGCGTCAGACGCGCGCCGACCTGCGCCGGCTGATGGGCATCTCCGAGGCGCTGGCGGAGCTCAATCAGGCGCGGTTCAAGGCCTTTGAGGCAGATTCCACCGAAGGTGTTCAGGCGGCCTTCGCCTTCGCGGGCGATGTGTACGAAGGCCTGTGCGCCCGCGAACTGGACGCGGGCGCCTTGGACTGGGCGCAGGCGCACCTGCGCATCCTGTCCGGCCTCTACGGCCTGCTGCGGCCGCTGGATCGCATTCAGCCCTATCGTCTGGAGATGGGCGTCAGACTGGCCACGCGACGGGGGTCGAGCCTTTACGACTTCTGGGGCGATCGGCTGTCACAGCAGCTCAACGCCGACGCCGAGGGTCAGGCCGAACCCGTCCTGGTGAACCTCGCCAGCCAGGAATACTTCGGCGCGATCGACGTCAAGGCGCTGCGTCTGCCGGTGATCACGCCGCACTTCCGCGAAGAAAAGGACGGCCACAGCCGCATCGTCTCGTTCCACGCCAAGAAGGCGCGGGGTCTGATGGCGCGGTACGCCGCCGACCGAGGACTGGAGCGCGCAGAGGAGCTGAAGGGCTTCGACGTCGCGGGCTACCGGTTCAACGCCGCGGCCTCGTCGGACGCCGACTGGGTGTTCACCCGGCCGGATGCACGTTGAGCTTCAGCCGACAAACCCCGCGGCGCGCCGCAGCCGGTCGTTGATGGCCTCGCCGAGACCGTGATCGGGGATGGGCGCCACGGCGATGCCGGCCGGGCGTTCGCGATCGGCCTCCCGCAGGCGGCGGAACAGGTTGGCCGCCGCCTCCGCAAGATCGCCGGAGGGACTGAGGCTCCACCGGAACTCTCCGACCTCCGGACCGAAGCCCAGCCAAATCTCGCCCGGCTTCGCCTCGGCCGCCTCGATCCTGACCGGCGCATCGGGGGCGTAGTGCAGGGCCAACCGCCCCGGCGAACGGTGTCCCTCCCCGTCCTGACGCACCGGGCCGACCACCGCCTCGATCTCGGCGCGGGTCACCGCGCCCGGACGCAGCAGGCGGGCTTCGCCGTCCAGCACCGACACCACCGTGCTCTCCAGACCCACCGCACAGGGGCCGCCGTCCAGTAAAGCCGCCGCCGAGGCGCCCGTCTCCTCCACTGCATCGGCGTGGGTGGTGGGGCTGGGCCGGCCCGAGCGGTTGGCGGAGGGCGCGACCACTGGCCCGCCGAACGCCTTCAGCACCTCGCGCGCCAACGGGTGGCCGGGCACCCGGACGGCGACGCTGTCGAGGCCCGCCCGCGCCAGATCGCTGATCCGGTCGTTATCCAGCACCGGCAGCACCAGCGTCAGCGGACCGGGCCAGAAGGCGTCAGCCAGGGCGTTCGCCTGAGCATCGAACTGCGCCAGCGCCCGCGCCGCCTGAGCATCCGCCACATGAGAAATCAACGGGTTGAAGCGCGGTCTTCCCTTGGCTTCGAAGATGGCTGCGACAGCGGCGGCGTCTCCGGCGTCTGCGGCCAGCCCGTAGACGGTTTCGGTCGGCAGGATCACCAGCCGCCCGCCCCGCAGCGCCTCGACCGCCGCCTGGACGGTGTCGCTCATGGTCGGCGCGGGATCAGCGGGATCATGCGATGCAGGACGTTGTCGCGATTGATGAAGTGGTGCTTCAGCGCGCCCAGGACGTGCAGCGCGATCAGGATGTAGAGGCTCTTCACCACCGCCCGATGGATGTCCATGAAGGCGCCGGCCGCCTCTCGGCCGCCGCCCACGGGCAGGAGCGGCCACTGGAACAGGCCGAACCATTCGATCGCACGCCCGCCCGCCGAAGACGCCAGCCAGCCGGTCATGGGCAGGGCCAACAGCACGACATAGAACAGCACATGCGTTGTGCGCGCCGCCATCTTCTGCCAGCGCGGCGTCTCCGCGGGCAGAGGAATGGCGGGATTGGCCAGCCGCCACGCCAGTCGGCCCAGCGTCAGCACCAGGATGGTCAGCCCCACCGACTTGTGCAGGCCGATGAACGACCCAGCAGCCGGGCCCTCGGCGTTGTCGGCGGCCGAGATCAGCACCACCTGAGTCACCACAAGGGCGGCCGTCAGCCAGTGCAGGGTCAGGGACACTGTGGAGTAGCGGTTGCGCGGTTCGGCCATGCGGCTTCCCTTCCGTGGCGGCAGGGCGCCAGCTTGGCGGATCAGGGCGGTTTCGCCAAGCGCTTGCATCGTCGCCCGCCGGCGCGGCACAGACGGCGCAAAGACCAAAGGATGGATCATGACCTATCGCGCCCCCGTTCGCGACCTTGCCTTCACCCTGGACGTCGTGGGCGCGGATCAGCTCTCCGCCACCGGCGCCTTCCCCGACTATGATTCGGATGTTCGCGACGCCGTGCTGCAGGCCGCCGGTCAGTTCTCCGAAGAGGTGCTGGCTCCGCTGAACCGCATCGGGGACCAGAAGGGTTCGACCTACGCCGATGGCGCGGTCACGGCCGCGCCGGGTTTCGCCGACGCCTATCGCCAGTTCGCCGCCGGCGGCTGGACCGGACTGTCCGCCTCCGTGTCCGCCGGAGGACAGGCTTTGCCAAAGGCTTTGGAGCTCGCGGCCTATGAGACCGTGCACGCCGCCAACATGGCGTTCGGCCTGTGCCCCATGCTGTCGCTGGCCGCCATCGAGGCGCTGGAGCAGGTCGGGACCGAGCAGCAGAAAGAGACCTATCTGACCCGGCTGGTGTCGGGCGAATGGACCGGCGCCATGGTGCTGACCGAACCGGGCGCGGGCTCGGACCTCGGTGCGCTGACCGCCACCGCCACGCCGAACGGCGATGAGACCTACAGCCTGACCGGCCAGAAGATCTTCATCACCTGGGGCGACCACGACGCCACGGACAACATCGTCCATCTGGTGCTGGCCCGCCTGCCGGACGCGCCGAAGGGGCCGAAAGGCATCAGCCTGTTCCTGGCCTCCAAGTTCGAGGTGAAGCCCGACGGGACGCTGGGGGAGCGCAACAGCTTCCGGCCGGTCGGGATCGAACACAAGCTCGGCATCCACGCCTCGCCCACCTGCGTCATGGCCTATGAGGGCGCTCGCGCCGAACTGGTGGGGCGGCCGAACGAAGGCCTAGCCCATATGTTCGTGATGATGAACGCCGCGCGGCTGGCGGTGGGCGTCGAAGGCGTCGGGATCGCCGAACGCGCTTATCAGGGCGCCCTGGCCTATGCATTGGATCGACGCCAAGGGCGATCCGTGTGGACGGGAGAGGCGTCCTCACCGATCTTCGATCATCCGGACGTCCGCCGAAGCCTGGCGGTGATGAAGGCCAAGATTTCGGCGGCTCGGGCCATCTGCCTGCTGACTGGCGTCGCCGCCGACATGGCTGAGCATGCGGCGGACGAGACCGATCGGCGGCGCTGGAAGGCGCGCGAGGACCTGTTCACTCCCATCGCCAAGGCCTGGTCCACCGATGTCGGCGTCGAGGTCGCCTCGGCCGGCCTGCAGGTGCACGGCGGCATGGGCTTCATCGAGGAGACCGGCGCCGCCCAGCACTATCGCGACGCCCGCATCGCCCCGATCTATGAAGGCACCAACGGCATACAGGCCATGGACCTGGTCGGCCGCAAGCTGTCGATGGACGGCGGCCAGGCCGCGCGCGACCTGATCACGGACATGAAGAAGACGCTGGCGGAGTTGTCGCGGCTTTATTCCGGCAAGCCCGTCGAGCGGTTCGCCACCGCGATCGAGGCGGTCGAGGACGCGACCCTGTGGCTGCTGGACCGCAAGGCCGATCCGGCCGCCGCCGCCGACGTGCTGTCCGGCGCCGACGCCTATCTGAAGCTGCTGGGCGACGTGGCCGGCGGCTGGCTGCTGGCCAAGGGCGCGCTCCTGGCCAGGGCGCGGCTGGACGCCGGCGACGGCGATCCTGCGTGGCTGGAAGGCAAGATGGACCTTTACGAGGTCTACGCCGCCAATGTCCTGGGCCACGTCTCCAGCCGCCTCGCGGCGGTCGGCCAAGGCGGCGACCTGTTGCAGCGCATGACGGTCGAGGCGCTGGCCGGCTAGAACTCGGGCGCGGCGTCCAGATGGGCGATCGTCGCGCGAATGTCCTCGGCATGGGCGACCACGCCGATGCTGAGCCGCTCGTCGTCCACCCTCACCTCCTGCGTCAGCATGCCGGCGACGTAGGGGTGATCGGGCTCCTGGTCGCTGGCGGTCTTCCTCGCCGCCGGCGTCCAGAATACCGGCCCGCCCGAGTTGCCGGGGAACACCGCGAAATCGAGCAGAAAGGTCGGAAAGGCCGTGATCGGCGTCAGCGGCCAGGAGGCGATCCGTCCTGTCCGCAGGATCGGAAAGCCCGCGCGATTGGCGGACAGCCCATGGGGAAAGCCGAGCGTCAGCATCTCGTCGCCCGGCCCGACCTGCGCCTCGTCGAACATCTCCGGTCCGGCCAGCCACGCCAGCGGAATGGCGGCGCGGGCGAAGACGTCGGGCGCCTGGATCGTCATCACCCCAATGTCGCGATCCGGATGCCGGGTCCAGAGCGGCTGGTCGCCAGCATCGCGGATGGCCAGCGGTTCGGGGTCGAAACGCCAGGCGCCGCCGATCGTTTCCGAGCGCCAGCCTACGCGCGCCTCCCGCCCGGTCATCCTGTCCAGGACATGGCCTGCCGTGACCAGCACCGTGCGAGGCGCGCCGTCCGGCTCAGGCGCGCTCACCAGAAAGGCCGTTCCGACCGTGCGGGTCCCCTGCCCATTCGGCTGGTCGATCTGTACCGTTGCGTCGATCATGCCCCGCGTCAGCGTCCACGTCGGACGTGCGGCCTCGGCGGGTTGCTCAACCTGGATCGGCACGCTGTCGAACATCGCGGCTCCTGAACCTTGCGCCCCTTTCATTTGACGAGCGCCCCTTGGCCGCACAAGGTCCCGCCCGCATGAGCTTTTCGGGGGAAACGCCGCCATGAACCGCCGCCAGATGATCGCTTCCAGCGCCGCCGCCGCCCTGTCGGCCGCCGCCGCGCCTTCCTTCGCCAGTCCCACCGGAGCCCAGATGCCCGCCAATCGCCCGACGCCCCCCGTCGCCAAGAAGATCCCCGTCGTCATCGAACAGCTTGGGCGCACCCGCACCGACGACTACCAGTGGATGAAGGACGACAACTGGCAGGCCGTGCTGCGCGACCCCTCCCTGATCAAGGCCGAGGTCAAGGAACACCTCGACGCCGAGAACGCCTATCGCGAGGCGATGATGGCCTCGACCCTGCCGCTGCAGGAGACGATGTTCCGCGAGATGCGCGGCCGCATCAAGGAGGATGACGCCTCCGTTCCGGCCCCCGATGGCCCATGGGAATATTACGTCCGCTACAACACCGGCGACCAGCACCCGCTGTACTGCAGAAAGCCCCGGAACGGCGGACCTGAGCAGGTGCTGCTGGACGCCAACGCCCTGGCCGAGGGCAAGGCCTATTCCGAGGTGTCGAACGCCTCGCACAGCCCCGACCACGCCCTGTTCGCCTATGCCGAGGACGCGCAGGGGTCCGAGGTGCACAAGATCTACGTCAAGGACCTGGCGACGAACCAGGTACTGCCCGAGGTGATCGACAGCGCGACGGGCGACTTCGCCTTTTCACCCGACAGCCAGTGGATCTTCTGGACCAACCGCAACGACAACGGTCGCCCCGACAAGATCTTCCGCCGTCCCGCCACCGGCGGCGAGACGACCCTGGTCTATGAGGAAGAAGACGAGGGCATGTTCATCGGGGTGGGCCGCACCTCCGACGACCGCTTCATCGTCATCGGCGTCCAGAACCAGGAAACGTCCGAGACCCGCTACATTCCCGGCGATGCGCCGACGACTGAGCCCCTGGTGCTGGAGCCGCGCGAGGTCGCGCATCGCTATGACGCCGATCACTGGGGCGACCGCTGGGTGATCCGCACGAACGGCGGCGACGCCGTGGACTTCAAGATCGTGACGGCAGCGACGGACGCGCCGGCCCGCAGCGGCTGGACCGACCTCGTGCCCCATACGCCGGGACGCTTCATCGAGAGCTTCGACCTGACAAGGGACCATCTGGCGCGCCAGGAGCGGTCGGACGCCAACACCCGCATCATCATCCGCGACCGCGCCGGCGCCGAGCACGAGATCGCGGCGGACGAGCCCGCCTTCGCCCTCTCGCTGGCCGGGGCGTCCGAATACGACACGGGTGTCACCCGCTACGCCTACAACTCGCCGTCCACGCCGACCCAGACCTATGACTACGACATGGGCTCTCGCGAGCGGACCCTGCGCAAGACGCAGGAGATCCCGTCCGGCCACGACGTCGCGAACTATGTGGTCGAGCGTCTGAACGCACCGGCCTCGGACGGCGAGCTGGTGCCGGTCACGGTGCTGCGCCGCAAGGACGCGCCGGTGGACGGCTCCGCCCCGCTGCTGCTCTACGGCTACGGCTCCTACGGCATACCGATGGCGGCCAGCTTCTCGACCAACCGGCTGTCGCTGGTGGATCGCGGCTGGATCTACGCCATCGCCCATATCCGGGGCGGTTCCGACAAGGGCTGGGGCTGGTTCCAGGCGGCGCGCCGCATGACCAAGAAGAACACCTTCACCGACTTTATCGCCTCGGCCGAGCATCTGATCGATCGGAAATACGCCACGGCCGGACGCATCGTGGCGCAGGGCGGCTCAGCCGGCGGCATGCTGATGGGCGCGGTCACCAACATGCGGCCCGACCTGTGGGCGGGCATCATCGGCCAGGTGCCGTTCGTGGACGTGATCAACACCATGAGCGACACCTCGCTTCCGCTCACGCCGCCGGAGTGGCCCGAGTGGGGCAACCCGATCGAGGATGCCGCCGCCTACGACTACATGATGAGCTACAGCCCCTACGATCAGGTGGAGGCCAAGGCCTATCCGGCCGTGCTGGCGACCGGCGGCCTGTCCGACCCGCGCGTCACCTATTGGGAGCCCGAGAAGTGGGTTGCCAAGCTTCGGCCCGCCACCACCTCGGGCAAGCCGGTGCTGCTGAAGATCAACATGGAGGCCGGGCACGGCGGCGCGGCCGGACGCTTCGACTACCTGAAGGAAGTGGCGCACGACTACGCCTTCGCCGTCTGGGCCATTGACGAGGGCTGGAACAAGGCCTGACCGTGCTTGCCGCCGCCGCGTTGCCCCACGCGGCGGCCGCCCCTATGCTGGAGCCGTGAAGATCGTGCGGTTCATCCTGATGCTGATGGGCGTGGCGTCGGTGCTGTCGCTGGGGGCCGTCGCCGCCTCGGCCGCGTCGGCATCCGATCCGCCCTGCCACCAGACCGGGAACGCCGCGACGCACCATACAGGCGAGCCGGCGTCCGATGCGCCTCGCTCGGTGAAAGTCATGGCCTGCTGCGTCGTCTGCGTCGCCGCCTCGCCCCTGCCGGCTGCCGCGCCGGAGCAGGTGGAGACGGGCGCCGCCTCGACCGGGTTCGCGCTCTCCACCTTGTTGCGCGGCCGGTCTCCGGCCCCGGCCATCGGCCCGCCTCGCCTCCTGATCGTCTGACTCGCCGCGCCCGACCCGGCGCGAACCCTTGTCACGATCTGAAAGGAGGACGCCGCCATGGCTGTCCGCTCCCTCGCCGGCCTCGCCGCCGGCGCATCCCTGCTTGTTCTCGCTGCAGAGGCGAAGGCGCAGGACCATAGTCACCATCCTGCGCCGACGACTACCGGCTCTTCCCCGGCTGCACCGCCGCAGCAGCCGGCGCCGCACGACCGTTCCTCGATGGCTCATGATCACGAGGCCATGGACCATCACGCCGCCGCCGGCCACGCCGGCATGACCAGCCCGCTCGGGCCCTGGTCCATGTCCCGCAACGCCTCCGGCACCGCCTGGCAGCCGGACCTCGGCGAGCACGGCGGCGTGCACGCGCGGGCCGGCGACTGGACGTTGATGAGCCATGCCCTGCTGAACCTCGTCTACGACAACCAGAATGGTTTGCGGGGCGACACGAAGACCTTTGCGGCGGGCATGGTGATGGGCGCCGCGCGCCGCGACTTCGCTGATGGATCCAAGCTGAACCTGCGCGCCATGCTCAGCCCCGATCCTCTGATGGGCAAGTCGGGCTACCCGCTGCTGCTGGCGGCGGGCGAGACGGCGGACGGGGTCGACCCGTTGGTCGATCGCCAGCATCCGCACGATCTCTTCATGGAGCTGTCGGCTAGCTATTCGCGCCAGCTGTCGCCGACCGACAGCGTCTACGCCTACATCGGCCTGCCCGGGGAGCCGGCGTTCGGGCCGCCTGCCTTCATGCACCGCATGAGCGCCATGGACAGCCCGGAAGCGCCGATCACTCACCACTGGCTGGATTCGACCCATATCGTCTTTGGCGTGACGACGCTGGGCTGGGCGCGCGATCGCTTCAAGATCGAAGGGTCGGCTTTCAAAGGGCGCGAGCCGGATGAAGACCGCTGGGACATCGAACAACCGCGGCTGGACAGCTGGTCGGTGCGCGGCTCGTTCAATCCCACGCCGGAATGGGCGCTTCAGGTCTCCTACGCCGAGGTCTCAGCGCCTGAACAGCTCGAGCCGGACGAGGACCAGCGGAAGTGGTCCGCCAGCGCCATCCACACCCGCCGCTTCGGGTCGGACGGCTGGTGGTCCTCGACCCTGGCGTGGGGTCGCAAGACCAACGATCACGACGAGAGCAACGATGCCTGGGCGCTCGAGACCGCCCTGCATCCCGACGAGCGCTGTCCGTGCCCCAGCAGGGCCGAGCCGAAACGGACCAGAAGGCCGGCCGCGCCCACGCCCGCCAATACGGTCAGTAGCCGAAAATGCCGATGGATGAAGTAAAGGATCTCGCCCGCCATGCCCGCCTCGCCGCTCGCCTTCCAGCAGCATCTAGGCACGATAACAGCGGTCGCTCACCTTCACACGTCCATCACGCGAATTTAACCAAACCGCCGGCTCAGACCAGCCGGCTCTGCACCAGCGCCGCCTCGATGAAGCCGGCGAACAGCGGGTGCGGCGCGAACGGTCGGCTCTTCAGCTCCGGATGGTACTGGACGCCGATGAACCAGGGGTGATCCGGCCGCTCCACGGTCTCGGGCAGCACGCCGTCGGGCGACAGGCCGGCGAAGATCAGCCCGCCCTTCTGCTCGATGGCCTCGCGGTAGTTGATGTTAACCTCGTAGCGGTGGCGATGCCGCTCGCTGATGTGGGTCGAGCCATACATCTCGGCGATCTTCGATCCCGGCGTCAGGGTGGAGTCGTAGGCGCCCAGCCGCATGGTGCCGCCCAGGTCGCCGCCCTGCTGGCGCAGCACCCGCTGGTTGCCTTGGGTCCACTCCGTCATTAGGCCGACCACCGGCTCGTCCGCCGGGCCGAACTCGGTCGAGCTGGCCTTGGGGAAGCCCGCCAGGTTCCGCGCCGCCTCGATCACTGCCATCTGCATGCCGAAGCAGATGCCGAAATACGGGATCTTACGCTCGCGGGCGAACCGCGCCGCCTCGATCTTGCCCTCCGATCCGCGCTCGCCGAAGCCGCCGGGCACCAGAATGGCGTGGGCGCCCTGAAGCCGCGCGTTGCAGGCCTCCGTGTCGCCTTCGAAAGTCTCGGCCTCGACCCAGTCTATGTTGACCTTGACCCGGTTGTGCACGCCGCCGTGGTGCAGCGCCTCGATCAGCGACTTGTAGGCGTCCTTTAGCACCGTGTACTTGCCGACGACCGCCACGGTGACCTCGCCTTCCGGATTCAGGCGGCGATCGACGATGTCGGTCCAGCGCGACAGGTCGGGCTCCGGCGCGTCCTGCACGCCGAAGTGCGCCAGCACCTCCCGGTCCAGCCCCTCCCGGTGATAGTCTAGCGGCACGGCGTAGATGTCGGCCGAGTCCATGGCCTGGATCACGCCGGATTCCCGCACGTTGCAGAACAGGCCGATCTTGCGCTTCTCCTCGGCCGGGATCGGCTGCTCGCAGCGGCACAGCAGGATGTCCGGCTGGATGCCGATGGAGCGCAGCTCCTTGACCGAGTGCTGGGTCGGCTTGGTCTTCATTTCGCCGGCGGTCTTGATGAAGGGCAAGAGCGTCAGGTGCACAAAGCAGCTCTGGCCGCGCGGCAGGTCCTGGCCCAGCTGGCGGATGGCTTCAAAGAACGGCAGGCCTTCGATGTCGCCGACGGTGCCGCCGATCTCGACCAGGATGAAGTCGACCTCCTCGCCCGCGTCGGTCAGCGCTTCCCGCAGGCAGAAGGCCTTGATCTGGTCGGTGACGTGCGGAATGACCTGAACGGTCGCGCCCAGATAGTCTCCGCGCCGCTCCTTCTCCAGAATGGTCTGGTAGATGCGGCCGGTGGTGATGTTGTCAGACTTGGCGGCCGACACGCCGGTGAAGCGCTCATAGTGGCCGAGGTCGAGGTCCGTCTCGGCGCCGTCGTCGGTGACGAAGACCTCGCCGTGCTGATACGGGCTCATCGTGCCCGGATCGACGTTCAGATAGGGGTCCAGCTTGCGCAGGCGGACCTTGTAGCCGCGCGCCTGCAACAGGGCGCCGAGAGCGGCGGAGGCGAGGCCTTTTCCGAGCGAGGAAACCACGCCGCCGGTGATGAACACATAGCGAGCCATGGGCGGACACCTTACTCCAAGCTTCGCCGGCCGGACCAGCCGCTCGGGCGAAGAAACTGTTGATCAAAAGAAGAAAGCGCGCCGGGCGGCGCGCTTTCGGGTAGTCTGGTCTGCGTGGAGCCTTACGGCTGAGGCGCGGGGTTCGGACGGCTGGCCTCGGTCGGCGTGCCGCCCTGCGAAGGGGTGCTGGGCGAGGCGGTGAGGCTGCTCTCCAGATCGTCCAGTGAGGGCGCGGCCGGCTGCGCGGGCGCTTGCGCCGGGGCGGTCTGGGCGGGCGCGCTCTGGGTCGGCTGGCTGTCCAGCGCGATGGAGCCGACCGCGTCGGCGTCGATGACCGAGTTGTCGCGCGCCATGTTGCTGACGATCGTCAGGATGATGGTCAGGGCGAACAGCACGCCCGCCAGCCACCAGGTGACGGTGGTCAAGAGGTTTCCGGCGCCGCGCGCCGTCATGAAGCCCGACGGTCCGCCGCCCATGCCGAGCGCGCCGCCTTCCGACCGCTGCAGCAGCACGACGGCCGTCAGCGAGATGGCGACCAGGATGATGGCGACGAGCAGGATGGTCTGGAGCATGGCGTCAATCATGTGGGCGCGGAGCTGCGCCGATCAAGCGGCGGCCTCTATCACCGAAGCCCCCGGCGGGCAAATGAGCGCTCAGCCCGCCGCGCGGATGATGCGGAGGAAATCCGCGGCCTTGAGCGAAGCCCCGCCAACCAGGGCACCGCCGACCTCCGGTGTCTGCAGAATGGCCGCGGCGTTCGCCGGGTTGACCGAGCCGCCATAGAGGATCGGAGCAGCGCGTCCGCCCTCCCCGAACCGCTCGACCAGCGTCCGGCGAATCGCCGCATGCACCTCGGCGATCTCGTCGCGGGTCGGCGTGCGGCCGGTGCCGATCGCCCAGATGGGCTCATAGGCGACGGCGAACCCCTTGCCCGCCAAGCCGTCCGGCAGCGATCCAGAGACCTGCGCCGTCACGACATCGACCGCCCTGCCGGCGTCCCGATCCTCCAGCCGCTCGCCCACGCAGACGATCGGTTCCAGCCCGTGGGCGAGCGCCGCCTCGACCTTGGCCGCGACCTCGGCATCGCTTTCGCGGAAGGCGTCGCGGCGTTCCGAGTGCCCCAGAATCACCAGCGTCGCTCCGGCGTCCTCCAGCATCTCCGCCGAGGCCGAGCCGGTGAAGGCGCCGCAGCTTTCGGAGTGGCAGTCCTGCCCCCCCACCTCGATGGAGCCGCCTCGCACCGCCGTCTCCAGCCGATGGATCAGTGTCGCCGGCGGACAGATCACCACCCGGCAAGGCGCGGGCTGGCGGCGCAGGTCGGCGTCCACGGCGCGCGCCTCGTCGATCTGGGCGCCCAGCCCGTTCATTTTCCAGTTGCCGGCGATCATCTTCACGGATTGTTTCATGCCTCCCTGTCTAGGCAGGGCGGCATGCCAAGCCAAGACCCTTCGCCGCAATGCGGCCCCGAAGCTGTTCTTGCGGCGGCGTGCCGCCCCCGCCTATACGCCGTGCATATCGCCCTGTGACGCTCGCGTCCGCCATCGCCCGGTTTCATCGATGATCTCCAGCTTCCGCGACTTCTCCCGGTCCAAGTGGGCCATCGGCCTGTTTGTGCTGATCATGATCAGCTTCGTGATCGTAGGCGCCCGCATGGACGTCTTCTCGAACCTGGGTCCCAAGCACGTCATCGACGCCGGCGACCGCACCATGGACGAGGCGACCTTCCGCTCCTCGATGGATCGCGTTCGCGCCAATCTGCAGGAGCAGGCGGGTCGCCCCGTGACCATCGAGGACATGGTGGCCGAGAACATCCACACCCGTTTCTTGGAAAGCCAAACGCAGCAGCTGGGCTTCCTGAACTGGGCGTGGAAGGCCGGCGTACGTCCCGGTCAGGCGCTGATCATCAAGCAGATCCGCCAGATCCCGGCCTTCTTCAACTCGGTCACCGGCCAGTTCGACCAGGAGCAGTACCAGCAGGCGCTGGCTCAGCAGAACGTCACCGCCGCACAGCTGGAGCAGGACCTGCGTGACCAGTATGTGATCGAGCATTTCGGCGCGGCCGTCTTCGCCGGCGCGCGCGTGCCCCGCGTTTACGGGGCGCTTCTCGCCGGACAGGCCTTCGAAACCCGCGACGGCCGCTGGTTCGAGGTCACCCAGGCCATGGCGGGCGCCGCCCCGAACCCGACCGACGCGCAACTGACCGCCTTCATCAACGAGAACGCCGCACGCCTGCGCAGCCCCGAGCTGCGGATCGCCTCGGTGGTCCTGTTCACGCCGGACGAGGCGGCGCGCACCGCGCCCATCTCCGAGCAGCGCATTCAGGAGCGGTTCGAGTTCAAGAAGGCCACGCTGGGACAGCCGGAACGCCGGACCTTTGTCACCCTGACCGCGCCGAACCGCGAGATCGCCACCCGCATCGCGGCGGCTCTGCGTGCAGGCCAGACGCCCGAGAACGTCGGACGCGCCAACAGCCTGCAGCCCGCGACGTTCACCGACCAGCCGCGCGCCGCCGTCGGCGACCAGGCGGTGGCGGCGGCCGTCTTCGGCCTGCAGAACAATCAGGTGTCCGATCCCATCCAGGCCGGCGTCGGCTTCGCCGTCGCCAAGGTCACCGGCATCCAGCCCGGCCAGGAGGCGACCCTGGAGAACGCCCGCCAGGGCCTGATCCAGGAGTTGCGCGAGGAGGACGCCAAGGGCGCGACCTACGCCAAGGTCGAAGCCTATGAGAAGGCCCGGTCGGAAGGCCGCAACCTGGCCGACGCCGCTCGCCAGGTCGGCGCCCGCATCGTTCAGCTGCCGCCCTTCACCCAGGACGGAAAGCTGCCGAACGGCCAGGCGCTGAACGCTCCGCCGCAGATCTTTGAAACCGCTTGGGACCTCGGCAAGGGCGGCGAGAGCGACGTGGTCGACGCCGGACAGGGCCAGTATTTCGCCGTTCGCGTCGATGATGTGCGCCCCGCCGCCCTGCCTTCTCTGAACGAAGTCCGCGCACCCCTGACGACCGAATGGCTGCGTCGCGAGAACCTCAAGCGCATCACCGCCAAGGCCAATGAGCTGGCCGGTCGCGTTCGCGCCGGTGAGGACATCGCCGCCGTTGCGCGTTCGGCCAATGCGACGCTGACGACCCGAACGGGCGTGGTGCGCAATCCCGAAACCACCCAGGCGCTCGGCCAGGGCCTGCTGCAGGGGCTGTTCGGTCAGGGCAAGGGCCAGGTGTTCGTCCAGCCCGCTTCGGAAACCGCCGTCGCCGTCGGCCGCGTGGACGACGTGCGCGCCGCCTCGCCCGCCATCGCCGGGCCGTTGGCCGAACAGGTGCGTCCGCGCCTCACCTCCGAGCTGGTGCAGTCGATGGTCGAAAGCTCGCTGACGGCCGGCGCGGCTCGCTCCAAGGCCAAGAACGATCCCGCGGCCGCGCGTCGCGCGCTGGGTCTGTCGGATCAGGCGACGCCCGCCGCGCCGGCGACCACGCCCGCCGCCAAATGATCGAGGCGGAGGACGCGGGCCGCGTCCGCTTCATCGAGGGTCTGACCGGCGGCCGTCCGCAGGTCGTCGTCCGGCGGCTGATCGACGACCTTGAGACGCCGGTCTCGGCCTTCCTGAAGCTCGGCCGCGACCGGCCCTATGCCTGCCTGCTGGAGTCGGTCGAAGGCGGCGCGGTCAAGGGCCGCTATTCGATCCTGACGCTCGACCCGGACGTGGTCTGGCGCTGCCGGGGGGAGCAGGCCGAGCTGGCGCGCGGCGCAGGCGTGGCGTCCGGACAGTTCGCGCCGGAGGCCGTGCCTACCCTCCAATCGCTCCGCGCCCTGATCGCCGCCTCGCGGTTTGACCTGCCCGACGACTTGCCGCCCATGGCCGCGGGTCTGTTCGGCGTCTTCGGCTATGACATGGTGCGGCTGCTGGAGCCGCTGGGCGCGGCCAACCCGGACCCGCTCGATCTGCCGGACGCAGTGCTGACCCGTCCCTCGCTGGTCGCCATCTTCGATTCGGTCCGCCACGAGATCGTGCTGGTCGCCGCCGCCTATCCCGACAACACGACCGATGCCGAGGCTGCGTGGTCCGAGGCGAACGCCCGGCTGGAGGCCTTCGATGCCGCGTTGCACCAGCCCCTGCCCGCCCGCACGACGCCTGCCCCGGCGCCCCCGCCCGCCTTCCGTTCGCCCATCGACGAAGCCGCCTTCACCGCCATGGTGGCCGCCGCCAAGGACTACATCGCCGCCGGCGACATCTTCCAGGTGGTGCTGAGCCACCGCTTCTCGGCCGACTGGGGCGGCGATCCGTTCGCCTTTTACCGGTCGCTGCGCCGCCAGAACCCCTCGCCCTATCTGTTCTACCTGAACTTCGAAGGCTTCCAGCTGGCGGGCTCCAGCCCTGAAATCCTGGTGCGGCTGAAGGACGGCGAGGTCACCATCCGCCCGCTGGCCGGCACCCGCGCCCGCGGCGCGACGCCCGCGGCTGATCGCGCCCTCGAGGCCGAGCTGCTGGCCGATCCCAAGGAACGGGCCGAGCATCTGATGCTGCTCGACCTCGGCCGCAACGACGTCGGCCGGGTCGCCGCGCCCGGTACAGTCGAGGTCACCGAGAGTTTCGTGGTCGAGCGCTACAGCCAGGTCATGCACATCGTCTCCAACGTGCGCGGCAAGGCCGATCCGAAGCTCGATGCGGTGGACACCCTGCTGGCCGCCTTGCCCGCCGGCACCCTGTCGGGCGCCCCCAAGGTGCGAGCCATGGAGATCATCGACGAACTGGAGGGCGAAAAGCGCGGCGTCGGCTACGGCGGCGGCGTCGGCTACATTTCGGCGGGCGGCGAGGCCGACATCTGCATCACCCTGCGCACCGCCCTGTTTGCGGACGACCGCATCTTCGTCCAGGCGGGCGCGGGCGTGGTCGCCGACAGCGATCCTGCAGCCGAATACGCCGAGACCCGGCACAAGGCGCGCGCCCCGATGAAGGCGGCCGAAGACGCCTGGCGCTTCGAAACCTGAGCTGTCAGTCGACCTGAACGCTTTCGTCGATCTGTACGCCCGGCCCCAGCACCACCACGCCCGCCATCAGCACGGCGGCGATCGCGGCGAAGCTCGCGGCGCCCAAGGCCGCCAACCCGCTGGCCGGACGCGCCGCTTCGGTCAGCATCGTCCGGGCGCTGGCGATCTTTGCGGCTGCGGTCATGGGGCGGTCCTCGATCAACATGGCGACTGTCGAGCGATAGGGTTAAGGCCGCCTTTACCGGGCTAACGGCTTGGCGGATCGGCGGCGGGGGCCTAGAAGCCGTGCCATGATCCTGGTCGTCGATAACTACGACAGCTTTACCTACAATCTCGTCCACTATCTCGCAGAGCTGGGCGCGCCGACGCATGTGGTGCGCAACGACGACCTGACGCCGGACGAAGCCTGGGCGCTGAAGCCGGACGCGGTTCTGCTGTCGCCCGGCCCCTGCGCCCCGGATCAGGCGGGTATCTGCCTGCCGCTGATCGAGACCGCGCCCGCCGACATGCCGATTCTGGGCGTGTGCCTCGGCCACCAGGCCATCGGCCAGGCGTTCGGCGGCGAGGTGGTGCGCGCCAAGACGCTGATGCACGGCAAGACCTCGCCGATCGAACATGGCGGCGACAGCGTCTTCGCCGGCCTGCCCGCGCCGTTCACAGCGACGCGCTATCATTCGCTGGCCGTGCGGCGCGACACCTTGCCGGACGCGCTTGCTGTCACCGCCTGGACGGCCGACGGCGAGATCATGGGCCTGCGCCACCGCTCGCGGCCGATCCACGGCGTCCAGTTCCACCCGGAGTCGATCGCCACCGAACACGGCCACGACATGCTGGCCAACTTCCTGACACTGGCGGGCGTCAAGCGCCTCGCCGCCGCCTGATCGCGCGACGCTCGCCGTGGCCGACGGGTTCAAGCCGATCCTCGCGCGCCTGGTCGACGGCCAGGCGCTGACGCCGGAACAGGCGCACGACTTCTTCGCCGCCTGCCTGCGCGGCGAACCCACGCCGTCCCAGGTGGCCGCCGCCGTCACCGCCCTGCGCATGCGCGGCGAGACGGTGGAGGAGATCACCGCCTTCGCCCGGGCGATGCGCGAGGCCGCCCTGACGCTGGACCACTCCTATGAGGTGATAGACACCTGCGGCACCGGCGGCGACGGCCAGCACACCTACAACATCTCCACCGCCGCAGCCCTGGTCTTGGCCGGCGCGGGGCTGAAGGTCGCCAAGCACGGCAACCGCGCCATGTCTTCGAAATCCGGCTCCTCCGACGTGCTGTCGATGCTCGGCGTGGACCTGAGGGCGGGACCGGACCAGCAGCGCCGCGCCCTGGACGAGGCCGGCATCTGCTTCCTGTTCGCGCCTGCCTATCACGGCGCCATGCGCCACGTGGGGCCGGTGCGGGCCGAGGTCGGCTTTCGCACCGTGTTCAACCTGCTGGGGCCCCTGTCCAATCCAGCGGGCGCGCGGCGTCAGGTCATGGGCGTCTATGACCCGCGCCTGCTGGAGCCGCTGGTCGAGGCTTTGGGCCGTCTGGGCGCCGTGCGCGCCTGGACCGTGCACGGCCAGGGTCTGGACGAACTCACCACCACGGGTGCGTCGGAGGTGGCGGAGTGGAGAGACGGCCAGGTGCGGCGTTTCCAGGTGTGGCCGGAGGACGCCGGCCTGCCGCGCGCCTCGCTTGACGACCTTCGAGGCGGTGACGCCGAGGAGAACGCCGCCGCGCTCCGCGCCCTGCTGGACGGCGCGCGCAGTCCCTATCGCGACATCGTGCTGCTGAACGCCGCCGCCGCCCTTGTGGTTTCGGACCGCGCGGAGACCCTGATGGACGGCGCCGCGCTGGCCGCCGCATCCATCGACGGGGGTCATGCCGCAGCGGCGCTGGAGACGCTGGCGCGGATCACCTCCACCCCGCCCGAACCCGCGCCTGAGGCCTGACGCCATGACCGACATCCTTGATCGGATCGCCGCCTACAAGCGCGAGGACGTGCGCGCCCGAAAGGCTGCATGCTCCCAGGACGAGATCGAGCGCCTCGCCTCTGCGGCTTCGGCGCCGCGCGGCTTCCGATCGGCGCTGGAAGCCGCCCACGAACGCACCGGCCGGCCGGCGCTGATCGCCGAGATCAAGAAGGCCAGTCCGTCCAAGGGCCTGATCCGCGCCGACTTCGAGCCCGCATCGCTGGCCCGCGCCTATGAGGCGGGCGGCGCCGCATGCCTGTCCGTCCTGACCGACGGCCCGAGCTTTCAGGGCGACGACGCCTTTCTGGCGCAGGCGCGGAACGCCACGGCCCTGCCCTGCCTGCGCAAGGACTTCCTCCTCGATCCGTGGCAGGTGGCGGAAAGCCGGGCGCTCGGCGCAGACTGCATCCTGATCATCCTGGCGATGGTCGATGACGCCTTGGCCGCCGACCTCCTGGCGGAAGCGGAGCGATTCGGCATGGACGCCCTGATCGAGACGCACGACGAGGCGGAGATGGCGCAAGCCTGCGACCTCGGCGGCGATCTGGTCGGCGTCAACAACCGATCTTTGCGGACCTTCGAGGTCGATCTGGAGACCACGGCCATGCTGTCGATCCTCAGCCCGGTTCGCGCGCTGCTGGTCTCCGAAAGCGGCGTCTTCACTCCCGACGACGTGTCGCGCGTGCAGGACGCGCACGCCCAGGCCATCCTTGTCGGGGAAAGCTTGATGCGGCAGGGGGACGTGGAGGCCGCGACCCGCGCTCTCCTGGCCTGACGCCCTCTAGTTCCGCTTAGGTTGACATTAACCGGGAACACTTACAGAACATCGTCAATGTTCACGGCCCGTTCCGACTTCCGTCGCAGCGGCCAGTTCGGAGAGCCCGGCGATGCTCACGCGCAAGCAGCATGAACTGCTGATGTTCATCCATGAGCGGATCAAGGAGACGGGCGTCTCCCCTTCGTTCGACGAGATGAAGGAAGCGCTGGACCTCGCCTCCAAATCCGGCATTCACCGCCTGATCACCGCCCTCGAGGAGCGCGGCTTCATCCGCCGCCTGGCGCACCGCGCCCGCGCGCTGGAGGTCACCAAACTGCCGGAACAGGCCAGCGCCTCATCGGGCCGAACGCGCCAGCCCTTCCGCCCCGACGTGATCAACGGGGGCGTGCGTGCAGGCGCGCCGGAGGCGGCCAACGACACACGCGAGCTGCCGCTGCTGGGCAAGATCGCCGCCGGCACGCCGATCGCCGCCATCCAGCACGAGCGCGAGCGCATGCCCGTGCCCGAATCGATGCTGGGCTCCGGCGATCACTACGTTCTCGAGATCGAGGGCGACTCGATGATCGAGGCCGGCATTCTTGACGGCGACCTGGTGGTGATCCGGCGCGGCGACACGGCCAACAACGGCGAGATCGTCGTGGCCCTGGTCGAGGGCGAGGAGGCGACGCTGAAGCGGCTGCGCCGTCGCGGCGGCTCGGTGGCGCTGGAGCCCGCCAACCGCAACTACGAGACCCGCATCTTCGGCCCGGACCAGGTGGCCGTTCAGGGCAAGCTGGTCGGCCTCATCCGCCGCTATCACTGAAATCGGGGTCAGAGCGACGGCTCCACGGCCGGTCGCCTCGAACATCGCCGCTCCAGCGCGCGGTCCAGCGGCCTCCGTCATGACGCCGCAACTCGACCGCGCCCTTTTCGAAATCAACCGCGTCCAGCACCAGCCGCCCCTCGCAGCCCGCCGGCAGGGAAGCGACGGCGGCGCGCACGCTTACGACCGGGGCCGACCGGCACAAGGCGTCGAGCGCCGCCGCATCCGGCGCCTTTCGGCCCCACCACAGGGCGACCGGAGCCTGTGCGGACGGTCGGGGAAAGCAGGAGAAGCGGGTGCAGACCCACTGGTCCGCGGTCGTGTCCGCCAGAGCCAGGCCCCGTCGTCTCGACCATAGTTCGGAGGCGAACGCGCCCACGCCGGGGCGCAGCGCGACGGCCTCGGGTCCGCGACTGTAGGCGGCGACCGCCCCGCCGTCGGCGATCCACAGGTCCGGTGCGCTCGGCTTGGGCCAGAGCAGGACCGCCGCGGCGAACGGCAGGCCGAGCCATCGACCCGCCCCTCGCCACAGGCACATGAAGAGGACGCCGAGAAAAGAGATCGCCAGCACCGGATCCGGCGCGCTGGCGATGGTCCGGACTGCGCCGGGCAGGCTCGCGGTCCAGGCGCCGATCGCCAACATGGCGTCCACGCCCCAGCCCGTCACCGTCAGGAACGGCGCGCCAAGGCCGATTGGCTCCAACAGGGCGCCGAGGGCGAGGAACGGCATCATCACGAAATCCGAAATGGGCGCCGTGACGAGGTTTGCGACAAGGCCGTAGGTGGCGGTGCGGTTGAAGTGCTGGACGGCGAAGGGCGTGGTGGCTAGGCCCGCCACCAGACTGGCGGCGACGGCGGCCCCAAGCCACGCGCCGCCGCGCTGGACGATCAGGATCGGCAAAGGCGCGGAGATCTCCCGCAGGCGGCTTGGCCAGGCCTCCACCAGCGCGACCAGAGCGGCGGTCGCGGCGAACGACATCTGAAAACCGGGCGTGACGATCGCCTGCGGATGCAGCAACAGGACGATCATGGCCGCGACGGCCAGCGCGTGCATGGTGATCGCCTGCCGATCCAGCAGGATGGCGATGAAGGCGATGGAGGCGGTGATCGCCGCCCGCTCGGCCGGCTGCGGCGCGCCCGACACCACCAGATAGGCCGCCACGGCGGCGAGCCCCGCCACGGCCGCGACCTTCTTGCCCGATACGCGCAGCGCCAGCCAGGGCCACGCCGCGACCAGCAGCCGGACGGAGAAGAAGGCGAAGCCGCCGACCACGGCCATGTGCAGGCCGGAGATCGACAGGATGTGCGCCAGGCCCGAGGCCCGCATCATCTCCTGGTCCTCCCGCGCGATCCAGGTCTCGTGCCCGGTGGTCATGGCGGCGGCGACGCCCCCGGTGCGCTCGCCCAGCCGCGCGACGATGCGCTGCGCGAGATCGAAGCGCGCGCCGTTGACCGCCATCTCCAGCCGCAACCGCCACCCCGGCGGCGGGAGATCGGCGAATCGCGTCTCGCCCAAGGCGAAGGCCACCCCGCCCATGCCTTCGAAAAAGGCGTTGCGACCGAAGTCGTATGCGCCCGGCGCCGCCGGCGGCGGCGGCGGGTTCAGAATGGCGAACATCCGGACGGGCCGGCCCGGCTCCGGCGGCGCGCCTCTCACCGTGGCGCGAAGGCGGACAGGCGTATCCTCCGGAGCAAGCCCGCGGATGCGCACGGGAGCGACGATGATGCGGTGCCCGCGTTCGCCTGGTGAGTCGACATCCACGACCCAGGCCTCGACCGTCGTCGGTTCGGCGATGGCCGGTGCGATCGGCGCCTCGACCGTCATGGTCTTCAGCCGCGCATTAGCCATGCCCATCGCCGTCACCGCCAGCATCAGCAGGGGCCATGTCCAGGCGCGGCCGGCGCCTGCTCGCTTGAGCATGCGCCAGGCGCCCAGCAGCACCAGCGCCATAGCCCCCAGCGGCCACAGCGGCGGCTCGAAGCGAAGGGCGAAGTAGAGGCCGCATCCCCCGCCGAAGGCCGCTGGCGTCCACATCGCCCACCGGGCGTCCTGCAGCGCGACGGCCTCCCTCAGGCTTGCGCGCAGGCGCGTCCAGGGGGTGGGCTTTGGCGAAGTGGGGCGTATAAGGGCCCCGCCTACGGACCCCTCCCCCATGACAGCCTCTTCCTCGACCGTCGTCACCCGCTTCGCCCCCTCGCCCACCGGCTACCTTCACATTGGAGGGGCGCGGACGGCGCTTTTCAACTGGCTTTACGCCAAGGGTCGCGGCGGCCGCTTCCTGGTTCGCATCGAGGACACCGATCGCGAACGCTCGACCGAAGGCGCCGTGCAGGCCATCTTCGATGGTCTCAGCTGGCTGGAGCTGTTCGCCGACGAGGAGCCTGTGTTCCAGTTCAGCCGCGCCGACCGCCACCGCGAGGTGGTGGATCAGCTGCTGGAAAGCGGCCGCGCCTATCGCGACTTCACCTCGCCTGAAGAGACAAGCCGCCTGCGCGACGAGGCCAAGGCGGAAAAGCGCGCCTTCGAGTCGCCCTGGCGTGACCGCGAACCGATGGTCGACGACCTTCTCCTGCCGCACGTCGTCCGCTTTCGCCGCCCTCAGGGCGTGACCGTGACCGTACAGGACGAGGTGCAGGGCGCCGTCAGCTGGTCCACGGACGACCTCGACGATCTGGTGCTGCTGCGCTCGGACGGCGCGCCGACCTACAATCTGGCCGTGGTCGTCGACGATCACGACATGGGCGTGACCCACGTCATCCGAGGCGACGACCACCTGAACAACGCCGCCCGCCAGAGCCTGATCTATGACGCTCTGGATTGGCCCCGCCCTGCTTTCGCGCACATCCCGCTGATCCACGGCCCGGACGGCGCCAAGCTGTCCAAGCGCCACGGGGCGCAGGCGGTGCACGAATACGCCGAAATGGGCTATCTGCCCGAGGCCATGCGCAACTACCTGGCGCGCCTCGGCTGGTCGCATGGGGACGACGAGCTGTTCTCCGACGCCCAGGCGCTGGAATGGTTCGATCTGTCAGGGATCGGCAAGGCGCCGGCGCGGCTGGACTTCGACAAGCTGGCGCACGTCAACGGCCACTGGCTTCGCCTCGGCGACGACGAGCGGCTGGCCAAGCTGGCGCTGGACGTCCACCTCGCTCGCGGCCGCGCTCTGGCCGAAGACGACGAGGCGCGGCTGCAAATGGCCATGCCGTTCGTCAAGGATCGCGCCAAGACGGTGCTGGAGCTCGCCGACCAGACCGCTTTCGTGCTGCTCGCGCGGCCGCTGATCCTTGATGACAAGGCCCGCAAGCCGCTGACGGATGAGGCTTTGGAGCGTCTCGGGCGCCTGCGTTCGCGACTCCAGCTGTTCCAATCCTGGGACGTCTTCGCCCTCGACGCCGACCTCAAGGCGTTCGCCGAAGAAGAGGGCGTGGGCTTCGGCAAGATCGGTCCGGCCCTGCGTGCGGTCCTCACAGCCGGCCAGCCATCGCCCGACATCGCGCGCATCCTGTCGGCGCTCGGACGCGACGAAAGTCTGGGGCGCTTGGATGATGCGCTGCAAGGGCTTAAGTGATCACCCATAACCACAAGGCGACCGGCGCTCCCCCGCGACTGGCCGTAGATGCAAAGGGGCATTCATGACTGAACAAGCCAAACCCGCCGGCTCGGCGACCTTTACGCTCGGTGATGCGTCCGTCGAGCTTCCGGTCCTCGCCGGTTCGACGGGTCCGGACGTCGTCGACATCCGCAAGCTCTACGGCGCGACGGGCGCCTTCACCTTCGATCCGGGCTTCACCTCGACCGCATCGTGCGAATCGGCCCTGACCTACATCGACGGCGACGCGGGCGTGCTGCTGCACCGCGGCTATCCGATCGATCAGCTGGCGTCGCAGTCGAACTTTCTGGAAGTCTGCCACCTGCTGCTGCACGGCGAACTGCCGACGGCATCGCAGTTCGAGACGTTCGAGCAGAACGTCACCCGCCACACCATGCTGCACGCCCAGTTCGACCGCTTCTTCGAAGGCTTCCGCCGCGACGCGCACCCGATGGCGATCATGGTTGGCACCGTCGGCGCCCTGTCGGCCTTCTACCACGACAGCCTGGACATCCATGATCCGGTGCAGCGCGACATCTCGGCCATCCGCCTGATCGCCAAGATGCCGACCATCGCCGCGCGCGCCTACAAGTACCACGTCGGCCAGCCCTTCGTGTCGCCGCGCAACGATCTGAGCTACGCCGAGAACTTCCTGCGCATGTGCTTCGCCGTGCCGGCCGAGGACTACCAGGTCGACCCGGCGCTGGTGCGCGCCATGGACCGCATCTTCATCCTGCACGCCGACCACGAGCAGAACGCCTCGACCTCGACGGTGCGTCTGGCCGGCTCGTCGGGCGCCAACCCCTTTGCCTGCATCGCGGCGGGCATCGCCTGCCTGTGGGGCCCCTCGCACGGCGGCGCCAACGAAGAAGCGCTGAACATGCTGCGCGAGATCGGCACGCCCGACCGCATCCCCGAGTTCATCGAGGGCGTAAAGGCCCGCAAGTACAAGCTGATGGGCTTCGGCCATCGCGTTTACAAGAACTACGATCCGCGCGCCAAGGTTATGCAGCAGTCGGCCTATGAGGTGCTGGCGGCGACCGGGCGCGAGAACGACCCGCTGTTCCAGGTTGCCAAGGAGCTGGAGGCCGTCGCCCTGAACGACGAGTTCTTCACCTCGCGCAAGCTGTTCCCGAACGTCGACTTCTATTCGGGCATCACCCTGTCGGCGATGGGCTTCCCCACCACCATGTTCACCGTGCTGTTCGCCCTGGCGCGCACCGTGGGCTGGATTGCCCAGTGGCAGGAGATGATGGCCGACCCGTCGCAGAAGATCGGCCGCCCGCGCCAGCTGTACACCGGCCCGACCGAGCGCGATTACGTATCGATCGATCAGCGCGGCTGAGGCCCCACGACGTCGCATCCGGTCCGCCGGGTGCGACGCTTCTCCAGCAGCGTCAGCGGCGTTCCGCGATCACCTTCAGCACCGCATCGGCGGCGAGCTCTGAAGGATCGTGGTCGCCGCGCCCCATCGCCTCCAGCGCCGCCGTCTGCGCTTCCGACTGACGTCGTGCGGCGTCCCGGTCGGTCAGCAACCGATGCAGGGCGCTCGCCAGCCGTTCGGGCGTAGCGGCGTCCTGGATGAACTCGGGCGCGACCTCACGGCCTGCGGCGATGTTGAACAGGGTGATGAAGGGGGCGGTGACGATCCGCCTGGCGATGGCGTAGCTGATCGCGCCGATGCGATAGGCGATGACCATCGGCGCGCCCGCCACGGCGACTTCCAGCGTCACCGTTCCGCTGGTGGCGAGGGCCGCGTCGGCGGCCTTCATGGCGTCGTACTTCTCCAACTCCTCGACCAAGTGGGCGCGGAACGGCCAGGCGGCGACGCGGCCGCGCACCTCCGCATCGACCATGGCGGAGGCGACAACCGCGATCTGCAGCTCCGGCAGCTCGGCCTTCAGCCGCACCGCCGTCTGCTCGTACACCGGGGTCATCCGGGCGATCTCCCCCGGCCGGCTTCCGGGCAGGATCAGCAGCAGGGGCGCCGCTAGGTCGATGTCATGGCGCCGGCGGAACGCCGCGCCGTCCGCCGCGCTCAGATTCAGGTTCAGCGCCTGCGATCCTACGACCGTGGTCGCCAGGCCTTCCCGCTCGAACCAAGGCGCATCGAAGCTGTAGAGCGCGAGCAGGTGATCCGCCGTCTTCGCCAGCGCTCGGGCCCGCTTCGGCCGCGACGCCCAGACCTGCGGCCCCACGTATTTGATCAGGGGCGTGTCCGGCGACGCCTTGCGGATCGCCTTGCCGACGCGGGAGGTGAAGCCCCAGCTGTCGATCAGCACCACGGCGTCCGGCCGCTCCCTCGCCGCCAGATCGGCCGTCTCCCGCACCCGCCGCCGCACGCGGCCATAGGCGGACAGCGCTTCCGTGACGCCGACGATGGCGAGTTCGGCGATATCGAACGGGCTCGCCACGCCCTCGGCCGCCATCCGGGACCCTCCGATTCCGACAAAGGCGACGCCGTCGCCCAGCCGCGCCTTTAGCGCTCTCGCCAGACCCGCGCCCAGGGCGTCGCCCGACGCCTCGCCGGCGACCAGCATGATCTTCACCGCGCCTGGCCCCAGACGAACAGGCCCAGGCGATCGGCGGCGGCGATGATGGCGGGCCGATCGATCAGGATCAGCCGCCCCTCGATGCCCGCGACGCCCGACAGGCCCGCCTCGGCCGCCAGTTCAATCGTGCGCGCGCCGATCACCGGCATGTCCACGCGCAGGTCCTGGATCGGCTTGGGCGCCTTGGCCAGGACGCCCTTGCGATACGCAGGTGAGCCGCGCAGATCGACCGGCAACCCGGCCACGCGGTGCAGCATGGCGTCCGTGCCCTCCTGCGCCTCGACCGCCAGCACCAGGCCGTCGCAGACGACCGCCCCCTGGCCGATATCGAGGTCGCCTGACCGCTCCGCCACATGCAGCGCCTTGATCAGATCGGCCGTCTGTTCCGGCGTGGGTCGGACCCGCCCCAGCGCGCCCGCCGACAGCGTGTCTCCACCCAGGATGTCGTCCGCGCCTTCGACGGCGAACCCTTCGCTCTCGAACACGGACAGTATCTTCCGCAGCAGGGCGTCGTCGCCCTGCCCGGCCGCCTTGATGATGCCGGGCAGCAGCGTCGCGCCCTTGAAGTCCGGCTTCAGCGTCTTGAAGTCCGGCCGACTGACGTTGCCGGCCAGGCAGACCGCCTCGCATCCCGACCGCTTCATCGCCTTCAGTATGCCGCCGATCTCGGCCATGCCGAAGTCCGCGCCGGGCCAGCGCGTCATCGCCGGATCGGCGAAGCCCGCCAGCCGGATCACGAAGACCTCGCGCCCCTCGGCCTCGCAGCGATGGGCCACCGCCAGCGGCAGGTCGCCTCCGCCCGCGATCAGGCCCAGTCGGCTCATTCGCCCGGCAGGCACAGCGGCCGCTTGCCGCCCTCGCGGATGAAGGCGACGATCTCGGTGATCTCGGGCAGGTCGGCGTAAGCCTCAGCCACACGGTCGATCCGGCCGGCGAACTCGCCGGATCCCTCGAACAGGTCGCGGTAGGCGGCCAGCAGCCGGCGCAGCTGGTCCTTGCCGTAGCCCTTGCGCTTCAGCCCGATCAGGTTCAGCCCGTGCAGCCGCGCGTGGTTGCCCCAGGCCGAGCCATAGGGAATCACGTCGCGCGTCACCGCCGCCAGGCCGCCGACGATGGCACCCTGCCCCACCCGGCCGTTCTGGTGCACGGCGCACAGCCCGCCCAGGAAGACGCGGTCGCCGACATGAGCATGGCCGCCCAGCGTCGCATTGTTCGCCATCACCACATTGTTTCCGACCACGCAGTCGTGCCCGACGTGCGCGCCCGTCATGAACAGGTTGTCCGAGCCGACGACCGTCACGCCCGTCCCCTGCGGCGTGCCCCGATTGAAGGTGCAGTGCTCGCGGATCAGGTTGTTCGAGCCGATCTCCAGCCGCACCGGCTCGCCCTTGTAGCCGTTGTGCTGCGGATCGCCGCCGATCACGGCGAAGGGGTGAATGACGGTGCCGGCCCCGACATCGGTGTCCTGCTGCACCACCACATGGCTGACCAGCCGGACGCCCCGCGCCAGAACGACGTTGGGGCCCACCGTGCACCAGGGGCCGATCTCGACGTCGTCGGCGATCCGGGCGGAGGCGTCGACGATGGCGGTGGGGTGGATGCTCATGCCGCGGCCGGCTGATCGACCTTGACCACCATGGCCATGAACTCGGCCTCGGCCGCCAGCTTGCCGTCGATGAAGGTCTCGCCACGGAACTTGTAGGCGTCGCCGCGCGCCTTGATCACCTTGACCTCCATCCGCAACTGGTCGCCGGGCCGCGCGGGCTTTCTGAAGCGCACGCCGTCGATGGACATGAACATGATGACCTTGTCGGCCACCGCCACGTCCAGCGTCTTGGACATCAGGAGCGCGCCCGTTTGCGCCATCGCCTCCACGATCAGCACGCCCGGCATCACGGGGTCGATCGGAAAGTGGCCGGGAAAGAAGGGCTCGTTGTGGGACACGTTCTTGACGCCGGTGATCGAGGTCGCCGGGACAAAATCCTCCGCCTTGTCGACCAGAAGGAAGGGGTAGCGGTGCGGCAGTCGCCGCATGACCTCGGCGTAATCGATCTTGCCGTCCGCTTCGCTCATGATTCCCGGTTTCCCTTGCGTGAAGACACCTGTTTGGCGAGCCAGACCGCCTCGCGCAAGGACTGGCGGATCGGCTTGGCGGGATAGCCCGACCATGTCTCTCCAGGGGGAATGTCGGCTAGGACGCCGGCGCCGGCCGCCACGCGCGCGCCCTCGCCGATGCTGATGTGGTCGCCGACGCCCGCCCGTCCGCCGAACATGACGTTGTCGCCGGTCGTCACGGAGCCCGAGATGCCGGTGTGCGCCGCCATCAGGTTGTTGCGGCCGATGACGCAGTTGTGGCCGATCATCACCAGATTATCGATCTTGGTGTTCTCGCCGATGACCGTGTCGTCATAGGCACCGCGGTCGATGCAGCTGTTGGCGCCGACGGTGACACCGTCCTGAAGGATCACGCGGCCGAGCTGCGGGATGTCGATCGGCCCGCTGCGCGAGACGGCGGCGCCGAAGCCCGCCTCTCCGATCCGGGCGCCCGAGAGGATCTTGACCCGATCCCCGATCAGCGCAAAGCCGATGGAGACGTTGGCGCCGATCTGGCTGTCGCGGCCGATCTGCACGCCGGGACCGATCACGGTGTTGGCGCCGATGTGACTGCCGCGCCCGATGCGGACGCCCGGGCCCAGCACAACGCCCGGTGCGATCCGGACGCTGTCGTCCTCGACCGCATCTTCCGCAGAGAAGGCGGCGTCCAGCATCAGCGCCTGATGCAGAAGAGCCGAAGCGCGCGCCCAGCTGGCCTGGGGCTCGGTGGAGACGATCACCGCCGCTTCGACTGGCGCGGCGGCCACGGCCGACGGATGCACGATCACGCAGCCCGCGCGCGTTCCGGAGAGCTGGGCGGCGAACTTGCGGTCGCCCAGAAACGCGATCGCGCCCTCGTCCGCGGAGGACAAGGGCGCGACGGATCGGATGGTCCGCTCCCCGCCCCTTTCGACCTCGGCTCCGATCCGCGCCGCGATATCGGCGACGGAGAGCGGCTGGAGCGTCTGAAAGAAGCGGGTGTCCGGCATGAGGTCTTACTGCGCCGGCTGCGCAGGCACCTGCAGGCGGTTGAAGCTCAGCGTCGGCAGAGCGGTGTTCAGGCGCTGGATCGCCAGGTCGGTGATGTCGTGCGCCGGGTTCATGATGAAAACGCTTTCCCGGTCGATCAGCATGCCGCAGCCGCGCTCCTGGTAAACGGCGACCAGGATCGGCGACAGGGCCGTGGTGATGGCCTGACGCTGGGTGGCCAGGGTGTAGCGCAGCTCGTTCTCGCGGGTGGCCTCCAGTTGCTGGGCCTCCTGCGCGCGCTGCTGCAGGGCCTGGCGGCGCTGTTGCAGCTGATCGGCCGGCAGGCTGGCGCCCGACGACTGCAGCGACTGGGCTTCGGTCTGGAGCGACTGCGCATAGGGGGCGAGCTCGCCCTGAACTTCCTGCGCTAGCTGCTGCATGCGCGCATCGACCGCCTGGCCGACGCTGGACTGGGCCAGGAGGCGGGCGTTGTGGAACACGCACAGGCCGGGGATCTGCGGGCCCGGGTTCTGCGGTTGGGCGGGAGCGGCGGCCTGCTGCGCCGAGGCGGTCGAAGCGATGAGCGAGGCGGCGGCCGTCGCGGCGATGATCAGAGACTTCATGACGTTTCCTTGGGTGCGAGCGGTTCTGGCTTGCGGTTTAGAACTGGGTGGAGGTCGAGAAGCGGAAGCTCTCGGTCTTGTCGTAGTCTTCCTTGGCGAGGACCTTGGCCAGGTCGAAGCGGATCGGCCCCATCGGCGAACGCCAGTGGATGCTGACGCCGGCCGAGGCCCGCAGCGAGGCCTCATCGGCGATGGTGGTGTCGCGCACCCCCTGGTCCGTCAGCTTATAGCGATCATCCAGCCCGCTCAGCGTGCCGACGTCGGCGAACAGCGAGGTCTTGATGCCGTACTGCTCGGGCAGGAAGTTCGGCAGCGTCAGTTCGACCGTGCCGATGGCGTAGAAGTTGCCGCCGAGCGCATCGGTCGTGCTCAGGTCGCGCGGTCCCATGCCGGCGGTCTCGAAGCCGCGGAAGCTGTTGCCGCCCTTGAAGAAGCGGTCGCTGATCCGGATGGCGTCGCCGTTCCAGCCCGAGATGTAGCCCGCCTGACCCCGAACGCTGACCACCCAGGACGGCGTGATGCCGTAGTACCAGGTCGCATCGCCTTCGGTCTTCAGATAGTTCACATCCCCGCCAAGGCCCGCCAGATCCTGGATCAACGAGCCCGACCAGCCGCGCGTCGGACGGATCGGGTCGTTCAGATAGCTGAGTTGCAGGGTGTAGCCGACCGATGAGTTCAGGAATGAGCCGATCTGGTCGCACAGGGCCGACGAACCCAGGCTGCCTGTGCTCGAACAGAAGTTGTTCGGCACGATGATCTCGTCGTCCTTCAGGAAGTAGCGCGCGCTGAACAGGGCGTTCTGGTTCAGCGGATAGGACACGCGCACCCCGGCGCCGGTCGAACGATAGTCGTAGGACGAATATTCGCTGAGGTCGTAGCGCGAGTGGAACAGGTCAAAGCCCGCGCGCAGGTCGCGGCCCAGGAACTTCGGCTCGGTGAAGCGGAAATCCACCTGCTGGCGCAGGGATCCCCATTCCAGGCGCGCCACCACGTTCTGGCCGCGGCCGCGGAAGTTGCGCTCGCTGATGCCGAGGTTGACGGTGAAGCTGTCGACCGAGCTGAAGCCCGCGCCCACTGACAGTTCGCCCGTGGGCTGCTCCTGCACGGTGACGTTGACGACGGACCGGTCGGGCGCGGATCCCTGCGTCTCCGCAACCGTCACGTCCTTGAAGAAGCCCAGCGCCCGCAGATTGTTGCGTGACCGCTCCAGCAGCGCTCGGTTGAAGGCGTCGCCTTCGGTCAGCACGATCTCGCGGCGAACGACGGGATCGATGGTGCGCGTGTTGCCGACCACATTGATGCGCTCGATGTAGACGCGCTGGCCTTCGGACACGTTGAAGGTCACGTCCACCGTGTCGGTGTCCGGATTGGCCCGATAGGTCGGGTTGATGTCGACAAAGGCGTAGCCGGCCGAACCCGCGGCGAAAGTCAGGGCGTCGACCGCCTGCTCGATCTTGTCGCTCTGGTAGAGGTCGCCGCTGCGGATCGGCACCAGCGCCTTCAGGAAGTCGGCGTTCAGCCGCTCGTTCTCGGTGACGACGCTGATCTCGCCGAAGTTGTAGCGGTCGCCTTCGTCCAGCGTCAGCGTCAGGGCGAACGCCGCATCGTCCGGCTGCAGCTCGGCCACCGAAGAGATGATGCGGAAGTCGTAATAGCCGCGATTGGTGTAGAACTTGCGCAGCTGCTCCTGATCGTACTCGAGCCGGTTGGGATCGTAGTTGTCGTTGTTGGTGAAGAACTTCCACCAGCGCGAGCGCTCGGTGACCATGACGTCGCGCACGTCGTTGTCCGAGAACGCGCGGTTGCCCAGCACATTGATCGCGCTGATGCCGGTCTGCGGCCCCTCGTCGATCTCGAACACGACGTCGACGCGGTTCTGCTCGAGCTGCACCAGCTTGGGCGTGACGGTGGCCGAGATGCGGCCCTGCAGGCGATACAGCTCGACGATGGAGCCCACGTCCTCCTGCACCTTGGCGCGCGTGTAGATGCCGCGCGGCTTCAGCGTGACCTCTTCGTTCAGCTTGTCCTCGCGGACCGCGCTGTTCCCCTCGAACACCACCTGGTTGATGATGGGGTTCTCGACGATCTGCACGATCAGGTCGCCGTTCTGCACGCCCAGCTGCACGTCGGCGAACAGGCCGGTGCGGTTGAGCGTGCGCACCGCGACGTCCAGCACCGCCGCATCGACCGTGTCGCCCGGCTGGATGGGCAGGTAGGACAGGACCGTGGTCTGATCGATCCGCTGTGTGCCCTGAACCAGGATGCGGTTGACGCGCACCTGCTCGGGCGCGGCGGCGGTCGCCACGCCCTGGGTCGCGCCTTGGGCGGCCGCACCCTGGGCTGCAGGCGCTTGCGGCGCAGGCGGGGTGGTCGCCGGAGCGGCTTGCGGCTGAGGCGTCGTCACCCGAGGCGCGGCCGTCTCCGCCGTCGTGCCGGAGGACGGCGTGGGGCCGGACGGCGTGGGGTTCACCACCGGCGCCGGCGCGGCCGATCCGGAGTTCGACGGAATGGCGACCGGCGCGGTCTGGGCCAGCACCGGGCTCGACAAGCCGGCGGCGATCACAAGCGCGACCATGCTGGAACGAGCGCCGAGGCGGGCGGAGGCGCTGGGGATCATCTGGGTCATTCGGGAAACCATCGGGGGCTGGCGTCGGCTCAACTGACGAGCCCGCCGAGGAATTTGAACAGGTTGAGCTTCTGCAGGTCGTTCCAAGTCGCGAACAACATCAATCCCGCCAGCAACGCAAGACCAACCCGGTAGCCCGCCTCCTGATACCGTGCGGCGACCGGCTGCCGCGCCACGGCTTCATAGCCGTAGAACAACAGGTGGCCGCCATCCAGGATCGGGATGGGCAGGAGGTTTAGAAAGCCGATTCCGATCGAAAGTATGGCGGCGAAGCTTGTCAGCGTCAGCAGCAGATTGGCCGCGATCGCCCAGGGATGGGGATTGGCGTCCACCGCCGCGTTGGTCAGGGCGCCCGAGGCCTTGGCGATGCCGAGCGGGCCGCTGAGCTGGTCGCCCGACTCACGCCCGGTCACGATGCGTCCGAGATAGGTCAGGGTGGTGCTGAGTACCGCCCCGGTCTCCTGCACGCCCTTGGCTGCGGCCTCCATCGGATTGTAGCGGACGTGGCGCACGTCGGCGCGCGAGGCGCCGAGCCCCAGCCCGATGCGGCCGATGCTGACGCGGCCGGCGATGGGGTCCTCTTCGACCCGCCGCTCGGGCGTGGCGACCAGTTGCACCACGGCGCCGCCGCGCTCCACCGTGAAGCGCACCGGGTCGCCGCTGGACAGCGACACCACGCGCGTGACCTCCGACCCGTCCTCGATGGCGCGCCCGTTCACGCCGGTGATCAGGTCGCCGTCCAGAAAACCGGCGGCGGCGGCCGGCGAGTTGGGCTGCACCTGGATGACGCGCGCGGGCGTCATGCTGACGCCGACCACGCTGAACAGCACGGTGAAGATGGCGATCGCCAGAATGAAGTTCGCCGCCGGCCCCGCCGCGACCACCAGCGCGCGCTGCCACACCGGCTTGAAGTGAAAGTAGTCGCGCTCGGCGCCCGCGCCCTCGCGCGCGATGATGTCGGCCTTCAGCGCATCCAGCCCCCGCCGATCCGGCACGCTGGAGGCGTCGAGGTCGCCCGAAAACTTGACGTAGCCGCCCAGCGGAAGCCAGCCGACCCGCCACTCCACGCCCTTGCGATCGACGCGGCGAAAGACGGCGCGTCCGAAGCCGATGGCGAACCGGTCGATCTTCACGCCAAAGGCGCGCGCCACCGAGAAGTGACCCAGCTCATGGATGGTGACGATCGCCGTCAGCACCAGCAGGAATGGCACGACATAGGTGATCACCTGCGTCAGGGCGCCCAGCATGCTCTTGTCCGTCTCCCCTGTGGCCGATCAGGCCGCGATCGCGAGCGTCGACACGACGCCCTCGGCGATCCGCCGCGCCTGCGCATCCACCGACAGGGCCGAGGCGCAGGCGTCGCCGGAGCCGAAGGCAAGGCCCTCGCGCGTCGAACGATCAAGGGTTTCGGCGACGACTGCGGCAATATTGAGAAAGCCCAGCCGGCCGTCGAGAAAGGCCCAGGCCGCGACCTCGTTGGCGGCGTTGAAGATGGCCGGCGCCGCTCCGCCTTCGGTCAGCGCCTGCCGCGCCAGGGACAGCGCCGGGAAGCGGGTCTCGTCCGGCGCCTCGAACGTCAGCTTGCCCAGCGCGGCGAGATCGAGCTTGGGCGCCGGCCAGGCGAGCCGCTCGGGCCAGGCCAGGGCGCAGGCGATCGGCGTGCGCATGTCCGGCGGCCCCATCTGCGCCAGGGTCGAGCCGTCCACGTATTCGACCAAGCTGTGGATGATCGATTCGGGATGCACCACCACGTCGATCCGCTCGGCCGGCATGCCGAACAGATAGGCGGCCTCGATCATCTCCAGACCCTTGTTGGCCATGGTGGCGCTGTCGACGGAGATCTTGGCCCCCATGGACCAGTTCGGATGCGCCACCGCTTCGCGCGGCGTCACCGCCCGCATCCGCTCGAGCGGCGTCTGCCGGAATGGCCCGCCGGACGCCGTCAGGATCAGCTTCTCGACCTGGTGCGGCGCATCGGCGGGAAACACCTGGAAAATGGCGGAATGTTCGGAATCGACCGGGATCAGCCGCCCGCCCGCCGCGCGCACCCGCTGCATCAGCGCGGGTCCGCAACAGACCAGACTTTCCTTGTTGGCCAGCGCCAGCACGCCCCCGTTCGCCGCCGCCGCCCAGGCGGACCGGAGACCGGCCGAGCCCACGATCGATGCCATGATCCAGTCGGCAGGACGCGCGGCCGCTTCGACGACCGCTTCGTCGCCCGCCGCCGCCTCGACGCCCGTCCCGGCCAGGGCGTCGCGCAGTTCGTTCAGCCGCGCAGGATCGGCCGTCACCGCGATGCGCGGCTTCCACTGCCTCGCCTGTTCGACAAGACGCGCGATGTTGGCGCCGCCGGTCAGCGCCTCGACCTCGAACGCGCCCGTGCCCGTTTCCTCGGCGCGGGCCATCAGGTCCAGCGTCGATGAACCGACGGAGCCGGTGGACCCCAGCACGGTCACACGCCTGCGGATCACGCCGCGCCCTCCAGCATCAGAACGATCAGTCGCCCGGCCGAAACAACCACCACGGCGAACATCATGCCGTCCACCCGGTCCAGCAGCCCTCCGTGCCCGGGGATTAGCGAGCCCGCGTCCTTGACGCCGAACCGCCGCTTCAGCGCCGACTCCCACAGGTCTCCGCCCATTGTGGCGAGCGCCGCCGCCAGCCCCAAGACCGCGCCCCAGAAGACGTTCAGCCGCCCCAACTCTAGCCACGCCGCCATGCCCGCGCCCGCCAGCGTCCCCGCCAGCAGACCCCCGATGAACCCCGACCAGGTCTTGTTGGGCGAAAAGCGCGGCCACAGCTTGGGTCCGCCCAGCAGCGAACCGACCAGATAGGCCATGATGTCCGACGCCCAGGCCACGGCGAAGACCAGCACCGTCCAGTGCAAACCGATCGGATTGTCGACGTCGCGCAGCCAGATCAGCAGCACCGCCGGCCAGCCGAGGTACAGCACCCCATAGGCGGCGTTCACCGCCTCCTGGCCCCGGCTTCGTGCATAAAGGCCCGCCGCCGCCGCGCCGAACACCAGCATGACGAAGGCCACCGACATGACGCCGGAATGGGCGCTGACCACCCCGGCGATCAGGCCCAGCGCCACCGCGACGGAGACCGTGCGCCAGGCGGCGGGCGCGCTCATCATCGCCCATTCCGCGGCCAGCAGCACGCAGGCCAGGATCATCAGCGCCAGGAACCAGACGCCGCCGGCCCAGGTCGCCAGCACGGCGGCCGGCGCCAGCACCACGGCCGACGCGGTCCTGAGACCTATGTCGCCGACCTTGATCGCCATCAGCCGGCCACGCGCGCGGGCGTCGCCTGCAGGCCGCCGTAGCGCCGCTCGCGCCCGCCGAACTGCGCCACCGCCTCGGCCAGCGCCTTGGGCCCGTAGTCCGGCCACAGGATGTCCTGAAACACCAGCTCGGCATAGGCGGCCTCCCACAGGAGGAAGTTCGACAGCCGCTGCTCGCCCGAGGTGCGCACGATCAGGTCCAGCGGGGGCGCCGACGCCGTGGCGAGGTTGTCCCGCAGCGCCTCTTCGGTGATCGGCCCCACCGGCTCGCCGGCCATCAGCCGGTCGATATGCTTCTGCGCCGCGTCCACCAGATCGGCCCGCGCGCCATAGTTGAAGGCGACCTGAAGCAGGAAACGGTCGTTGTCCGCCGTCTGGGCCTCGGCCCGCTCGATGATCGCGGCGATGTCCGCGGGCAGTCCGCGGCGGCGGCCCAGGATGCGCAGGCGCACGCCCTCGCGGTCCAGCCGGTTCAGGTCGCTGGCCACATAGGACCGCACCAGACCCATCAGGTCCGACACTTCCTCTTCCGGCCGCGCCCAGTTCTCCGTCGAGAAGCCGAACACCGTCAGGCACTGGATGCCGAGGTCCGGCGCCGCCTGGATGGTGCGCTTCAGGGCTTGGACCCCCTCGCGGTGGCCCATGGCGCGCGGCAGGCCGCGCTGCTTGGCCCAGCGTCCGTTGCCGTCCATGATCAAGGCGACATGGCGCGGTCCTGCAGGACGCGAGCCGGCAAGAGGCGCGGCGGTCGTGGCCGTCATCGTGTTACGCGTCCCTTGTCCGGCCTCATCCGCCTCAGACCTGCATGATCTCTTGTTCCTTGGCCTTCAAGGTCTCGTCGATGCGCTTGATGGCGGCGTCGGTGTCCTTCTGGACGTCGGCCTCCATCTTCTTTTGCTCGTCCTGGCTGATCTCCGACGCCTTTTCGGCCTTCTTCAGGTCGTCGTTGGCGTCGCGTCGCACATTGCGGACGGCGATCTTCTGCTGCTCGGCGTATTTGCCGGCCAGCTTGACCAGGTCCTTGCGGCGCTCCTCCGTCAGCGGCGGAATGGGGATGCGCAGGGTCTGGCCGTCCACGATCGGATTCAGGCCCAGGCCCGCCGCGCGGATCGCCTTTTCGACCGACACCACCATGCCCTTGTCCCAGACGCTGACCGAGATCATGCGCGGCTCGGGCACGCTGATGGCGGCCACCGCGTTCAGCGGCGAGGTCGAGCCATAGGCCTCGACCTGCACCGGGTCCAGCAGGCCGGCGTTGGCGCGTCCGGTGCGCAGGCCGGCGAAGTCGTCCTTCAACGCGGCGACCGACTTGTCCATGCGATCGCGGTAGGATTTCAGGTCAGGCTTGGCCATGGGATCAGCGTCCTCTTTTTTGCAGTCTTGCGGCCGGTCAGGCCGGCGTGTCGGTGATGACCGTGAACGTGCCTTCGCCCGTCAGGGTCCGGCGGATGGCCTTGTCCTCGCGGATGGAGAAGACCACGATCGGTATGCCCGTGTCGCGCATCATGGCGATCGCCGATGCATCCATCACGCGCAGGTCCTTGGCCAGCACGTCCTGATAGGTCAGGGTTTCGTAGCGGGTGGCTGACGGGTCCTTCTTGGGATCGGCCGTGTAGACGCCGTCCACGCTGGTGCCCTTCAGCAGCGCATCGCACCCCATCTCCGCCGCACGCAGGGCCGCGCCCGAGTCGGTCGTGAAGAAGGGCGCGCCGACGCCGGCGGCGAAGATCACCACCCGTCCCTTCTCCAGGTGCCGCAATGCGCGCCTGCGGATATAGGGCTCGGCGATGGCGGCCATCGGGATCGCGCTCTGCACCCGCGTCGAGACGCCAATCTTCTCCAGCGCCGACTGCATGGCCAGCGCGTTCATGATGGTGGCCAGCATGCCCATGTAGTCGGCCTGGGCGCGCTCCATGCCCGCCGCCGCCTTGGACAGGCCGCGGAAGATGTTGCCGCCGCCGATCACCAGGCAGATCTCGACGCCCTCGCGGACGACCTCGGCGACCGCCGCCGCCACCACGTCCACCGTCTTCATGTCCACGCCAAAGGACTGATCGCCCATCAGCACCTCGCCGGACACCTTCAGCAGCACGCGCTTGTAGCGGAACTCGGCGGGGGCGTCGGGCATGCAGGGTAATCCGTGAACTGCGGCGCCGCGCGGGAATCGGGCGGCTCCATATAAACGAAGGGCGCGCCGGCCATCAAAGCCGAACGCGCCCGAATGCGTATTTCTCCTCCCTGTTCGCGCAGCGCACGGGGAGGTGGATCGGCGCATGGGCGCCGAGACGGAGGGGTTCGACCTTAACGATCGTTGCGCTGAACAAACCCCTCCACCGCTTCGCGGTCCCCCTCCCCATCTGCGATGGGGAGGATGCTCTGGACCTTACTAGCCGCCCATCATCGAGGCGACTTCCGAGGCGAAGTCCGGTCCTTCGACCTTTTCCACGCCCTCGCCCAGCGCCAGGCGGACGAAGCCGGCCAGCTTCAGATTGGCCGAACCCAGTTCCTTGCCCGAGTTGGCGACCAGCTGCTCGATGGTCACGTCCGGATCCATCACGAACGGCTGCTTGGTCAGCACCACGTCCTTCTGGAACTTGGCGATCTGGCCCGACACGATCTTGTCGATCATGTTCTCCGGACGGCCTTCTTCCTTGGCCTTCTCGGTCAGGACCTGGCGTTCCTTCTCGATGGCGGCCGGATCAAGGTCGTCGGTGTTCAGCGACAGCGGCGAGGTGGCGGCCACGTGCATGGCGATCTTGCGGCCCAGCTCGCGCAGCGCCGTCTTGTCGCCCGCGCCTTCCAGCGCGACCAGCACGCCGATGCGGCCGACGCCCGGCGACACGGCGTTGTGGACATAGGTGGCGACGACGCCTTCTTCGACCGACAGGCGGGCGGCGCGACGCAGCTGCATGTTCTCGCCAATGGTGGCGATCATGTTGGTCACTTCGTCCTGGACGGTCTTGCCCGTCTCCAGCTCGGCGCCGTGGAGCGCTTCGATCGAGTGATGCTCCAGGCCCAGTTCGGCGAAACGCTTGGCGGCGTTCTGGAACAGGTCGTTGCGCGCGACAAAGTCCGTCTCGGCGTTGAACTCGATGGCGGCCCCGACTTCGCCCTTGCCGTCTTCACGCGAGGCGACGGCCACCAGGCCCTCGGCGGCGACGCGGTCGGCCTTCTTGGCGGCCTTGGACAGGCCCTTGGCGCGCAGCCAGTCGATGGCGGCTTCGATGTTGCCGTCGTTTTCCTGCAAGGCCTTCTTGCAGTCCATCATGCCCACGCCCGAACGCTCGCGAAGCTCCTTCACGAGGGCGGCGGTGATCTCGGCCATGTTCTTCTCCTATGGGATTCGTATGCGGGAACGGCCGGACTGACTTAGCCCGGCCGTGTAACAGTTCAACAGGCGGCGCTCACAGGGCGCGCGCCGCCTGAAAAGCGCGATCAGCCCGTGGCCTGCTCGGTCTCGACGGCGTCCAGCGCCTCGGTGTTGGCCGAGGTGTCCGCGCTGGCCAGCAGTTCGTCGGCGGCGCCTTCGGTTCCGGCCGGCGCGGCTTCCGCCTCAACCGGAGCCGAAGCTTCCGCCAGCATCGGCTCGACCGGGTTCTCCGACGCGCCCAGGTCCACGCCCGACGCCGAAGCGCCCGCGGCCAGGCCGTCCAGCACGGCGTCGGCGATCAGGTCGCAGTAGGTCTGGATGGCGCGCGCGGCGTCATCGTTGCCCGGCACCGGATAGGTGATGCCGTCCGGATCGGAGTTGGTGTCCAGGATGGCGATGATCGGGATGTTCAGCTTGCGGGCTTCCTGGATCGCGATCGCTTCCTTGTTGGTGTCGATCACGAACATGATGTCCGGGATCGAACCCATGTCCTTGATGCCGCCCAGCGACAGCTCCAGCTTGTCCTTTTCGCGCTGCAGGTTCAGCAGCTCCTTCTTGACCCGACCCTCGCCGCCGTTCTCAAGAATGCCTTCCAGCTCGCGCAGGCGGGCGATCGAGCCCGACACGGTGCGCCAGTTGGTCAGGGTGCCGCCGAGCCAGCGGTTGTTCATGTAGTACTGGGCGCAGCGCTTGGCCGCTTCCGCCACCGGGTCCGACGCCTGGCGCTTGGTGCCGACGAACAGCACGCGGCCGCCCTTGGCCGCCACGTCGCGCACGGCGACCAGCGCCTGGTGGAACAGCGGCATCGTCTGCGACAGGTCGATGATGTGGATGTTGGAGCGCGATCCGAAGATGTATCGGTCCATCTTCGGGTTCCAGCGGTGCGTCTGGTGGCCGAAGTGCGCGCCGGCTTCCAGCAGGGTGCGCATCGAGAATTCAGGCAGAGCCATGATCGTTCAGTCCTTTTTCCGATCAAACGTGGCGCGGACGATTAAAGGCCGGTCGGCCCTCGGAATGGTGCGGATCGGGATGTCTCCCCGAGGCGCGCCACGCCCGCGTTGCGAAATGCGGGGCCGATGTAGTCGGGATCGGCCCACAAGGCAAGCCGGACAGAAAAAGGGCGGCCCTTGCGAGCCGCCCTTTTCCCTCGTCTGATCGGACGATCAGTTCATGGCGTTGCGCAGTTCCTGCGCGCGCTGCAGGTGCATCTCGATCTTGGGGACCACTTCGCGGGCCAGAGCGGCCAGTTGCGGCGTTTCCGAGTGGTCCGAGAAGCCGCGGTGCAGCGTCAGGGCCTCGTTGTGCGCCGCGATCTGCTGGTCGAGATAGACGCGGTCGAAGTCCGCCGCCGAGGCCGCACGCAGATTGTCCAGCATGCCCATGCGGCGTTGGTCGAGCGCGGTCGGGATGGCGACGTTCGGCGCTTCGGCCGGCGCACGCTGCTTCAGCATGGCGGTTGAGGCGGTGTGGTCGGTGGTGATCATCTCGGCCAGCGCCTTCACGTCGGCGTTCGTGGACTTCTCGGCCGCGATCTTGGAGGACTCGATCTCGAACATGTCGCCCATGGCCGCCGACGGCACATAGGAGTCCACGGTGTTGGCGCCCAGGGTGGCTGCGGACGTCTGTCCCACGGCGGCGGATGTCGCGTCCTGCACCGCATTGGCCGGCTCGGTCTGGCCCGGCGACTCGGCGTTCTGGTTGCAGGCGGCGAGCAGCGCCAGCGAGGCGACGCTGATGATGGCGATCTGTTTCATTGAAAAGGTCTCCCTATGGTTCAGGCAGAACCCTTCACGCGCCCGTGAAGTTCCGAAATCATTCGCCCGGAAGGCGATACTCCAGATCATACAGATGCCGGCCGTCTTCGATCTTCAGGTGAAAGACGCCGCTGATCCCGGCCAGATCACCGTCTCCCGAGCCTGGAACGATCGTGATCGACAGGTCCTGCGCGCCTTGGTCCATGATCCCGCGATGCACCAGCATGAAGCCGCCCGACCGCCCATCCAGCGTTCCGTTCACCCGCTCCATCGCCACATAGGCGCCGGACTGCTCCGCGTTCAGAACCGCCAGCATCTCGCCGCCCCCCGTCCCTTCCAGTCCGCCCCGAAAGGTCTTGGCCAGGATCATGCGGCCGGGCCCGCCTACAGGGGAGGCCGCGCCGGGCTCCACCGGCGTCATCTTGACGTCGAACTCACCCGTCGCATGCCGCGCCGCCTCAGCCGATTGCGTCATCTCCGCCTCCCTCGCAGTCCCTGCGCCCGCCACGATCAGCGACAGCGCCATGACCCATCCCAACATCAGGCGTCCTCCAGCATGACCACGCCCGGCGCGGACTTCAGCGCGCCACGCAGCGCCCCGTCCAGCTTGTAGCGGCCCGGCAGCTTCATCTCGACCTCGCGCCCCTTCTCTAGCGAGGCGATCAGCGAGATCTCCCCGCCCTTGCCGATCGCGCCCGACCGCGCCCGCTCGAGACGCGCGCGCAGCGCCGCCGCATCCGCCGATCGCGCCGACACATGGATGCGCAGGCCGATGCCCGCGTCGTCCAGCAGCCCCTCCATGCGGCTGGCGTCGTCGCCGAAGAAGCGCACCTCGCCGTCCGACGCCTTGGCCCGCACCTTGACCATCACCGATGCGCCCGGTTCCAGCACCTCGCGGCAGCGACGCAGCTGCTCGGGCGGGAACAGGCATTCGAACTCGCCGGTCGGATCGGAGAAGGTGACAAAGGCGAACTTCTCGCCGGTGCGCGCGCTGGCGCGCTCCTGCCTTCTGCGCACCACGCCCGCCATCTGAAAGGCCTCGTGCCCCGCCTCGGCGCGCTGCACGGCCTCGGCCACAAAGGTCACGCGCTTGCGACGCAGCGCCGGCTCCATGTCTTCCAGCGGGTGGCCGGACAGATAGAAGCCGACCGCCGCCAGCTCCTGGTCCAGCCGCTCCGGCCCGACCCAAGGCTCCACGCTTTTCAGCCGAGGCCGTGCGGCGTGGGCCTGGTCGCCGCCGAACAGGCTGACCTGCGCCGAGGCGCGTTCGGCCGCCACGCTCTGGCAGTAGGCCATCAGCACATCGGCCTGCTCGACCAGTTGGCGGCGGTTCGGATGGATGCTGTCGAAGGCGCCGGCCTTGGCCAGACCTTCCAGCGCCCGCTTGTTGACGCAGCGTGGATCGACCCGTTCCAGGAAGTCGAAGATGTCGGCGAAGCGGCCGCCCTGCTCGCGCACCTCCACAACGTGGCGCATCGCTTCCAAGCCCACGTTGCGGATGGCGCCCAGCGCATACAGCACCGCCCCTTGCCCGTTCTCCCATGACACGTCGAAGTCGGCGCTGGAGCGGTTTACGTCCGGCGCTCGCACCGGCACCTCGAACCGGCGCGCGTCCTGATAGAAGACCGCCAGCTTGTCGGTGTTGGACAGGTCCAGACTCATGGAGGCGGCGAAGAACTCCACCGGATGGTTGGCCTTCAGCCAGCCGGTCTGGAACGAAATTAGCGCATAGGCCGCCGCGTGCGACTTGTTGAAGCCGTAGCCCGCGAACTTGGCCACCAGGTCGAAGATGCCGCCGGACTGGCTCTCGGACACGGACTTCTCGGATGCGCCCTTGATGAAGCGCGCCCGCTGGAAATCCATCTCCTCCTTCTTCTTCTTGCCCATCGCCCGGCGCAGCAGGTCCGCCTCGCCCAGCGAATAGCCGGCCAGGATCTGGGCGATCTTCATCACCTGTTCCTGGTAGATGATGACGCCGTAGGTCTCGGTCAGCACCTCCGTCAGGCTGGGGTGCAGATAGTCGACCTCGGCCCGGCCGAACTTGCGGTCGATATAGGTGTCGATCATCTCCATCGGCCCGGGCCGATACAGAGAGATCAGCGCGGTGATCTCTTCGATGGAGCCGCACCGCATCTTGCGCAGGGTGTCGCGCATGCCCTGGGATTCCAGCTGGAACACCCCGACCGTCTGGCCGGACGCCATCAGCTCATAGGTGCGCTCGTCGTCCAACGGCAGCTGGTTCCATGACGGCTCAGCCCCCCGCCGCGCCAGATAGCCGTGCGCCCGGTCCAGCACCGTCAGGGTCTTCAGGCCCAGAAAGTCGAACTTGACCAGCCCCGCCGGCTCGACCCACTTCATGTTGAACTGGCTGGCCGGGATGGTCGAGCGCGGGTCCTGGTACAGCGGCACCAGTTCGGTCAGCGGCCGGTCGCCGATGACGATGCCGGCGGCGTGGGTCGAGGCGTTTCGATACAGCCCCTCCAGCTCAAGCGCCGTCTCCAGCAGCGCCTTGACGGAAGGCTCTGCGTCGCGCGCCTCCTTCAAACGCGGCTCCAGATCGATGGCCTGCGCCAGCGTCACAGGGTTGGCGGGGTTGGCCGGCACCATCTTGGCGAGGCGGTCCACCTGCCCCAGCGGCATCTGCAGCACGCGGCCCACGTCGCGCAGCACCGCCCGCGCCTGCAAGGTGCCGAAGGTGATGATCTGGGCGACCCGGTCCTTGCCGTAGCGATCCTGGACGTAGTCGATCACCTCTTCGCGCCGCTCCTGGCAGAAGTCGATGTCGAAGTCGGGCATGGACACCCGCTCGGGGTTCAGGATCCGCTCGAACAGCAGGCCGAAGCGCAGAGGGTCCAGATCGGTGATGGTCAGCGCCCAGGCGACCAGCGACCCCGCGCCCGACCCCCGCCCCGGCCCCACCGGGATGCCGTGCTGCTTGGCCCACTTGATGAAGTCCGACACGATCAGGAAGTAGCCGGGGAAGCCCATCTGCTGGATGATGCCGACCTCCCACTCCAGCCGGGTCCAGTATTCCTCCTCGGGCGCGGCCGGCGTGACCTCCGTCAGGCGGACCTTGAGACCTTCGCGGGCCTGGTGCGCCAGCTCGTCCGGCTCGGAGCGCCCGGCGCCCGTGTCGAAGCGCGGCAGGATGGGCTTGTGGGTCTTGACCAGAAAGGCGCAGCGCCGCGCGATGTCCAGGGTGTTGTCGCAGGCTTCCGGCAGGTCGGCGAACAGCTGACGCATGGCCTCGGCCGACTTGAACCAGTGCTCGCCGGTCACCCGCCGCCGTTCCTCCTGGCCGGTGAAGGCGCCATCCGCGATGCAAAGCAGGGCGTCGTGCGACTTCGCCTGCGCGGCCTTGGCGTAGTAGACGTCGTTGGTGGCGACGAGAGGCGCGTCGTTGTCATAGGCCCAGGCGACCAGCCCCCGCTCGGCCCGGCGTTCGTCGTCCAAGCCGTGACGCTGCAGCTCCACATAGAAGCGGTCCCCGAACGCCTCGCGGAGGGCGCCTAGCGCCGCATGCGCCTCATCGACCTTGTTCTGGACGAACAAAGGGTCGATCGGGCCGCACGGACCGCCCGACAGCAGGATTAGCCCCTCCGACCGGGCCGCGACCTGGCTCCAGTGCACGCCCGGCTCGGCCATCTCGCCGGCGTCGAGGTAGGCGGCGGAAGACAGGGCGCACAGGTTCAGCCAACCCGTTTCGTTCTGCGCCAGCAACACGACCGTGGGCGTCTTGGCCCAGCGCGCATTCATCTGGCCGCCGATCCCCAGCACCGGCAGGGCGCAGGCCACGATCGGCTGGACCCCCGCCTCCTTGGCCGTCTGGCTGAACTCAAGCGCGCCGAACAGATTGGCGCGGTCGGCCACCGCCACGGCCGGCATGCCCGCATCGGCCGCCATGCGGCCGATCTTGCCGGCCTTGATCGCGCCTTCCAGCAGCGAATAGGCCGAGCGCACCCGCAGGTGGACAAAGCCGGATTGGGCGGGATCGGACACGGCTCACCTCATGCGGAGAAGCGACTCAGACCGTCAGCAGAGCCGCCTGCCAGACCATCCAGACAAAGCCGCCGCACGATGCAAGCGACAGCATATCCCTCGTCAGACGCGTCATGACTGTTATCCCCAGATCAACCTTTGTGTTCCGGGAATGTTCTATGTTCCGCTTCCGTTCTCGTCAAGCGGCGGTTTTCTAGTAGGCGTGGCTCTCGGCCGCACGCTGCTCCAGATAGCCGTCCTTCAGGGCGAAGACCCGGTCCATGTGGCCCGCCAGCTCCATGTTGTGGGTGGCGATCAGGGCGGCGACACCGGTGGTCTTGGCCAGTGTGCGCAGCGCCTCGAACACCGCCTGGCTGGTGGCGGGATCGAGGTTGCCGGTCGGCTCGTCGGCGAGCAGCAGGCGCGGCTTGTTGGCCAGCGATCGGGCGATGGCGACGCGCTGCTGCTCTCCGCCGGACAGCTGCGCCGGCTGGTGCGTCAGGCGCTCCCCCAGGCCCAGCGCCGTCAGCGTCTCCTCCGCCCGCCTGCGCGCCTCGGCCTGGGGCAGGCCGGCGATCCGCATCGGCAGGGCGACGTTATCGCGCGCGTCGAACTCGGGCAGCAGGTGGTGGAACTGGTAGACGAAGCCGATGCGCGACAGGCGCAGCCGCGTGCGCGTGCGCTCGTCCAGCGCGCCGACATTCTCGCCATCGATCATCACGGTGCCCGCGGTCGGCCGCTCCAGCAGGCCCGCGGCGTGCAGCAGCGACGACTTGCCCGAACCCGACGGTCCGATCAGCCCGACCAGCTCGCCCGGATGCACGTCGAGATCGACGCCCCGCAGCACCGTCAGGCCGCCCTGGGCGGTGGGATAGGTGCGGGTCAGGTCCCGCACCGACAGAACCGGCGCATCACTCATACCGCAGGGCCTCCACCGGATCGATGCGCGAGGCGCGCCAGGAAGGCGGCAGGCTGGCGATGCAGCTCATCAAGAGCGCCCAGAACGCCGTCCAGGTCACGTCCACCGGATCGACCAGGGCCGGAATGCTGTCCAGCATGTAGACGTCCGAGTTGAACAGCTGCACGCCCAGCAGGCCCTCCAGGAAGTGCTGGATCGAGGCGATGTTCAGGCAGAACACCAGCCCCAGCACCAACCCCGCGACCGTGCCCGCCACGCCGATCGCCGCGCCGGCCATGAAGAAGACGCGCAGGATCGACGACGGACTGGCGCCGATGGTGCGCAGGATGGCGATGTCGCGCCCCTTGTTCTTCACCAGCATGACGATACCGGAAATGATGTTCATGGCCGCGATAGCGACGACGAGGCCCAGGATGATGCTCATCGCCACCCGCTCGACCCGAAGCGCGCCGTAGAAGGCGGCCAGGCGGTCGCGCCAGTCGGTGATGGCGGCGCCGGGGCCTGCGGCCTCGCGGATCGGCTGGATCAGCTGACCGACCTCGTCGGGCTTCGCCACCTTAACCTCAAGCGCGTCCCACACGCCCTCCTTGCCGAAGAACAGCTGATGCTGCTCCAGCGGCATGAAGATAAAGGCCTGGTCGAACTCGGAGGTGCCGGAGCTGAAGATTCCGCCAACGATGTAGGTCTTCTCCAGCCCGCCGAGATTGCCGAAGGCGCTGTCCGCGCCCGTCGGGGAATAGAGGGTGATCGGATCGCCGACCCGCACGCCGTTGGCCTCGGCCATGGCCTTGCCGATCAGCACGCGGTCACCGCCGTAGGCGCTTTGGCCGAAGCTGCGACGCGCCTCTTCCGACAGGCTGCGATAGACGTAGGTGTTCGCCGGCAGGTCCTGAGGCCGCACGCCCTTGACGATGGCCCCGGTCGTGAAGCCGCCGACGCGCACCAGACTTTGCGCCTCGTTCAGCACGGACACGCTGACCACGCCGGGGACCTCGGAGATGCGGCGCAGGCGCGCCTCCCGGTCTTCGGAGACCAGCACGGACCCTTGCACATACATGTGGCCGTTGAAGCTCAGCATCCTGTCCAGCAGGGTGGAGCGGAAGCCGGCCATGATGCTCATCACGCTGATCAGCACCGCGACGGCCAGCATGATGCCGATGAAGCTGATCACCGCGATGGTGGCGACGCCGCCTTCCTTGCGCTTTGCGCGCAGGTAGCGGAGCGCCAGCCCGACCTCCCAGGCCGAAAAGGCGCCCGCGGGTTTGCCGGACGGGGACGCGGGGCCGCTCAAGCCGAAAGCCTCAGCAGGGCGTCTTCCAGCGACACCGAGACCTTTTCGCCGGTGGCGCGGCGCTTCAGCTCGACCACGCCGTCCGCCAGTCCCTTGGGGCCGATGGTCAGTTGCCAGGGCACGCCGATCAGGTCGGCGGTGGCGAACTTGCCGCCCGGCCGCTCGTCGGTGTCGTCGTACAGCACGTCCTTGCCCAGCGCCTCCAGCCGAGCCACGGCGTCCTCGCACGCGCCCGACACCGCCGCATCGTTGGCGCGCAGGTTGATGACCACCACGTCGAAGGGCGCGACCGAGTCCGGCCAGACGATTCCGCCCTCGTCATGACTGGCCTCGATGATGGCGCCGAGCAGGCGAGACACGCCGACGCCGTAGCTGCCCATGTGCACCGGCCGGTCCACGCCGTCGGGACCCGCCACGATGGCCTTCATCGGCGCGGAATATTTGGTCCCGAAGTAGAAGATGTGCCCGACTTCGATGCCGCGCGCCGACAGCCGGTCGTCCTCGACGGTCTCGCCTTCGAAACGGGCGGCGTCGTGCATCTCCTCGGTCGCGGCGTAGAGCGCGGTGCGCTCGTCCACGATCGACTGCAGGTCGTTCCAGTCGACGTCCGCGCCCGGCGCCGGCATCTCCACCAGCTTGCGGTCGCAGAAGACGGCGCTTTCGCCCGTTTCGGCCAGCACGATGAACTCGTGAGACAGGTCGCCGCCGATCGGACCGGTGTCGGCGCGCATGGGCACAGCCTTCAGCCCCAGCCGCGCGAAGGTGTTCAGATAGGCTGTAAACATGCGGTTGTAGGCCCGGCGCGCCGCCGCCTCGTCGATGTCGAACGAATAGGCGTCCTTCATCAGGAACTCGCGCCCGCGCATCACGCCGAAGCGCGGCCGGCGCTCGTCGCGGAACTTCCACTGGATGTGAAACAGGTTCAGCGGCAGCGACTTGTAGCTCTTCACATAGGCGCGGAAGATGTCGGTTATCATCTCCTCGTTGGTGGGGCCGTACAGCAGCTCCCGCTCATGCCGGTCGGTGATGCGCAGCATCTCGGGGCCGTAGGCGTCGTAGCGGCCGCTCTCGCGCCACAGGTCGGCCAGTTGCAAGGTCGGCATCAGCAGCTCGACCGCGCCCGCCCGCTCCTGCTCCTCGCGCACCACGCGCTCGATCTTGCGCAGCACCCGCAGGCCCAGCGGCAGCCAGGCGTAGATGCCGGCGGCCTCCTGCTTGATCATGCCGGCGCGCAGCATCAGCTGGTGCGAGACGATCTGCGCGTCCGAAGGCGCTTCCTTCAGCGTGGGCAGGAAATAGCGCGACAGGCGCATGGGCGGGGAATCCTGGAAAGGCGAGACGAACACCGGCTTTAGCCGGTGGACGGGGGCGAAAGCTAGGCCGGGCCCCTACAGGTTCGGCGCGACGCGCGAAAAGTCCGGCAGGGGCAGCCAGCCGGTGTAGATCACCAGCATCACCACGATCCAGGCGATGGCCGAGACCCAGGTGGTGGTGATGAACTTGCGCTTCAGGTTCGGCGTCGCCGGCGCCCCCCACTGGGCTCCGTCCGTCGGCGGCTCGTGCGTCTCGCGCGAGGTCCCCAGCGGCAGCACCGCGAACAGCACGGTCCACCACAGCACCAGATAGACGCCGATCATGGTGACGGGGCCGATGGGCATGGGGCAACTCCGCTGACCGGCTTTGACCACGCCGGTTTTCGGCGGTCTAACGGATAGCGACCGACTCGACGAGACCTCCGATGCCGCAGATCACCCTGGAATTTTCAAGCCGCCTGGACGGAGCCGACTGGCGGGCCGTGGCGCTGGACGTGCACGCCGCCTGCGTCGACATCGCGCAGGCCAAGCTGACGATGTGCAAGACGCGGCTGGTCCGGCTCGAGCACGTCGTGATCGCCGACGGCGCGCCCGACCAGGCCATGGCGCATTGCGAGATCCGCCTGCTGCCCGGGCGCTCCGCCGATCAAAAGGCGCGCCTCAGCGACCGGACGCTTGAGCGGTTGCAGAGCGCGCTGGCGCACCTGCCAAGCCCGGTGTCCATCTCCTGCGAGGTGCTGGAGCTCGACGGCGAGACCTACCGCAAGGTCGTGCGCCCGGCCTAGCCGCAGTCCGCGCCGAAGCCGGGCGCCCGCAGCGCCAGCAGGATCGACGATCGCTGCGCCTGGGTGACTGCGCCGGATGATTGCAGCACGCAGCCAACCGCCGTGTTCGAATTTGGCGCCAACAGGCCGTATCGCCGCCGCTCCACCTCCATCCGCGCGCGAGAGCCCTGCAGCGTGGCGACGGCGCCGGCGATCCGCTCGGGGTCGTCAGTGATACGCGTCATCTCATGCAGCGCCTCGCCCGAGCTTGGGAAATCATAGGCGTCGGGATCGTACGGCGCGACCTCGGCCGCCAGCAGGTCGGGATCGAGATCAACGCCGAACTTGGCGTTCTGGCTGGCGGAGAAGGCGATGGCCGGCCCGCTCTGCGGCACCACCGGGAAATAGGCGTGCCTGGGAAACAGCAGATAGTGCGCCAAATACTTGGTGACGTGCAACCACGGCGCGCCGTCGGGACCCAGCGCGTGCGCGCCGATGTAGACGCCGGGCGGAATGGCGCGCCCGTCGATCCGCCCGTTCATCGAAAGGATGCGGTCGGTCATGACGTGGCTGAGCAGAAACACGCCGTCGTCGGCCTCCTGCTCGAAATAGTCGCGGATGGCGTCGGTGCTCGGCTCGGGTCCCAGGTCCCGGCCATAGACCACGGGAAAGGCCGTGGCGGGCATGGGACGACCGTCCGGCGGGCTGAACCACAGCACCCGCAGCTCGTGCACCGTCCGCGCCAGGGGGTCCTCGCCGCTAAAGGTCGTCAAGCTGAGGGCCAGGTTGACCACGGCGAACAGCGCGACCAGCCCGGCCAGCGCCTGCCCGGCGATGACCAGCCAGCGCCTCCATCCTTGAAGGGGATGGCGGGCCTGACGCACCCGATTCAGCAGGCGTTGACGGCGTCCGCCGCGTGCCGTGTTCATCCCGCCTTCCTCGCTTTCACGCCGCCAAATGCGACGCGGCGGCGAAGGTTGCGGTCAGACGCGCAGGACCACGGTCTCCACGATCGGCCGGCGATCCCAGATCTGCTGGCTGGCCTTCTTCAGGGTGCGGGCGACCGCCTGCTCGATGACGTATTCGTCCTCCAGCGCCTCGCCCTTCAGGCTGCGCACCACCTGTTCGACCCGCTCCGCCAGGTCGTCCAGCGCATCGCCCAGCGGCGTGGCCGGATCACCCGGCAGACCGACGCTGCGCACGTCGATGTCGCTGACGATGCGCCCGCGCTTGTCCAAGGCGAAGCTGACGATCAGCACGCCGTTGGTCGAGGCGTGGCGCCGCTCCTTCAGCGCCTCGCCCTGTTCGGTCACCAGCATGCCGCCGTCGACGTACAGCCGTCCGTTCGGCACCTCGTCGATGATGGCGGCGGGGCCTGGCGCCAGGCGCACCAGGTCGCCGTTGCGCGGCGTCACTGTCTCGGGCACGCCCAGATCGGTGGCGAGGTTGGCGTGCTCCAGCAGGAAGCGCCGGACGCCGTGCGTCGGCACCGCGATCCGCGGCCGCGCCCAAGCGTACATCTGCTTCAGCTCGTCACGGCACGGGTGGCCGGACACGTGGATGCCGGGATGGTCCTTTTCCGTGTAGAGGCGCACGCCGCGGTCAGCCAGCTTGTCCTGCAGCCGCCCGATCTGCAGCTCGTTGCCCGGGATCTGGCGCGACGAGAAGATGCAATGGTCGCCCAGGCCCAGCTTGACGGTCGGGTGCGTGCCCTCGGCCACCCGTGAAAGGGCCGCCCGCGGCTCGCCCTGGCTGCCGGTGCACAGATACAGGATCTCGTCGGCCGGCCAGACGCGGGCCTCCTCGTCCGACAGGAAGGGCTTCACGTCCTGCAACAGGCCGATGTGCTTGGCCGCCGCCGTGATCCGGTGCATCGACCGGCCGGCCAGCGCCACGCGGCGCCCCGCCGCCTCGGCCGCGCGGATCACGCTGTCCATGCGCGCGACGTTGGAGGCGAAGCAGCCCACGGCCACCCTGCCCTTCAGCCCGCCGATCAGCTTTGTCAGCGCCTCGCGCACCCCGCCTTCCGATCCCGCCACGCCGTCCACGAAGACGTTGGTGGAGTCGCACACCATCGCCAGCACGCCCTCGTCGCCGATCGCGGTGATCGCGTCCTGATCGGTGGGCGAACCGATCACCGGCTCGTCGTCGATCTTCCAGTCGCCGGTGTGGAACACGGTGCCCAGGGGCGTGCGGATGGCCAGGCCGTTCGGCTCGGCGATCGAGTGCGTCACCGTCACCATGCTGACCTGGAACGGCCCCAGGTCGATGGTCCCGCCGACCGGAACCTCGTGGATCACCGCCTGGTCCAGCACCCCGGCTTCGCGCAGCTTGTCCTTGATCAGATAGGCGGTGAAGGGCGTCGCATAGATCGGCGCCTTGATGCGCGGCCACAGCCAGCCCAGGGCGCCGATGTGATCCTCATGCGCGTGGGTCAGCACGATGGCGCGGATGTTCTCGCCCTGAAGAAAGGTCGGATCGGGCACGATCACGTCCACGCCCGGCGTCGACAGGTCGCCGAAGGTGACGCCCACGTCGACGATCAGCCATTCTCGGTTCGCCTCGGGCCCATAGCCGTAGGCGTTCAGGTTCATTCCCACCTCGTCCGAGCCGCCCAGCGGCAGGAAGACGAGTTCGTCGTTGGTTTGCTTTGTCATTCAGCCGTTAGATGGGTGTTCCGCCGCCAGATTTCGAGCAGGCCGCGGATGGTGAGATCAGGGTCGAAATGGTCGATGCTGTCGGTCGCGCCCTCGAACAGGGACGCCACGCCGCCGGTGCCGATCACGGTCATGGGCGCGGCCCATTCCGCCTTGATGCGGGCCACCAGCCCTTCAATCAGCGCGATATAGCCCCAGAACACGCCCGACTGCATGTTGGATACGGTGTCCTTGCCGATGATGGTCTGGGGCTTCTGGATGGCGATGCGCGGCAGCATGGCCGCCGCCTCGTGCAGCGCCTGCAGGCTCAGGTTGATGCCCGGCGCGATGATCCCGCCCTCGAACGCGCCGTCGGCGGCGACCACGTCGAAGGTCGTCGCCGTGCCGCTGTCGATCACGATCAGGTCGCCGGGATAACGCATGTGGGCGCCCACCGCATTGACCAGCCGGTCGGCGCCCGCCTCGCTGGGCTTCAGGATGCGCGCGGCCGGTCCGATGCTGACGTTCTCTCCGATCACCAGCGGCTCGACCCTCAGGTAGCGCCGGGACAGGTTGCGCAGGTTGAAGATCGACTGCGGCACCACGCTGGAGATGATGCAGCCGGTCAGGGCGTCGAAGCGCATGCCCTTCAAGTCCATCAGCTGGCTCAGCCATACCGCGTATTCGTCGGCGGTCCGGCGCGAGTCGGTCGCCGCGCGCCACTGGGCGATCCACTCGGCCCCGTCGTGGATGGCGAACAGCGTGTTGGTGTTGCCCTGCTCGATCGCCAGCAGCATCACGCCGCCTCGCCGAAGAAGACGTCGCCGGCTGAAATCCGCCGCAGCGTCCCGTCCGCCAGCCTCAGCCGCAGGGCGCCGTCGGCCTCCACGCCGTCCGCCACGCCTTCCAGCGTCTCGGACCCCAGCCGCGCGACACAGGGACCGTGCAGCCCTTGGGTGCGCGCGATCCATCCGTCCAGAACAGTCTGGAAGCCCATTCCGTCCCAACGCGCCTGCCAGGTCGAGAAGCTGTCCACGAGACGCCCCAGCGCCGCTTCAAAGGCCGGAGCCTCGCCCGCGGCCTGAACGATGGCGGTCGCCGGCCGCTCGGTCCCATCCGGCGCGTGGGCCAGGTTGATCCCGATGCCAACCGCCAGCCACAGGCCGCCGTCCGCATGCGCGCCGCTTTCGACCAGGATGCCGGCGACCTTGACGCCGTCCAGCATCACGTCGTTGGGCCATTTGATGCTGACGCGCTCTCGCCCCGCGTAGCCGTCCAGCACCTCGGCCGCCGCGAGCGCCGCCACGAACGTCACCTGCGCCGCCTCGGCGGGCGTTCGCGCCGTTCGCATCAAAAGGGTCGCCGCCAGATTGCCGCTGTCGCTTTGCCAGCGACGCCCCCGCCGGCCGCGCCCTTCGGTCTGGCGGCGCGCTGCGATCCACAGCGGTCCCGCCTCGCCCGCCTCGGCCCGCCGCCGCGCCTCGGCGTTGGTCGAGTCGACGGTCTCCAGGATCAGGACGGGCGGCAGGTCGCCCAAGTCAGCGCAGGCCGAAGCCGACCGCCGCCGTCCGCGCCGCCGGCTCGATCCACGGAAGGGCGATCAGCACGACCGGGAAGGAGAACGCCGCCGCGGCCCATGCGATCGACTTGGCCTCGACCGGCGACTTGTCGAACGGGATGTCGTCCACCGGCGCGTCGAACCACATCAGCTTGATCAGGCGCAGATAGTAGAAGGCGGCCACGACCGAGGCGACCAGACCGGCCACCGCCACGCCCACCATCACCGGGCTGGCGTCCGCCGCCGCGCCGAAGACGTAGAACTTGCTCCAGAAGCCCGAGAACGGCGGCATGCCCAGCACCGACAGCGACAGCACCGTCAGCGCGACCGCCGTCAGCGGCCGATCCCGCTTCAGCCCCGCCAGGTCGGCGATGCGCCGCACCGGACGCCCGCTCTTGGACAGCGACAGCAGCACGCCGAAGAAGCCGAACTGGTCCACCACATACAGGGCCATGAAGATCAGCATGGCCTGCAGGCCGACTGCCGTCCCCGCCGCCACGCCCAGCAGCGCATAGCCGATGTTGATGATCGACGAATAGGCCAGCAGGCGCTGCAGGTCCTTCTGCCCGAGGCCGCCGAACGCGCCGACGGCGAACGACAGCACCGAGATGATCAGCAGCACCTGCGACCACTGGTCGTGCGACTGTGCGAAGCCGCCGTCCAGCGCGCGCGCGATCAGCACCATGGCCGCGACCTTGGGCGCGGTGGCGAACAGGGCGACGACTGGCGTCGGCGCGCCCTCATAGACGTCCGGCGTCCACATGTGGAACGGCGCGGCCGAAACCTTGAACGCCAGTCCGCAGATCAGGAACACCAGGCCGAACACCAGGCCCGGCGACGGATTGTCGGCGGCGAAGGCGGCGATCTCGTCAAAGCGCATGGTGCCGGCGAAACCGTAGATCAGGCTCGCGCCATACAGCAGCAGGCCCGACGACAGGGCGCCCAGCACGAAATACTTCAGGCCCGCTTCGGACGCCTTCAGGTCGTTGCGGTGGTAGGCGGCCAGCACATACAGCGCCAGAGAATGCAGCTCGATGCCGACATACATCGAGATCAGGTCGCCCGAGGACGCCATCATGCCCATGCCGACCGAAGCCAGCACGATCAGCACCGGATATTCGAACTTGGCGATGCCCGCACGGTGCATCCAGCCGTCGCCCAGCACGATGGCGACCGCCGCGGCCAGATAGATCACCACCTTGCCGTAGACGGCCAGGCTGTCGGCCACATAGGCGCCGTTGAAGGCGGTCCCCAGCGGGCCGGTCGCCGCCAGGATCGCGGCCACGACCAACAGGGCGATCGACAGCAGCGACACGGCGCGCGCGCTCTTTTCGCCGCCGAATGCGCCGATCATCAGCAGCACCAGGCCGCCGATGGCGAGCGTCAGCTCCGACGAGGCGATGTGAAGGGCGGAGGACAGATCAGGCATTCTTCAGTCTCACCCGCCGATCGCGACGCGATAGGCGTTGGTCAGGGCCTCGACGGCGGGCCCGGTGTAGTCGAGGACGGCGGCGGGATAGACGCCCAGCCAGATCGTGCCGACGATCAGCGGGACGAACAGCAGCAGTTCGCGCTTGTCGATGTCGGTGATGGTCTGGAGCTTCGGATTGGTGATCTCGCCGAACATCACGCTGCGGTACAGCGTCAGGGCGTAGACCGCCGAGAAGATCACGCCCGAGGCCGCGATCAGCGCCGCCCAGGTCGAGGCCTGATAGGCGCCCGTCATGGTCAGCACTTCGCCGATGAAGCCCGAGGTGCCCGGCAGGCCGACGTTGGCCATGGTGAACATCAGGAAGATGGCCGCGAACCACGGCATCTTGCTGGTCAGTCCGCCGTAGAAGGCGATCTCGCGGGTGTGCATCCGGTCGTAGACGACGCCGACGCACAGGAACAGCGCGCCCGAGATCAGCCCGTGGCTGATCATCTGGAACACCGCGCCCTGCATGCCCTGCTCGTTGCCCGAGAAGATGCCCAGCGTGACAAAGCCCATGTGCGCCACCGACGAATAGGCGATCAGCTTCTTGATGTCCGTCTGACGCCACGCGACCAGCGACGTGTAGACGATGGCGATCACCGACAGGGTGAAGACCAGCGGCCGGAACGTCTCGGACGCATCGGGGAACATCGGCACGTTGAACAGGATGAAGCCATAGCCGCCGAGCTTCAGCAGGATGCCGGCCAGGATCACCGAGCCCGCCGTCGGCGCCTGCACGTGGGCGTCGGGCAGCCAGGTATGCACCGGCCACATCGGCATCTTCACCGCAAAGGAGGCGAAGAAGGCCAGCCACAAGAGCGGCTGCACCGCCGGCGAGAAGGCGTAGGTCTTCAGCTCCGGAATGCTGGTGGTGCCTGCCTCGAACGACATCCACAGCATGGCCAGCAGCATCAGCACCGACCCCAGCAGGGTGTACAGGAAGAACTTGTAGGCCGCGTAGATGCGGTTCTGTCCGCCCCAGATGCCGATGATCAGGAACATCGGCACCAGCGTGCCTTCGAAGAAGATGTAGAACAGGAACAGGTCCAGCGCCGTGAACACGCCGATGACCAGCGTCTCCAGGATCAGGAAGGCGATCATGTATTCGACGACGCGAGTCTCGATCGAGCGCCAGCTGGCCACGATGCAGATCGGCATCAAAAAGGCGGTCAGCAGCACGAACAGGATCGACACCCCGTCCACGCCCAGGTGGTAGCTGGCTCCCGCAAACCACGGGACCATCTCCACGAACTGATAGCCGGGGTTGGACGGATCGAACCCGGCGACCAGCAACACCGACACCGCCAGCACGACCAGCGTCGTGATCAGGGCGATCCAGCGCGCGGCGGGGGCTGCGGCCTCCTGCGTCTTTGATCCCAGGCGCGCGGCGAAGATCGCGGCGGCGCCCAGCAGCGGCAGGAACGTAACAAGGCTCAGGATGAAGGGCACGGTGCTCAGGCTCCCCACACGAGGATGGCGAAGGTGAGCAGGCCGGCCACCCCGAGCAGCATCACGAAGGCATAGTAGTAGACGAAACCGGACTGGAACTTGGACAGCCAGCCGGCGGACTTCAGCGAAGCCCAGGCGGCGCCGTTCGGCCCCAGGCCGTCGATGATCTTCACGTCGCCGACCTTGTAGAAGACCTCGCCGACCGCGCGCGCGCCGCGCACGAAGATGAAGTCATAGGCCTCGTCGAACCACCACTTGTTGTAGAGGAAGCGATAGACCAGCCCATTGCGGGCGGCCATGCGCTTGGCCATGCCTTCTCGCAGGACATAGATCCACACGGCGAAGGCGGCGCCGATCAGAGTCAGGATCAGCGGCGACCACTTCACCCAGGTCGGAACCTCGTGGCTCTCGTGCAGGACATGGTTGCCCTCGCCGATGAAGATCGCTCCGCGCCAGAACTCGCCCTCGTGGTGGCCGATGAAGTACGGCGCGAAAACGAAGCCGGCGGCGACCGCGCCGATCGACAGCAGGATCAGCGGCAGCAGCATCACCCATGGACTCTCGTGCGGATGCAGGGGTCCGTGGTGGCCATGATCGTCATGCGCATGACCGTCGTGCGCCGCGTCTGCGACCGCCTGACCGTGATCGTCCGCATCCGGCAGCGGCTCGGAGTGGGTCTCCAGCTGCGCATGCGTGGCGTGATCGTCGGCGTGGTGCGCGCCCTCTTCCTTCCACACCGGCTTGTTGTGGAAGGTCATGAACACCAGACGCCAGGAATAGTAGGACGTCAGGCCGGCGGCGAAGATGCCGATAAAGAAGGCGAACAGGCCGACCGCCGAATGTCCGGTCGTCGCGGCCGCGAAGGCGCTCTCGATGATCGAATCCTTGGAGTAGAAGCCGGCGAAGCCCCCCACGCCCGGGATGCCCAGGCCGGTGATGGCGATGGTGCCGATCGTCATCACCGCATAGGTGACCGGCAGCAGCTTCCACAAACCGCCCATCTTCCTCATGTCCTGCTCGTGGTGCATGCCATGGATCACCGATCCGGCGCCCAGGAACAGCAGGGCCTTGAAGAAGGCGTGGGTGAACAGGTGGAACATGGCCGCCTGATAGGCGCCGACGCCCGCCGCGAAGAACATGTAGCCCAGCTGCGAACAGGTCGAATAGGCGATGACCCGCTTGATGTCGTTCTGGGTCAGACCGACGGTCGCGGCAAACAGGGCCGTGATCGCGCCGATGATCGCGATGATCTGGCTGGCGCCCGGCGCATGTTCGTAGATCGGGCTCAGCAGGCAGACCATGTAGACGCCGGCGGTGACCATGGTCGCGGCGTGGATCAGAGCCGACACCGGCGTCGGGCCCTCCATCGCGTCGGGGAGCCAGGTGTGCAGGAAGAACTGCGCCGACTTGCCCATGGCGCCGATGAACAGCAGAAAGCCGGCCAGATCGAGGGCGGACCACTGGACGCCCAGGAACTCCCAGGTCGTGCCGGCGCGCTCGCCGATCAGCGGGAACAGTTCGGCGAATTCGATGGTGCCGTACATCCAGAACACCGTCATGATGCCGAGCACGAAGCCGAAATCGCCGACCCGGTTGACCACGAAGGCCTTGATGGCGGCGGCGCTGGCTGTGGGTTTCTTGAACCAGAATCCGATCAGCAGATAGGACGCCAGGCCCACGCCCTCCCAGCCAAAGAAGATCTGCATGAAGTCGGCCGCCGTCACCAGCGCCAGCATCATGAAGGTGAAGAGCGACAGATAGGCGAAGAAACGAGGCCGGCTGTCGTCCTCGGCCATGTAGCCCCAGGAATACAGGTGGACCAGCGACGACACGCTGGTCACCACGATCAGCATGGTGGCCGATAGCGCGTCTACGCGAATGGACCAGGCCGACTGGAAGTCGCCCACGTTGATAAAGGGCAGCAGGCGGACCGTGAAGGCCTCCATGTGCCCCCAGGTCCAGGCGCCGAACACCGTCCAGGCGACGATGCACGAGAAGAACAGCAGGCCGGTCGTGATCGCCTGCGACGGGATGTTCCCGATGCGGCGGCCAAAGAAGCCGGCGATGGCGGCGCCCAGCAGCGGGGCGAAGACGCCGAGTATGACGAGGGTCTGGATAGGCACTTGCAAGTCAGCCCTTCATCACGGAGGCGTCGTCGACCGCGATGTCGCCGCGGTTGCGGAAGAAGGTCACCAGGATCGCCAGACCCACGGCCGCTTCAGCCGCAGCGACGGTCAGCACGAACATGGCCATGATCTGCCCGGAGATGTCGTTCAGATAGGTCGAGAAGGCGACAAAGTTGATGTTCACGGCCAGCAGGATCAGCTCGATCGACATCAGGATGATGATGATGTTCTTGCGGTTCACGAAGATGCCGAAGACGCCGATCGTGAACAGAATGGCGGCAACCGCCAGATAGTGCGTCAGACCGATCATCACAGAAGCTCCTCGGCCGAGAGGCCCTGGCCTGTCGCGGCCGGCTTGATCTCGACGGACTTGCGGCGGTCGCGGTTGACCTGGTCGCCAGGGTTCTGGCGCTTGATGTGCACCTTGTGGCGCAGCGTCAGGGTGATGGCCCCGATCATGGCGATCAGCAGCACCACGCCCGCCGCCTGGAAGAAGTAGATGTAGTCGGTGTAGAGCACCCGCCCGATCGCCTCGACATTGGTGACGTCAGGTCCAGGCGCGCCGGGCGCGACCGCGCCGTTCGCGGCCCCGCCCTGCACCACGGCAACCGACACCATGATCATCTCGGCCAGCAGCACGGCGGCGACGATGCCGCCCAGCGGCAGATAACGGGCGTAATCGGCGCGCAGACGGGCGAAATCCACGTCCAGCATCATGACCACGAACAGGAACAGCACCGCGACCGCGCCGACGTAGACCACGACCAGCAGCATCGCCAGGAACTCGGCGCCCAGCAGCACGAACAGCCCCGCCGACGAGAAGAAGGACAGGATCAGCCACAGCACGCTATGCACCGGGTTGCGGGCGCTGACGACCAGCAGGGCCGAAACCACGGCCACCGTCGCCAGCAGATAGAAGGCTACGCCTTGCATGTCGGGACAGAGCCCCTTTCCGTCATCATGCCGGTGATCCGTGAATCATCGGCCGTTCCAAGCGAGACGCGCCTTAGCGGTAAGGCGCGTCCAGTTCCAGATTCTTTGCGATCACCCGCTCCCAGCGGTCGCCGTTATTCAGCAGCCGCTCCTTGTTGTAGAGCAGCTCCTCGCGCGTCTCGACGGTGAACTCCTGGTTCGGCCCCTCGACGATCGCATCCACCGGGCAGGCTTCCTGGCACAGGCCGCAGTAGATGCACTTCACCATGTCGATGTCGTAGCGCGTGGTGCGGCGGCTGCCGTCGGCGCGCGGCTCGGACTCGATGGTGATGGCCTGGGCCGGGCAGATGGCCTCGCACAGCTTGCAGGCGATGCAGCGCTCCTCGCCGTTCGGATAGCGGCGCAGCGCGTGTTCGCCGCGGAACCGAGGCGACTGCGGGTTGCGCTCGAACGGATAGTTCACGGTGGCCTTGGGCCGGGCCATGTACTTCAGCGAAAGGCCGACGGCGCCGATGACGTCCAGCATCATCGCGCCCTTGGTCGCCTGGACGATACGGGTGAACATCAGAAACGGTCCTTGGGAGCGGCGGGCGCTCCGGTCACGGGGGTTTGCTCGGGCTTCACCTGGGTGTCGCGCCACTGCCGCTCGATGGCGTCCTGGCGGCGCTGCCACTGATAGCCGGAGGTCGGCATCGCCTCATAGGGTTGGGCGCAGGCGGCGGCCAGCGGCGCGAGCAGGCTCGCGATCAGCAGAGCGCGCATCACGAACCCACCACGAAAACGCGCCAGGCCGAGACGATGATCACCGCGACCAGCGAGGTCGGCAGAAAGATCTTCCAGCCCAGTCGCATCAGCTGATCGTAACGATAGCGCGGCACAAAAGCCTTCACCATCGAGATCATCGCGAACCAGAACACCGTCTTGGCCACAAACGTCAGGAAGTAGATGGTGTACTCGAGCCAACCCGGCAGGGCGTCCAGCCAACCTTGCGGCACGCCGGGGTTCCAGCCGCCGAAGAACAAGAGGCTGATCATCGCCGACATGAAGACGATGTTGACGTACTCGCCCATCATGAACAGCAGGTACGGCGTCGAGCTGTACTCCACCTGATAGCCGGCCACGAGTTCGGATTCGGCTTCCGGCAGGTCGAACGGCGGACGGTTCGTCTCGGCCAGGGCCGAGATGAAGAAGATGATCGACATCGGGAACAGGATCACCACCAGGGGCCAGGTGCCCGCTCCCCCGCCGAAGCCGTACCAGTTCCAGAACATGCCCTGCTGGTTCATCACGATCTGCGACAGGTTCATGGTGCCGGCCAGGATGATCACATTGATGATGATCAGGCCCAGCGACACCTCATAGGACACCATCTGCGCCGCCGACCGAAGCGAACCCAGGAACGGGTACTTCGAGTTTGACGCCCAGCCGCCCATGATGATGCCGTAGACGCCCAGCGATGACACCGCGAAGATGTACAGGATGCCGACGTTCAGGTCGGACACCACCCATCCGGGCGCGAACGGGATCACGGCCCAGGCCATGAAGGCCAGGATCACGGTGATGATCGGCGCGATGATAAACACCGTCTTGTCCGCGCCGGCCGGGATCACGACCTCCTTAAGCACGAACTTCAGCATGTCGGCGAAGGACTGCAGCAAGCCAAAGGGGCCCACCACATTGGGGCCCTTTCGCATCTGCACGCCGGCCCAGATTTTGCGGTCGGCCAGCAGCAGGAAGGCCACCGCCACCAGGACGCCCACGGTGATCAACAGCACCTGGCCCAGCGTCATCAGCGTCCAGCCGACCGGCGTGGCCCAGAAGGAAACGGAATCCATGTGTTCTTACTCCGCCGCGATCGCGACCGGCGCCGACCGCGTGGCGGACAGTTCGGCCATGGTCGCGCTGGCGCGCGCGATCGGGTTGGACAGATAGGGGTCGACGATGATGGAGCGGAAGGCGCGGTCGCCCATCTCGCCCTCACGACCGAGAGCGCTGAGATCAAAGGCTTGCGGCGCCGGCAGATAGTCGATGCGCCCGAACGTCGGGTGATCGCCCATCAGCTTGCCGCGCAGCTGCTCCAGCGTGTCGTACGGCAGGGTCTGTCCGACACGGGCCGACAGAGCGCGCAGGATGGCCCAGTCCTCCTTGGCCTCGCCCTTGGGGAAGACCACGCGCTCGGCCATCTGCACCCGGCCCTCGGTGTTGACGTAGAGGCCCGACTTCTCGGTGTAGGCCGCGCCCGGCAGGATCACGTCGGCGCCGTGCGCGCCCCGGTCCCCGTGGCTGCCCAGATAGACGCGGAAGGCGTCCGAGCCCGTCGGATCGACCTCGTCGGCGCCGAGCAGGAACAGCACGTCCAGCGCGCCCGGCTTCAGCATCTGCGAAACCTTGAGCCCGCCCTCGCCGGGCACAAAGCCCATGTCGAGGCCCGCCACCCGCGCCGCTGCGTGATGCAGCACGTTGAAGCCGTTCCACCCATCGGCGATCACGCCGATCTCGCCCGCCAGCTTGGCCAGCTGCGCCAGCACCGCCTCGCCGCCCTCGCCGGTCAGCGCCGAGGCGCCGACGATGATCGCCGGGCGCTTGGCGGCCGTCAGGAAGTCGCGCGCACCCTTCGGCAGATCGGCCAGGGTCCGCGAGCCCGCGCCCAGATAGTGATGGTCATAGGTCAGGTCGGCGGCCTCGCCGATCAGGCCGATCTCCATGTCGCCCTTCAGCCAGGCCTTGCGCAGGCGCGCGTTCAGCAGCGGCGCCTCGACGCGCGGATTGACCCCGACCAGCAGCACCGCGTCCGCGTTTTCAATGCCTTGCAGGCCGGAGTTGAACAGCCAGCCCTCGCGGGGGCCGTAGCCCAGCGCCGCGCCGTCCTGGCGGCAGTCGGTGTTGGCCGAACCCAGCGCACGGAACAGGTCCAGCGTCGCCTTCATCGACTCGGCGTCCTGCAGGTCGCCGGCGACCACCCCGATCCGCTCAGGCGACGCCGCCTTCAGCTTCTCGGCCACGACGTTCAGCGCCTCGTCCCAGTTGGCCGGCTGCAGCTTGCCGTTCGTGCGCACCCACGGCCGATCCAGCCGGCGCGTCTGCAGGCCGTCGACCACGTAGCGGCTCTTGTCGGACAGCCACTCCTCGTTGATGCCTTCGTGCACGCGCGGCAGCACCCGCATCACCTCGGCCCCGCGCGCCTGGGCCGAGATGTTGGAGCCGAGCGCGTCCATGACGTCGATGGTCTCGGTCTTCTTCAGCTCCCAGGGCCGGTAGTGGCACTGCCACGGCCGGTGCGTCAGGGCGCCGACGGGGCACAGGTCGTTGACGTTGCCCGACAGCTCGGACCCCACCGACTTCTCGAGATAGGTGGTGATCTCCGCGTCCTCGCCGCGCGAGATCATGCCGATGTCCGGCACGCCCGCGACCTCGGTGATGAAGCGGACGCAGCGCGTGCACTGGATGCAGCGCGTCATATAGGTCTTGATCGTCGGACCCATGTTCTTGTTTTCGACCGCGCGCTTGTTCTCGGCGTAGCGCGACCCGTCGCGGCCATAGCCCATGGCCTGGTCCTGCAGGTCGCACTCGCCGCCCTGGTCGCAGATCGGACAATCCAGCGGGTGGTTGATGAGCAGGAACTCCATCACCCCTTCGCGGGCCTTTTTCACCATCGGCGTGTCGGTGAATATCTCCTGGCCCTCGGCGGCCGGGAGCGCGCACGACGCCTGCGGCTTCGGCGGCCCCGGCTTCACCTCGACCAGGCACATGCGGCAGTTGCCGGCGATCGACAGCCGCTCATGATAGCAGAAGCGCGGGATCTCGTGCCCGGCGCGCTCGGCGACCTGCAGCACGGACATCCCGGGCTCGAACTCGGTTTCGACGCCGTTGACCTTGGCGACTGGCATCAGCGGGCCTCTTCTTCAGCGGGAACGGTCAACTCCGACCGGTCCGTCGTCCCATCGGGGAGAGTCTGTGTGATGGCGATGCGCTGCCCGTCCAGGACATAGCGGATCACCGGATCGCCGGACTGGTTCATCCAGCGGACCAGGGCGGCGTCAGGAAGGTCGAGCGGCTTCCACACGATCAGGTCGCCGTCGACGCGGCAGTCGGCGCGCATGCGGCCGCCGTCGACCGGTGCGCGCCAGGAGGCGTGGACCACCTCCCCTTCGACGCCGTCGACCGCCACCGCGCCGGGCTGCTGTCCGTGGATGGCCGCCAGTCCCGCGCGGCACACGCGCCGCAGGTCGGCCGCCGACAGCACGGCCGGCGCGGCGGGCGCCGCATCCGAAGTCGGTAGCGCGGCCGACACCTGTTCCGCCGGCGTCGGCGCAGCCTCGCGCTCGCCGCAGGCGGCGAGCGACAGAACAGTCAGCATCCCCACAGCCGTCATCCTCGGGCTCGACCCGAGGATCGGACG